>NZ_JBIAXM010000014.1:20544-108168 GCF_042896695.1 Streptomyces sp. NPDC001270 | reverse complement strand
GGGCGGGCGGGCGCGGGTGCGTCGTGGCTGGGCGCGCAGTTCCCCGCGCCCCTTTTGAGGACAGGCGGCGCTTGCCGGTGGGCGGGCGTTGGCTGGACACCAGGCCAAAGGGGGGCGACTCCAAGGGGCGGGCGGGCGCGGGTGCGTCGTGGCTGGGCGCGCAGTTCCCCGCGCCCCTTTTGAGGACAGGCGGCGCTTGCCGGTGGGCGGGCGTTGGCTGGGCGCGCGGTTCCTCGTGCTGCTTTCGGGGCACAGGAAACCGACAGGGACCCAAACAGTGGTACAACCGTCACCTTTTACCCTCACTTGACCATCGTACGTACAACTTTCCGTAGGTTGCGTGAACCCCCTGGCGCCGCCCCGACCTGCGGTCTTTCAATGGTCGACACCATGTCTCTGCTGCGCGCGCTGCTCCGTTCCGCACGGAGGACACGATCCGCCCCGCGCCACGGCGACGGACCGCCGACCGGCGACGAGGTACTGCTCGACGCACCCGACGAGCGGCTGGCCCCTGCGCTGCTCGCGGCCGGCCGGGGCGAGTACGGGCCCGCCGCGAAGCTGCTGGCCACCACCCGCGAGGCCGCGGGCTGGGAGGACCGCGACCGGTACGCGCGGCGGCTGGCCGCCTTCGCCCGTTCCCGCCCCGAGTGGGCCGAGGAGTGGCACGCGAACGCCCCCGACGACCCGGACGCGCTGCTGCTGCGCGCCCAGCTCGCCGTGGACCGGTGCTGGGCCTCCCCCGCGCGGGCCGAGCTGCTGGCCGAGGTCGGCCCGCTCGTCGCCGCCGCCACCCGGGCCGACCCGCACGACCCGGTGCCCTGGCGGATCGCGCTGGACCACGCGTGCGGCACCCGGGCCGGCCACACCGAATTCGAGCGCCTGTGGACGGAGGCGGTGCGCCGCTCCCCGCACCACTACGGCTGCCATGTGGCCGCCCTCGGCTACCTCGCCGCGACCTGGCACGGCTCCCACGACGAATGCTTCGACTTCGCCGAGTCCGCCGCCCAGGACGCGCCGCCCGGCGCACTCGTCCAGGCGCTCCCGGCGCACGCGGCCCTCAGCTGCCTGAGCCGGGGCGCCGAGGTGCCCCGGGAGCGGGTGGACGCCGCCGCCGACCGGGCCATCGCGCTCTCCGTCCGGTTCCCCGCGGCCGACCCGTGGCCGGCCGAGGTGCGCAATCTCCTGGCGTACCTCCTGGTGTGCCTCGACCGCCGGCAGGACGCCCTTGACCAGCTGCACCTGATCGGCCCGTACGCCACGTCGATCCCCTGGGACCAGGCGTCGGACGACCCGCTGGGGCTCTTTCTGCGGCTGCGCGAGGAGCTGCCGGCGGGGACCGAACAGCCCACCCCCGACGGGCTGGTCCCCTCCCCCCGACGGCCCCGGAGGGAGGACGGCGGGCATGCCGGTGCCCGTGGCCATTAGGCTGTGACGCCGTGACCACCGTCCGTCTCCCGCTCTTCCCACTGAACTCGGTGCTGTTCCCGGGGCTGGTGCTCCCCCTGAACGTCTTCGAGGAGCGCTATCGCGCCATGATGCGTGAGCTGCTGAAGACGCCCGAGGACGAACCGCGCCGGTTCGCCGTCGTGGCGATCCGCGACGGCCACGAAGTGGCGCCGACCGCACCGGGCATGCCGGACCCCACGGCCGTGCCGGAACGCGGCCCTACGGCCGGGTTCGGCGCCGACCCGGCCCGGGCCTTCCACGGCGTGGGCTGCGTGGCGGACGCCGCGACGATCAGGGAGCGCTCGGGCGGCACCTTCGAGGTGCTGGCGACCGGCACCCGGCGGGTGCGGCTGCTGTCGGTGGACGCCACGGGCCCCTTCCTGACCGCGGAGCTCGAACTGCTGCCGGAGGAGCCGGGCGACGGGTCGGGCGCGCTCGCGGAGGGCGTGCTGCGGGCGTTCCGGCAGTACCAGAAGCGGCTGGCGGGGGCCCGGGAACGGTCCCTGTCGCCGGGCTCCGACCTCCCCGACGAGCCGTCGGTCGTCTCCTACCTCGTGGCGGCGGCGATGATGCTGGACACCCCGACGAAGCAGCGCCTGCTCCAGGCCCCGGACACGGCCTCGCGGCTGCGGGACGAGCTGAGGCTCCTGCGCTCGGAGACCGCCGTCATCCGTCATCTGCCGTCGCTGCCCGCGGCGGAGCTGACCCGCGGCCCTACCAGCATGAACTGACACCGGGATTCCGATGGCGAAGAAGCAGAAGAAGCAGCACGGCACCGGCGCGCACGACGCGCGGGCGGACCGGGCCGGCGGCGGGCGCCGGGCGGGCGGCACGCCGGCCACGGTGGCGCTGACCGCCGCGGGCCTCGCCTACACCGTGCACTCCTACGAGCACGACCCGGCCCATCCCTCCTACGGCGAGGAGGCCGCCGAGGCGATGGGTGTCTCCCCCGACCGCGTCTTCAAGACGCTGGTGGCGGACGTGGACGGCGCGCTGACCGTGGCGGTGGTCCCGGTGGCCGGCTCCCTCGACCTCAAGGCCCTGGCGTCGGCGGTGGGCGGCAAGCGCGCGGCGATGGCAGACCCGGCCCTGGCCGAGCGCACCACGGGCTACGTACGCGGCGGCATCTCCCCCCTGGGCCAGCGCAAGAAGCTCCGCACGGTCCTCGACGACTCGGCGTCGGCCCACGCGACGATCTGCGTCTCCGCGGGCCGCCGCGGTCTGGAGGTCGAACTGTCGCCGGACGACCTGGCCGCGCTCACCGACGCCGTCCGCGCGCCCATCGGGCGGGCGTGACCGCTCGACGGACAGCGCTTCCGGGTCAACACTGGAAGACATGTCGAAGAGAACCCGCAAACGCAAGTGGCGCACCAAGAAGCACCACGCCAACCACGGACGCCGACCGGCGTAGGAACGGCGCGCGGGGTCCCGGGGCCCTAGTCCGGTGTCCCGGGGCGCTGGTTCCGGGGTGCCTCGTACGTCCCCGGCTGAGGCGGTCCCTGCTCGTGCGGTCCCTGGCCGGGCTGGTACGGGCCCTGCTGGTACGGATCAGGGTCCCTGGGCCCGAACAGTGCCGACAGGCCGAGGTGGACCACCAGCGCGGCGATGGGCCACACCAGCACCGCGCCCTTCGCGCCCAGTTTCAGCGGAGCCGAGAAGGTAACCCCCTTGCCGACCTCCTTGGCGTGGGCGATCACGTCCTTCGTGGGTCCGAGCCACACCCCGAGCCGCCACGCCAGCAACGACCCGACCAGCGCGCCGACGGCCAGTCCGACCACCAGCGGCACCCCGCCGCGCCGCCGCACCAGGAAGAGGACGACCGCGCTGAGAACACCGAAGGCCGCGGCCAGCAGCGTGAACGTGCCGTCCACGCCGATCGCCTGCTCCCCCTCGCTGTCCTTGAGGTAGACGACCCACTTCTTGTCCACCTCGTCCCCGACCAGCGGCACGTGCGGAGCCAGCCACCACCACAGCAGGCCGAGCAGCACCCCGCCGAGCACCATCGCCACCGTCACCAGGGCGGCCTGCCGGACTTCGGTCTTCATGCCGGGCCCGTCCTGTTCGTGGGCGTCCCCGGCCGCTTCGGCAGGCGGCGTCTGCCAGGTCCGGTGCGGGGACTGGTCGTGCGGTGGCGGAGGCGGTGTCAGCGGTGCGGTCACCCTGACATCGTGCCAGGCCGGGCTGTGCGGCGCGTCATCGGACCGCGGCCCGGCGGTACGCCCAGGTGGCCACGGCCAGCGAGATCACCCCGACCCCGGCGCACACCCCCAGGTCAGTGAGGACCAGGGCCCAGTCGGGCTGGTCCGCGAAGGTCCGCGCATACGCCTCGACGCCGTAGGTGGACGGCAGCAGATCGCGGGCCAGCCGGACGATCTCCGGCATCCGGTCGGGCGGCAGCACGCCCAGCAGCAGCGCCGCCGACATGCCCAACTGCCCGAGCAGGGTGGCCAGTTCGGGGCGGGGTGCGAGCAGTCCGCAGGCCGCGCCGAGGCCGGCGAGCGCGGCGCCCGCGAGCGGGATCACCGCGAGCAGGATCCACAGGTTGGTCAGCGGCAGCCCGAACAGCACGCACCCGAACACGGCGGTGACCAGGGTCCCCGGCACGGTGAAGGAGGCGTACGCGGCCGCCGCGCCCAGCACCACCGACGCGGGCGGCACCGGCAGCGTCGCGTAGTGGTCGAGGCCGCCGCTGGCCCGCAGCTGGCCGAAGTACTGGGAGAGCAGGTTGAGCGCGACGTAGGCGACGACCACGATCGACGCCCCGGCCACCACGGACTGGGCCTCGCTCTGCGTGTCCACCACCCCGCGCATCATGATCATGATGCCGACCGACTGGAAGGTCGCGACGAACAGCAGCGGGATCCGCGCCACCCGGGCCCTGGACAGCTGCGCCCGGTAGACGGCCACCAGCGACGGCCGCAGCCGTGCGGGCGGCCCGAGCGGGGCCGCCGCCCCCGCCTGTTCGTCCAGGGTCGGGGCACTGCCCACCGGCACCTTCACGGGTACGACGCTCACGTCGCGCTGCTCCTCTTCCCTCCGGCGGCGGCCGGTTCCACGGCGGCCGGTACGCCTCCGCGAGACCGTACGGACGCGACGGAGACGACGGACACGACAGACGCAGCACTCGGCGCGGACACGGCGCGCACCGCCCGCCGCGCGGTCCCGGTCATGCCTTCACCAGCCCCTGCCGCGCCGCGCCGCCCAGTTCCAGGTACACGTCCTCCAGGCTGGGCGTGGCGAGCGTGAAGTCGTCCAGCGCGGCGAACGCGGCCCCGCCGGTCAGCGTGGCGACGACCGCCCGGGCCTCCTCGGGGGCGAGCCGCAGCGTCCAGCGCCGGCCGGACTCCACGGCCTGCTCGCGCAGCACGGCCACCTCGGGCACCTCCAGCGGTGCCCGCTCCCGCCAGACGAGGTCGACCCGCACGGCACCGGCCACCCGCTCCTTGAGTCCGGCGGGGGTGTCGCAGGCGATGACCCGGCCCCGGTCGAGGACGGCGACCCGGTCGAGGACGGTCTCCGCCTCGATGACGTTGTGGGTGACCAGCAGCACGGTCGCGCCGTGCTCGGCGCGCCGCCGGTCGACGGCCGCCCACACCGCGCGCCGGGCCACCGGGTCCATGCCGGTGGTCGGCTCGTCGAGGACGAGCAGCGGGCGCTCGCCCACCAGCGCGGCGGCGAAGCAGGCGAGCCGCCGCTGCCCGCCGGACAGCTTCTTCAGGGCCCGCCCGGCGATCGGCGCGAGCCCCAGTTCGTCGAGGACGGCGTCCCGCTCGGCACGGGCCTGCCGTACGCCGAGGCCGCGCAGCCGCCCGGTGGTCTCGGCGGCGAGGGACACGGTCAGCTCGTCGAGGGCGGTGGACTCCTGGCCGAGGTAGGCGAGGATGCGCGCGGCCCGCTCGGGGTGGCGCACGATGTCGTGGCCGAGGATCTCCACGCTGCCGCCGTCCGGCCTGAGCAGCCCGGTGAGCTGCCGCACCAGGGTGGACTTGCCTGCTCCGTTCGGCCCGAGCAGCCCGAAGATCTCGCCGCGCCTCACGTCCAGTTCCACCCCGTCGGTGGCCCGTACCTCGGGGGTGGCCGGCACACCGCGCCGCCCGCGCACCGCCGGATAGGTCTTCGTCAGTCCGCGCACCGCGCACACGACGTCGTCCCGCTCCGGAAGTGCCTGGGTCGTGCGCGTCATCACAAGGGACGAGCCTAAGGGGTGCGCGGGCCCCGATCGGCGTTGGGGGCCGCCGGTTCGGTCCGTTCCGCTCCGGGACCGTTCTCCGCGGTGGTCCGGACGTCGACCTCCCGCCAGAACCCCGCCCGGATGGCGTAACGGTCGTTCTCGTCGATCTGGTCGTCCTTGTGGGCCAGGAGTCCGAAGCGGGCCGCGTACCGGAGCAGCTCGCCGTCGATGCGGTGCGGGACCCGCGGGTACATGGCGGACAGCTTCTGCAGCTGGCTCTGGTCGCCGAGCCGGGACATCCAGCGCCGGGCGAAGACCTGTCCCACCTCGTACGGGTCGCCGCCGACCGTGGTGATGTCCTCCTCCCGGTCGGCCCACCGCTGCTCGGCCGTGGTCAGCTGGGCCAGCGTCGGCATGGAGACGGCCTCGGCGGACTCCGCCGGGACGCCCGGCCGGTCCACCCAGCCCTTGTCGGAGGACCAGCGCAGGGTCGCGGTCGTGGGCGGCTGGGCGGCCGGGGCGCCGGGTGCGCGCAGCGCGGCGAGGTCCTTGGGCGTGGGTACGCCCTTGGGCGCGGGCACCCGCTCCTGCCTGCCGTCCTGCGCCGCCCCGGGCGCGGGGGCGCGCTCGCCGGACTCGGTGGGGGTCGGCTCGGGGGTGGTCGGCGCGGACTCGGGCAGCGGCGCGGAGAGGATCGCGGCGATCTCGGGCCGGGGTGCGGGCGGCGGCGCGCAGATGCCGGTGAGTTCCTTGGCGCGTACGGCCTTGGTGATCCACGTACGGTCCAGGACACGCCGCTCGTCGGCCTCGGCGACCAGGTCCTCGGACTGGTTGTAGTCGCCGTCGGCGGCCTGTACGGCCCACAGGTGGACGGCGACGCCGTGCTCCTTGGCGGCCATCATGCCCGGCAGCAGATCGCCGTCGCCGGTGACCAGGACGACGTCGGAGCAGGCGCGGTTGCGGGCCAGTTCGGTCAGCTCGGCGTGCATGGCGGCGTCCACGCCCTTCTGCGCCCAACGCCCGTCACTGCGGGTCAGGGCGCCGAGCCGGACGGTGACCCGGGGCATCACGCGCAACCGCCGGTGTTCCGGCTGCGGGACCCGGTCGGGGGCGCCGTCGAACCAGTAGATGCGCAGCAACGGCCGTTCCGTCTCGGCCTCGGCGCGTTCACGCAGCGCCTGGATGAGCGCGGTGTGGTCGACGGTGATACGCGAGCGGGAGGGCTCGCCGGCGAGGAGGCTGGCGGCGGCCCCCAGCAGATACCCGGCGTCCACCAGGACGATGCAGCGGTCCACGCGACTCACCCTCTTCCCGGGAGGTTTGCTTCAGGCTGTGTTTCGAGTCTGCCCGACCACGCGGAGGTTAACGGCCCGAACTCGATCTTCGGCGTGGCGTATCCGCTCTTTTCGCTCTTACCCGGCCTGTCACACAGGGTAATTATCCGACATGCGCCTCCGGTCGGGCTATGTGAATCTGATGGCGGCCCTGGCCCCTAGATCCCCCACAGGAGGCAGATCACCATGGCCAAGAACAAGAACCGCAAGCAAGGTGGCCCGCAGAACCGCGCCTCGCAGTCCGAGCAGACTCAGCAGCAGGCACAGCGGACGCCTGCGGAGTCCCACGAGTCGTCGATGGCGCCCGGCCAGGGCGGCCCCGCGGATGTTGCCCGTAAGCAGAAGAAGAGCTTCGGCCACAACTGAGGCTCGCCGGCTCGGACTGGCCCGGTCCGGCAGGGCCGTTGAGGCCCAGGCAGCAGAGGGGCGCACCCTGCTCGGGTGCGCCCCTCGTCGCGGACGGACTTCAGCCGGTGCCAGGAGGGCCCGGCCGGCCGGCGGCTGCGGCCGGAGGACTCAGCCGGCCGACCGTGGCAGAAGACTCAGCCGGCCAGGCAGGACGGGCCGAGCAGCACCTTCAAGTCGCCGAACAGCGCCGGGTCGGGCTTCACCCGGTGCCGGTCGAGGCGCAGCACCGTCGTCTTGCGCGGGCCCTGGAGCTTGATCCGGACCTCGCTGTCGCCCCGGTGGTGGCTGAGGATCTCGCCGAGGCGGCTGACCATCGGCGGGGTCACCTTCAGGGCGGGGATGGTGAGGATCACGGGCGCGTTGGCACCGGCGTTGGACAGGTCCGGGACCATCAGCTCCATCGCGACGAGCCGCGGCACGTCCTCGCGCTTGTCGAGGCGGCCCTTGACGAACACGACGGCGTCCTCGACGAGTTGGGTCGAGATGAGCTGGTACGTCGCCGGGAAGAACATGCACTCGATGGAGCCCGCCAGGTCCTCCACCGTGGCGATGGCCCAGGCGTTGCCCTGCTTGGTCATCTTGCGTTGCAGGCCCGAGATGATGCCGCCGATGGTGACGACGGCGCCGTCCGCGTGCTCGCCGCCGGTGAGCTGGGCGATGCCCGCGTCGGCCTTGTCGGACAGTACGTGCTCCAGGCCGAAGAGGGGGTGGTCGGAGACGTACAGACCCAGCATCTCCCGTTCCTGGGCGAGCAGATAGGTCTTCTCCCACTCGTCGGTGGTGAACTGCACGTCGAGTCCGAAGCCGGGCTCGCTGCTGGTCTCCTCGCCCATTCCGCCGAAGAGGTCGAACTGGCCCTCGGCCTCCTTGCGCTTGACCGCGACCACGTTGTCGATCATCGGCTCGTACTGCGCGGTCAGCCCCTTGCGGGTGTGCCCCAGGGTGTCGAACGCGCCCGCCTTGATCAGCGACTCCGTGGTGCGCTTGTTGCACGCGACCGCCTCGACCTTGTCGAGGTAGTCGGGGAAGGAGGCGTACTTGCCCTTGGCCTTGCGGCTCCTGATGATCGACTCGACCACGTTGCCGCCGACGTTGCGCACGGCTTCGAGGCCGAAGAGGATCACGTCGTCGCCCTGGGCGGCGAAGTTGTGCACCGACTCGTTCACGTTCGGCGGGAGCACCTTGATGCCCATGCGGCGGCACTCGTTGAGGTAGACCGCGGACTTGTCCTTGTCGTCCTTGACGGAGGTCAGCAGCGCGGCCATGTACTCGGCGGGGTAGTTCGCCTTGAGGTACGCGGTCCAGTAGGAGACCAGTCCGTACGCGGCGGAGTGCGCCTTGTTGAAGGCGTAGCCGGCGAACGGGACCAGCACGTCCCACAGGGCCTGGATGGCCTCGTCGCTGAAGTCGTTCTTGCGGGCGCCGGCCTGGAAGATGGTGAAGTTCTTCGCCAGTTCCTCGGGCTTCTTCTTGCCCATGACGCGGCGGAGGATGTCGGCCTCGCCGAGCGAGTAGCCCGCGATGATCTGGGCGGCCTTCTGCACCTGCTCCTGGTAGACGATCAGGCCGTAGGTGACGTCCAGGACCTCCTTGAGCGGCGCCTCGAGCTCCGGGTGGATCGGCGTGATCTCCTGCTGGCCGTTCTTGCGCAGCGCGTAGTTGGTGTGCGAGTTCATGCCCATCGGACCCGGCCGGTACAGGGCCGACACGGCGGAGATGTCCTCGAAGTTGTCCGGCTTCATCAGCCGCAGCAGCGAGCGCATCGGGCCGCCGTCGAACTGGAAGACGCCGAGCGTGTCGCCGCGCTGGAGCAGGTCGAAGGTCGTCGGGTCGTCGAGCGGGAGACCGAGGAGGTCGATGTCGACGCCCTTGTTGGACTTCACCATCTTGACGGCGTCGTCCATGATCGTGAGGTTGCGCAGGCCGAGGAAGTCCATCTTCAGCAGGCCGAGCGACTCGCAGCTCGGATAGTCCCACTGCGTGATGGTCACGTTGTCCGTGTGCCGCACCCACACCGGGACGTGCTCGGTGATGGTCTCGCTGGACATGATCACACCGGCGGCGTGCACGCCCATCTGCCGGACCAGGCCCTCCACACCGCGCGCGGTGTCGATGACCTTCTTCACGTCCGGTTCGTTCTCGTACATCCCGCGGACCTCGCCCGCCTCCGAGTAGCGGGGGTGGGCGGAGTCGGTGATGCCGGACAGCGGGATGCCCTTGCCGAGGACGTCGGCGGGCATGGCCTTGGTGATGCGGTCACCCATCGCGTACGGATAGCCGAGCACGCGCGCGGAGTCCTTGATCGCGTTCTTGGCCTTGATGGTGCCGTAGGTGCCGATCATGGCGACCTTGTCGGCGCCGTATTTCTCCGTCACGTACCTGATCACCTCGACGCGCCGACGCTCGTCGAAGTCGATGTCGACGTCGGGCATCGAGATGCGCTCGGGGTTGAGGAACCGCTCGAAGATCAGACCGTGCGGGATCGGGTCGAGGTCGGTGATGCCCATGGCGTAGGCCACGATGGAGCCGGCCGCCGAGCCGCGGCCGGGTCCGACCGCGATGCCGTTGTTCTTGGCCCACATGATGAAGTCGGCGACCACCAGGAAGTAACCGGGGAAGCCCATCGAGATGATGACGTCCATCTCGTAGTCGGCCTGCTTCTGGCGGTCGTCGGGGACGCCGCCCGGGAAGCGGCGCTGCATGCCGCGCCGCACTTCCTCCTTGAACCAGGTGACCTCGGTGTAGCCCTCGGGGATGTCGAACTTGGGCATCAGGTCGCGCTTCTCGAACATGCCCGTGGTGTCCACCATCTCGGCCACCAGCCGGGTGTTGTCGCAGCCCTGCCGCCAGATGTCCGAGTCCACCAGGCCGTACATCTCCTCGGTCGACTTCAGGTAGTAGCCGCCGCCGTCCAGCTTGAAGCGGTTCGGGTCGGAGAGGTTCTTGCCGGTCTGGATGCACAGCAGGGCGTCGTGGGCGCTCGCCTCGTGCGCGTAGGTGTAATGCGAGTCGTTGGTGACGAGCGGGGGGATGCCCAGCTTCCGGCCGACCTCCAGCAGGTCGTCGCGGACCCGGCGCTCCAGTTCGAGGTCGTGCTCCATCAGTTCCAGGAAGAAACGGTCCTTGCCGAAGATGTCCTGGTAGTCCGCGGCGGCCTTCAGCGCCTCGTCGAACTGGCCCAGCCGCAGCCGGGTCTGCACCTCGCCGGACGGGCAGCCGGTGGAGGCCACGATGCCGTCGGACCACTTGGCGATGGATTCCTTGTCCATCCGGGGCCACTTCGTCAGCCAGCCCTCGGCGTACGCGTCCGAGGAGAGCCGGAAGATGTTGTGCAGACCCGTCTTGTTCGTCGACCACATCGTCAGGTGGGTGTACGAACCGCTCGCGGAGACGTCGTCCTTCTTCTGGTGCGGCTGACCCCACTGGACCTTGCGCTTGTTGCGCCGCGATTCCGGGGCGACGTACGCCTCGATTCCGATGATCGGGGTCACCCCGGCCTTCTTCGCGGAGTGGAAGAAGTCGTACGCGCCGTGCAGGTTGCCGTGGTCGGACATGGCGATGTGCGTCATGCCCATCTCGTTGCAGGCACTGAACATGTCCTTGAGCCGCGCGGCACCGTCCAGCATCGAGTACTGGGTGTGGACGTGCAGGTGCGTGAAGGGCGGCTTTGACACGGTTTGAGCCTCCGAGATCGAGGGGTGCGGCGCGAAGCGCCTCGTTGAGGGGTGGTGGTCGGGTGACGGGTGGGCAGGGTGTCGACGATCTTCCGACCGGCAGCGGACGGTCCGGGGGGGACAGGGTCGAATTCTATGCCGGAGCACTGACGCCCGGCGGGCTGCCCCGCGTACCTTCGTGCACTGAGCACGGGCACTCCCCCGCCGCGCCGCACGTTGATCGGCAGGGGAGGATCCGCCCCATGTCACGCACCATCCGCACCAGGAGGCACCCAGCGATGTCGGTCCCCCAGCTCAACGACGAGCAGCGCGGCGAGGAGATCCTCGCCGTTTTCGACACCGCCTTCGGCGAGCTGCTGGCCGCCGACCCGGCCGCGTTCCGCGTGAAGTTCCGCAAGATGGCGGCCTCGGCGTTCGCGTTCTACCGGGGCACGGCGTGCCTCTTCTACCACGACCTCGACGCCGGGCACGCCGAAAGGGGCGCCGGGCGGATACTGAGCGGCCCGTACCTGGACGAGCGCACCGCGCGCGTGTGGATCCACGGCGACCTGCACGCGGAGAACTTCGGCACGTACATGGACTCCAACGGCCGGCTGGTCTTCAACGTCAACGACTTCGACGAGGCGTACGTCGGCCCCTTCACCTGGGACCTGCAGCGCTTCTCCGCCTCCGTCGCGCTCGTCGGGTACGCGAAGGCGCTGAGCGACGCCCAGATCACCGATCTGGTCACCGTCTACGCGGCCGCCTACCGGGAGCGCATCCACGCCCTGGCCACCGGCGCCAAGCGCGACGAGGTGCCGCCCTTCACGCTGGACACCGCGCGGGGCCCGCTGCTCGACGCGCTGCGCGACGCACGCTCGCTGACCCGCTTCGGACTGCTGGACTCCATGACCGAGATCCGTGACTTCGAGCGCCGCTTCGCGCCCGGCGGCGGCTCCATCGAGCTGGACGCGGCCACCCGCTACAAGGTGCTCGCGGCGTTCGACGGCTATCTGGAGACGCTGCCGGAGTCGTCGCTGGAGCGCCCGGACTCCTACCGGGTGAAGGACGTCGTCGGGCGGCGCGGCATCGGCATCGGCTCGGCCGGCTTGCCGTCGTACAACATCCTTCTGGAGGGCAACAGCGACGCCCTGGAGAACGACGTGGTGATCTACGTCAAGCAGGCCCAGACCCCGGCCGTCTCCCGGCATGTCACCGACCCGGCGATCCGTGACTACTTCCAGCACGAGGGCCACCGCACGGTGATCTCCCAGCGTGCCCTGCAGGCGCACGCCGACCCGTGGCTGGGCTGGACCGAGCTGGACGGCGCGGGCCAGCTGGTCGCCGAGATCTCGCCGTACGCCGTGGACCTGGACTGGGGCGACATCGACGACCTGGAGGAGATCGCGGCCGTCGTCGCCGACCTGGGCCGGGCCACCGCGACGATGCACGCCGCGGCGGACAACACCTCGGGCGAGTCCCTGGTGCCGTTCTCCACGGAGCGCGCCATCGACGCGGCCATCGCGGCCGACGAGGAGGGCTTCGCGGCCCTGCTGACGGATTTCGCCCACCGCTACGGCGCACGCGCGCGTGCGGACCACCAGATCTTCGTCGACCTGTTCCGCAACGGCCGGATTCCGGGGCTGTAACCAGCCGGACTCACAGGCACCCTTTAGGGGTCCTTTACCTGAGGACGTGACAGACTCTCCTCCGTTATGGACATATCCGGGACCCAGTTCAGAGCCGTGCGCGCGGCGCTGTTCACGGCCTTCGTCGTGACACTCAGCACCGCGTCGCACGTGCTGCTGTCCCGGGCCCCGCTGCCGATGGCGACCGTGGCCGCGGTCGCCGCGGGCATCTTCGTCACCGCGTACGCGCTGGCGGGCCGCGAGCGCGGCTTCGGCCGTATCGCGGCCCTGCTGATCCCGCTGGAGCTGACCGCCGACACGGTGTTCACCACCGGTCAGCACGCCTGCTATGGCCGGGCGGGCGGCCCGGTCGCCGGCCCGCTGCGCGCGGTCGGCCTCGACGTGCTGTGCCAGGGCGGCCCCCTGGGCGCCCCGCTGGCCCAGGTGACCGGCGGCCCCGGCAGCGCCTCCGCGCTCCTCGCGCACGCCGACCCGGCCGCCGCCTGGCTGCTGCTCGCCGCGCACGTCGGCGTGGGGCTGCTGGCGGCGGTCTGGCTGCGGCGCGGCGAGCGGGCCCTGGCCCAGCTGCTGCGTGCGGTCGCCGCCACCACGTTCCGGCCGCTGCTGCTGGCGGTGGCCGTGGTGGCGGTGGTGATGCGGATCGCCCCGGTACGCCGGCTGCCGCGCCCCGCGCCGCGCGCGGCCACCGCCCGTGACCGGATCCTCGTGCACTCCCTGGGACGGCGTGGACCACCGTGCTCGTGCTCCCCGGCCTCTCCGGCTTCCCCGGGAGCCCTGGCCTTCGCCTGAGCGAGGCCGCCGGCCCGGTCCGGCGAGGCGGGCACGGCCGAGCACCAGAAGTCCCTCACACGTATTGCGCGCACCACAGGTGCGCGTCCCACAGGGAGATCATCACTATGAGCAAGCGGAACACCCAGGCGGCGAAGACGGCGGCCCGGGAGCGGCTGCGCGAGGAGCGCGAGCGGCAGGCCAAGCGGGCCAAGGTCAGGCGGCAGATCGTCGTGGCCTGCTCGGTGGTGGCCGTGCTGGCCGCCGCCGGCGGCATAGGCTACGCCGTCGTCCAGGCCAACAAGCCCAGCTACTGGGAGTCCGAGAAGGACGCCAAGGTCGTCGCGCCGGCCAACACCTCCGGCACCGACGGCACCACGGTGACCATCGGCAAGAGCAGCGCGACGAAGACCCTCAAGGTCTACGAGGACCCGCGCTGCCCGGTCTGCGCCCAGTTCGAGCAGACCGTCGGCTCGACCGTGAAGAAGGACGTCGACGACGGCAAGTACAAGATCCAGTACGTCGGCGGCACCTTCATCGACGGCGACTCGCTGGGCAAGGGCAAGATCGGCAGCAACGGCGAGGGCTCCAAGAAGGCACTGAGCGCCCTGGGGGCCGCGCTGAACGTCAGCCCGGAGGCGTTCGTCGACTACAAGACCGCCCTGTACTCGAAGAAGTGGCACCCGGACGAGACGGACGACAAGTTCAAGAAGGACAGCTACCTGATCGAGGTCGCCGACACCGTTCCCGCCCTGAAGGGCAACACCAAGTTCCAGAACGCGGTGAAGAACGGCACCTACGACGCCTGGGCGGTGGCGATGTCGAAGAGCTTCGACACCAACAAGGACGGCGTGACCGGCACTCCGAGCTTCGTCATGGACGGCAAGATGCTCACCGCCGACAGCCAGGGCAACCCGCCGATGACGGTGGACGACTTCAACCGGGTGGTGGACGCCGCCCTCAAGGGCTGACGACCGGTCGGATCCGACCCCCGGACGTAGGGCGGGCGAACATCCCACGTTCGCCCGTCCTCGCTCGTAGCCGCCGGACAGCACCGCCGACCGCGTGCAGCTGGTCCACTACGCGCTGTCCGACCGCACCGGCGCGGACGCGACCACGTCCTGGGCGCGTTCCTACCGCACCCGCAGCGGCCCCCAGAAGGCCGAACGCGCCTACGACCCGGTGCAGCCGCGCACTACAGGGCGGCGAGGAAGCCGAGCACCACCCGCCAGGTGGCCTCGGCGGCCTCCTCGTCGTAGTCCGGCAGGCCGGGGTCGGTGTAGAGGTGGCCGGCCCCGGCGTACCGGTACACCTCGACGTCCGCTCCCGCTCTGCCCATCTGCAGGTACCAGGCGCTCAGCCAGTCGTCCGTCTCGAACGGGTCCGGTTCGGCGACGTGCAACTGGACCGGCAGGCCGTCCACCGAGACGCCCGGCGCGATGTCCGACGTGCCGTGCAGGAGCAGCAGCCCGCGCGCCTTCTCGTCGCCGAGCGCCAGGGTCTGCGCGACGGAGGCGCCGAACGAGAACCCGGCGTACACCAGCCCGCGCTCCGAGTAGGGCGCCGCCGCCAGCACGGCCCGCCTCAGCAGCTCGTCCTTGCCGATCTCCTCCTTGCGGGCCATGCCTTCCTCGACCGTCTCGAAGGTGCTCCCCCCGAAGAGGTCCGGTGTCCACACCTCGTGCCCGGCGGCCCGCAACCGGTCGGCCGCGGCGCGCACCGCGGGTCTGAGGCCGTAGGCCGAGTGAAAGAGCATGATGTTCATGGCGCCATCGTGCCAGCCGGGTACGACAGCGGTCTGCGGCCGGATCCGTTCCGGTGCCGGTCCCGCGTGTTCACGGCGGCCGGTGCCGGTTACGTTCTCAGGCATGGAAAACGTGCTCCGTCCCCTGATCGTGGTCGGTGGATGCGTCGTTCTGACCCTGCTCATCGGCTGGGTCACGGACCTGCTGCTGCGCAAGGCCGACGAGCGGCACAGAGATACGCCGCTGTGGGGCCTGCTGCGGCGCAGCCGGATCCCGTACCAACTGGTGCTGTGCGCCGCCCTGCTCAGAAGCTCCTACGAGCAGGCGCGGCTGCTGCCGGGATACCGGGTCGCGGTCGGCCGGACGCTGACCCTGGTGCTGATCGGATCGGCGGCCTGGCTGGTGGTGCGGATCGCGGCGGCGATCGTCGAGACCTCCTACTCCCGTTACGCCCGCGTCCACCGCGATCCGGCCCGGCTCCGCCGGGTCCGCACGCAGGTGTCGCTGATCATGCGGGTGGTGGCGGCCGTGGTCGGCGTGATGGCCGTGGCGGCGATGCTGCTGACGTTCCCGGCGATGCGCGCGGCCGGTGCCTCGCTGCTGGCCTCGGCCGGCATCCTCGGCATCGTCGCCGGCGTCGCCGCCCAGTCCACGCTGGCCAATCTGTTCGCGGGGCTGCAGATCGCCTTCGGGGACATGGTGCGGCTCGGCGACGTGGTGGTCGTGGACGGCGAGTGGGGCACCGTCGAAGAGATCACGCTGACGTTCCTCACCGTACGGACCTGGGACGAGCGCCGGATCACCATGCCCGTGTCGTACTTCACCTCCAAACCGTTCGAGAACTGGTCGCGCGGCACCCCGCAGATGAGCGGCATCGTCTACTGGCACCTCGACCACTCCGCGCCGCTGGAGGCGATGCGGGAGAAGCTGCGCGACATCCTGAGCGAGTGCCCGGCCTGGGACGGCCGCTCCGGCGGCATCGCGGTCACCGACGCGACGCCGAACACCATCCAGGTGCGTGCCCTGGTGACCGCCAAGGACGCGGACGACATCTGGACGGTCCGGGTCACCGTGCGCGAGCAGATGATCCGGTGGCTGTGCGCGGAACACCCGTACGCGCTGCCCCGGGTGAACACGGCGGACGCCGTGCCGCCGCCGGGCGGCATCCCCGCCCAGGACGGCCCGGCCGCACGGCGTGCGCACGAACCGCCGCGGACCGGCCGCGGGTGACGGTACCGGCCGGCAGCCGCGCCCGATCGTTCAGTGGCCGCGTTCCGCACCTCCGTTGACCTGGATGATCTGCGAGGTGATGTGCCCGGCGCCGGGCGAGGCCAGCCAGTGCAGGGTGGCAGCGACGTCCCCCGGCGTGCCGGCCCGGCCGGTGGACGTCTCGGCGATCAGCTGTTCCCGCCGTCTCTCCGCGATCGCGTCCCCGAAGAACTCGGTGTCCTCCACATAGCCGGGAGCGACCACGTTCACGGTGATGCCGCGCGGGCCCAACCGCCGGGCCAGGTCGTGGGCGTAGGGGTGCAGGGCGGCCTTGGCGGCAGCGTACGCCCCGGTTCCCGACCCTCGGTACGCGGCTATGGAGCTGAGGAACAGCACCCGCCCGCCGGGCTCGGCGAGCCGTTCCCCGAGCGCTTCCGTGAGGAGCACGGCGGTCAGGGTGTTGATCCGGAAGTTGACGGACCAGTTGTGTGCGACGGCGTGCAGGGGGTCGCCGGCGGGTGCCTCCGGTTCGCGGAGTCCGTTGCCGCCCGCGCTGTGCACGAGCACGTCCACGGTGCCGAACTCCTCGGCGACGAACCGTGCCACACCGCGCACGCCCGCCGGGTCGGCGAGGTCGACGGCGTACGTCAGCGCCCCCGGTACTCCCGCCTCCTCCAGCACCTCGGCGCGCCGCCCGAGCAGCAGCACCCGGTCGCCGTCCGCCGCGAAGACCCGAGCCGTCGCGAGCCCGATCCCCGTACCACCACCACTGATCACAATGTTGCGAGCCATGATCCGAGAGTACGAGCCGGACGCCACCCGGGCCTCCGGATATCCACAGCCGCCGTGTGTTCATATGACCGGACTGTCTTGGGGTGACCGGGTCAGGACCCCGCGAACCCGACCGGGTCAAGGCCGCCCGGGCCCGGTCAGCGCAGGCTGCGCACGTCCAGATGGCGGAGCACCCGGTCCACGATCTCCGGGTCCGCCCCCGGTTCGCTCCGCGCCGCCAGCACCTCGTGCCGTGCCGCGCTGAGCATCTCCGCGTAGATCCGCCGCAGCCGCCGTACCCGACGCACCCGTTTCTCATGCGCTTCCCGGCGTTCTTCCTCGCCGATGTCCGGGCTGATCCGCACACCGATCTCGAAGGCCCGCCGCAGCAACTGCTCGGCCTGCTCGTCCGGCAGTTCCTCGACGTCTTCGATCTCCTGCAACCGCCGCTTCGCCGCCCGGGCCGCCCGCACCGCCAGGTGTTTCTCGAACTCCTTCTCCCGCTGGGTGTCGGACCGCACCCCGAGCCGCTTCACCAGCCACGGCAGGGTCAGCCCCTGGAGCACCAGCGTCGCCAGGATCACCCCGAACGCGACGAACACGATCTCGTCCCGGTCGGGGAACGGGGAGCCGTCCGAGGTGGTCAGCGGAATGGCCAGGGCCAGCGCCACCGAGGCCACCCCGCGCATCCCCGACCACCACATGACGACGGTCTCCCGCAGCGAGGTCGGGATGTCCTCGTCGTAGTTCCGCAGCGCGTGCATCCGCTTGGTGAGCCAGGTGGCGGGCAGCAGCCACAACAGCCGCACGACCACCACGACTCCGACCACGGCGGCGGCCCAGCCGAGCAGTTCGGGCCAGCGCCCGGACGCGGTCCGGATCGCGTTGTGCAGTTCGAGCCCGATCAGTCCGAACGCGACCCCGGTGACGAGCGTGTCGACGATGTCCCAGAAGGCGTGCCCGGCGAGCCGGGTCATCACGTCGTCGGCATCGGCGGCGTACTCGGAGATGAACAGCGCGGTGGTGAGCACCGCCAGCACGCCGGAGCCGTGCAGCTTCTCCGCGAGTACGTACGACACGTACGGCACGAGCAGGGTCAGCCCGATCTGCAGGGTCGCGTCCCCGAGGACGTCCATCAGCTTGTTCGCGCCCCAGCCCAGGGCGAGACCCACGACGACGGCGACGACCGCCGACAGCACCAGGTCGAGCCCGGCCCGCCAGGGCGAGAAGGCGCCGCTGACGACGGCGGCGATCGCCACGTGGTACAGGACGATGGCGGTGACGTCGTTGAACAGCCCCTCGCCCTCCAGGATCGACACCAGCCGGCGCGGCAGCCCCAACTGTCCGGCGACCGCGGTGGCGGCGACCGGGTCGGGCGGGGCGACCAGCGCGCCCAGCGCCACCGCGGCGGCGATCGGCAGGCCGGGCACGATCGCGTTGGCGACGAACGCCACGGAGACGGTGGTGACGAACACCAGGGCCACGGCCAGCAGGAAGATGGGCCGCTTGTTGGCCGCGAACTGCCGCCAGGACGTCCGCCGCACCGCCGCGTACAGGAGCGGTGGCAGCAGGCCGGGCAGGATCAGCTCGGGCGGGATGTTCACGTTCGGGACGAAGTCGAGCAGCGAGAGGACGATCCCGAGCAGGGTCACCAGGATCGGCGCCGGCAGCCCGAGCCGGTCCCCGACGGGGACGCTGACCAGAGCCCCGAGCAGCAGAACGAACAACAGGGCCAACTGATCCAAGGCCGACGCTCCGGGAGTCGACGATCACACGACGGTGCTCAGCCTGCCATGTCCTCCCTCGTGCCCGTCCGCCGGACGCCCCGGCTACAGGACGCGCCGCATCCCCTGATGCGGGATCCCCGCCTCCAGGTACTCCGGCCCGTAGGGCACATAGCCCAGCCGCTCGTAGAAACCCTGGGCGTGCGTCTGGGCGTGCAGGTCGACCGCCGCAAGGCCACGCGCGCGTGCGGCTTCCTCGATGGCCCGCACCAGGGCGACGCCGATGCCGAGCCCGCGCGCTTCCCGCCGGACGGCGAGCCGCCCCAGCGAGCCGAGCGTCGGGTCACCGCCGGTCTTCCCGGCTGCCCGGGCGCCGTACAGCAGCCGGCCGGTGCCGAGCGGCACCCCGTCCGCGCGGACCGCCAGGACGTGCACGGCGACGGCGTCGTACGCGTCGTACTCGATGTCCTCCGGGACGCCCTGTTCGGCGACGAAGACCTCCTTGCGCACCGCGAAGCAGGCTTCCAGGTCCGCCGGGTCCTCGGCGGTGCGCACCTCGTGGCCGGCGCTCACGCGTAGGTCTCCTCACGGACCCGGTCCAGCGCCTGTTGCAGGTCGTCGGGGTAGTCGCTGGCGAACTCGACCCACTTGCCGTCCCCGGGGTGCTCGAAGCCGAGCCGTACGGCGTGCAGCCACTGGCGGCCGAGGCACAGCCGCTTGGCGAGCGTGGGGTCGGCGCCGTAGGTCAGGTCGCCGACGCAGGGGTGGCGGTGGGCGGCCATGTGGACGCGGATCTGGTGGGTGCGGCCGGTCTCCAGCTTCACGTCGAGCAGGGAGGCCGCGCGGAACGCCTCGATGAGGTCGTAGTGCGTGACGGAGGGCTTTCCGTCGGCGGTGACCGCCCACTTGTAGTCGTGGTTGGGGTGGCGGCCGATGGGGGCGTCGATGGTGCCGCTCGTCGGGTCCGGGTGGCCCTGGACCAGCGTGTGGTACCGCTTGTCGACCGTGCGCTCCTTGAACTGGCGCTTGAGCGACGTGTACGCGTACTCGGACTTGGCGACCACCATCAGGCCCGAGGTGCCGACGTCGAGGCGGTGCACGATGCCCTGGCGTTCGGCCGCGCCGGAGGTGGAGATCCGGTAGCCGGCGGCGGCGAGGCCGCCGATGACCGTCGGCCCGCTCCAGCCCGGCGACGGGTGGGCGGCGACACCGACGGGCTTGACGATCACGACGACATCCTCGTCGTCGTGCACGATCTCCATGCCCTCGACCGGCTCGGCGACCACCTGCACCGGGGCGGGCGCCTGCGGCATCTCGACCTCCAGCCAGGCCCCGCCGCGCACCCGCTCGGACTTGCCGACCACCGCGCCGTCGACCTGCACCTTGCCCGCCGCGGCCAGCTCGGCCGCCTTGGTGCGGGAGAAGCCGAACATGCGGGAGATGGCGGCGTCGACGCGCTCGCCCTCCAGGCCGTCGGGCACGGGCAGGGTACGGATCTCGGGAATCGTGCTCACGCGTCGAGTATGCCGGACGGGTCCGACAGCCTCGTACGAGATCCGCGGGCCCGTGCCGCCGGGACCCCCTCGGCCGGGGACCCGGGTCCGCGGCCCGGCCGGTGCGGTCAGTCCCGGTGGACGGTGCCGTCCGGGTCGAGGCCGCGGAAGGACAGCAGCACGATCAGGATGCCACCGCAGACGATCGCCGAGTCCGCCAGGTTGAACACCGCGAATCCCTTGGGCGCGATGAAGTCGACGACCTCGCCCTTGAAGACCCCCGGTGAGCGGAAGATCCGGTCGGTGAGGTTGCCGAACGCGCCGCCGAGCAGCAGGCCGAGCGCGATCGCCCAGGGCAGGCTGTAGAGCTTGCGGGCCAGGCGGACGATCACCACGACGACGGCCGCCGCAATCACGGTGAAGATGATCGTGAACGCCTGTCCGATGCCGAAGGCGGCGCCGGCGTTGCGGATCGCGTTGAACTCCAGCCAGTCCCCGATGACCTCGATCGGCGGGTGGTGCTCCAGCTTCGCGACCACGATCATCTTGCTGACCAGGTCGAGGGCGTACGCGAAGACGGCCACCGCGAACAGCACGGCGAGCCTGCGACGACGGGGCCGCTCGGCGGGGATGTCCTGTTCGTCCGCTCCGGCCGTCAGCTCATCGCTGTCGTCCGGGGTGTCCGGCGTACCGATGATGCGCTCCGCCTCTGCCACGTGAGTCCCTCAGCCTAGGTACCTGACTGGGACGAGACTACGGCACGCCGCCGACACCCCGTGCTCTCAGTAGCGGCGTTCCTGCTTCTGTTTGCACTCGACGCACAGGGTGGCCCGGGGGAAGGCTTGCATCCGGGCCTTCCCGATGGGGTCGCCGCAGTTCTCGCACAGTCCGTAGGTGCCCGCGTCCAGCCGTCGCAGGGCGCGCTCGGTCTGGATGAGCATCTCGCGCGCGTTGGCGGCCAGCGCCATCTCGTGCTCGCGCGTGATGTTCTTGGTCCCGGTGTCCGCCTGGTCGTCGCCCGCGCCGTCCCCGGAGTCGCGCATCAGGCCCACCAGGGACGCCTCGGAGGAGCTGATCTCGTTGCGCAGCCGCTCGTCCTCGGACAGCAGCTCCGCGCGGGCCTCCTCGACCTCCTCGGGTGTCCAGGGGTCCTCGCCCGGGCGGACCGCGAGCGCACCGGGTTCCGCCACCGCGGCCACCCGTGCCTTGGGGACGGCGGTCTTGGCCGCCGTGGCCGTGCCAGGAGTCTTCTTCGCAACCACCGTCGTGGCTCCCGTCTGCTTCGCGGCCTGCGCCGCGCCCGCTTTCTTGGCCGTGCTCTTCCTGCCCGTGCCCTTGGCGGTGTCCTTCGCGGAGCCGCCCTCCTCGGCCGCCGTCCGCCCGGCGGCCGCGCCCCTGGCCGCCGCCTTCCGGCCGGTGTCCTTCCCTGCGACCGCGCCCTTCTCCCTCTGAGCGACCGCGTCCTTCTGGGGCGCCATCGATGCCGCCTTCTTGCCGACCGCGGTCTTCCGGGCCGGCTTCCCGGGCGCCGCCCTCTTCGCGGCCTGCTCCCCGGGAGCCGCCGCCGTCCCGGCAGCCGGCGCCTCCTCGGCGACCGCTTTCCTGCCGACCGCCCTCTTGTTGTCGACCTTGTCGATCGCCTTCTTGTCGACCGCCTTCCTGCCGACCGTCTCCTGCACGGCGGCCGTCTCCGCGGCCGCCTCCCCGGGAACGGCCTTCGCGGCAACGGCGTTCCCGGCGGCGGTGCTCCTGGGGACCCGCGTGGCGGCCGAGTCCCCGGCAGCAGACTCCTTGGCGGCCGTCTTCTGAGCTGCTGCCTTCTGAGTTGCTGCCTTCTGAGCTGCTGCCTTCTTCGTGACGGCCTTCCCCGCCGTCCGCTGCCGCGCGGGAGCCTTCCCGGAAGGTTCCGTCGCTCCGGCGGTCTCCCCGGCGGGGGAGGTCACGACCACCGCGTCGGCCGCCTTTTTCGAGGGCGCCCGGTTCGACGCGGGCGGCTTCTTCGCGGTCCGTCCCTGTGCGCTCTTCTTGCTCCTCGTGCCCTTCGCCGGGCCGCCGGACGCGGCCCCGGCGACGGCCCGGGACCTGCCCGATGCCGACTGCCGTACGGCGCTCTTTTTCGCCACCATGGCCGCGGCCCCTTCACATATTGTGACCTTGCTCGCGAATCGTGCTGGGACGATAAATCGACTTGAGTCCCGCGGCAACGGGGCACGCCGCCCGATCCGCCCGCCCCGCGACCCCCGCGCAGCAAGCCTTCATGCGTTGTGCCCAGCTCTCCGCCGGGTAATCCGCTGAGCCGGGCATCCCAGGATACGAACACCCGTACCTCTCCATTCGGGTCATCTCACCACTAGCCGGGGTCCCTCGCCACCGGTGGCGAGGGACCCCGGCCCGAAATCGGTCGGCCGCTGTCCCTGGAGCGCCGTACACTGGGCGGAGCGAAAAGCGTGGATGGGGACGAGTAGCGGCGTACGCAGCCCAGAGCGACCCGGGGACGGTGGAAGCCCGGGGGCGAGCGCGACGTGAAGATCACCCCGGAGCCGCCGGAAGAAAGCCGCCAAGGATCCGCGGCGGCGAGTAGAACCGGCATCGCGACCCAATGAGGGGGCTCACCGGCGTGTCCGTCGCACCGGGGGCCAAGGAGGGTGGTACCGCGGGAGCGCGCCGCACATGGCGTCGACAGGCCAGAAGGCTCTCGTCCCTCCGACGGAAGGCAGCAAGTTCCGTTGGAGGAAGCTCGCAGATGACAGCGCCGACCTACCGCCAGGTACCCGCCCAGGTCGACCTGCCCGTGCTGGAGCACGGGGTGCTCGACTTCTGGCGTGAGCAGAAGATCTTCGCCAAGAGCCTGGAGCAGTCCGAGGGCCGCCCCGAGTGGGTTTTCTACGAAGGCCCGCCCACCGCCAACGGCATGCCCGGCGCGCACCACATCGAGGCCCGCGTCTTCAAGGACGTCTTCCCCCGCTTCCGCACCATGCGCGGCTACCACGTGGGCCGCAAGGCGGGCTGGGACTGCCACGGCCTCCCGGTGGAGCTGGCGGTCGAGAAAGAGCTGGGCTTCTCCGGCAAGCAGGACATCGAGGCGTACGGCATCGCCGAGTTCAACGCCAAGTGCCGCGAGTCCGTGCTGCGGCACACCGACGCCTTCTCCGACCTGACGACCCGCATGGGCTACTGGGTCGACCTGGACGACGCCTACGTCACGATGGACCCCGAGTACATCGAATCGGTCTGGTGGTCGCTGAAGGAGATCTTCGGCAAGGGGCTGCTGGTCCAGGACCACCGCGTCGCCCCCTGGTGCCCGCGGTGCGGCACGGGCCTGTCGGACCACGAGCTGGCCCAGGGCTACGAGACGGTCGTCGACCCGTCCGTCTACGTCCGCTTCCCCCTCACCTCCGGCCCCCTCGCGGGCGAGGCCGCGCTCCTGGTGTGGACGACCACCCCCTGGACCCTGGTCTCCAACACGGCGGTCGCCGCGCACCCCGAGGTCACCTACGTCGTCGCGACCGACGGCGAGGAGCAGCTGGTCGTCGCCGAGCCGCTGCTCGCCCAGGCGCTCGGCGAGGGCTGGCGGGCCACGGGCCGGACCTTCACCGGCGCCGAGATGGAGCGCTGGACGTACGAGCGGCCCTTCGGGCTGGTGGACTTCTCGGAGTTCTCGCAGCCCGCCCACTACGTGGTGAACGCCGAGTACGTGACGACCGAGGACGGTACGGGACTGGTGCACCAGTCCCCCGCCTTCGGTGAGGACGACCTGAGGGTGAGCCGTGCCTACGGCCTGCCGGTGGTGAACCCGGTCCGCCCGGACGGCACCTTCGCGGAGGACGTCCCGCTGGTCGGCGGCGTCTTCTTCAAGAAGGCCGACGAAACGCTCACCGAGGACCTGCGCGCACGTGGTCTCCTCTTCCGCCACCTGCCCTACGAGCACAGCTATCCGCACTGCTGGCGCTGCCACACCGCGCTGCTCTACTACGCACAGCCGTCCTGGTACATCCGCACCACTGCGGTCAAGGACCGGCTCCTGGAGGAGAACGAGAAGACCAACTGGTTCCCGGACACGGTCAAGCACGGCCGGTACGGCGACTGGCTGAACAACAACATCGACTGGGCGCTGTCCCGCAACCGCTACTGGGGGACCCCGCTGCCCATCTGGCGCTGCGCGGACGACCACCTCACCTGTGTCGGCTCCCGGGCCGAACTCACCGAGCTGACCGGCACCGACCAGTCGGGCCTCGACCCGCACCGCCCGTTCATCGACGAGGTCACCTTCGCCTGCCCCGAGTGCGGCGAGCAGGCCACGCGCGTGCCCGAGGTCATCGACGCCTGGTACGACTCGGGCTCGATGCCGTTCGCGCAGTGGGGCTACCCGTACAAGAACAAGGAGCTGTTCGAGAGCCGGTACCCGGCCCAGTTCATCTCCGAGGCGATCGACCAGACCCGTGGCTGGTTCTACACGCTGATGGCGATCGGCACGCTGGTCTTCGACAAGTCGTCGTACGAGAACGTGGTCTGTCTCGGCCACATCCTCGCCGAGGACGGCCGCAAGATGTCCAAGCACCTGGGCAACATCCTCCAGCCGATCCCGCTCATGGACCGGCACGGCGCCGACGCGGTGCGCTGGTTCATGGCGGCCGGCGGTTCGCCGTGGGCGGCCCGCCGCGTGGGGCACGGCACCATCCAGGAGGTCGTCCGCAAGACGCTCCTCACCTACTGGAACACGGTCGCCTTCCAGGCCCTGTACGCGCGCACGTCCGACTGGGCGCCGTCCGCCGCCGACCCGGCCCCGGCCGACCGCCCGGTGCTGGACCGCTGGCTGCTCTCCGAACTGCACGCGCTCACCGACCAGGTGACCCAGTCCCTGGAGGCGTACGACACCCAGCGGGCCGGCAAGCTGCTGTCCGCGTTCGTCGACGACCTCTCGAACTGGTACGTCCGCCGCTCGCGCCGCCGCTTCTGGCAGGGCGACAAGGCCGCGCTGCGCACCCTGCACGAGGTCGTCGAGACGGTGACGAAGCTGATGGCCCCGCTGACCCCGTTCATCACGGAGCGGGTCTGGCAGGACCTGATCGTGCCGGTCACCCCGGACGCGCCCGAGTCGGTGCACCTGGCGTCCTGGCCCGAGGCGGAGCTGTCCGCGATCGACCCGGAGCTGTCGAAGCAGATGGTCCTGGTCCGCCGGCTGGTGGAGCTGGGCCGCGCCACGCGCGCGGAGTCGGGCGTCAAGACCCGGCAGCCGTTGTCCCGGGCGCTGGTCGCGGTCGTGGGTTTCGACTCGCTCGACCCCGAGCTGCACACGCAGATCACCGACGAGCTGAACGTCAGCTCCCTGGCCTCGCTCTCCGAGGTCGGCGGTTCCCTCGTCGACACGACGGCGAAGGCGAACTTCCGCGCGCTGGGCAAGCGGTTCGGCAAGCGCGTCCAGGACGTGGCCAGGGCCATCGCGAACGCCGACGCGGCGGCGCTGTCCCTGGCCCTGCGCGAAGGTACCGCGTCCGTGGAGGTCGACGGCGAGACGGTCACCCTGGCCCCGGACGAGGTGATCATCACGGAGACGCCGCGCGAAGGCTGGTCGGTGGCCTCGGACTCGGGGGCGACCGTGGCGCTCGACCTGGAGATCACGGAGGAGTTGCGTCAGGCGGGTCTCGCCCGTGACGCGATCCGGCTGATCCAGGAGGCCCGCAAGAACAGCGGCCTCGACGTGGCCGACCGGATCGCGCTGCGCTGGACCTCGACCGACCCCGCCGTCATCGCGGCGCTGTCCGAGCACACCGGCCTGATCGCGGACGAGGTCCTGGCCACGGACTTCGGCCAGGGCGAGGCGGGCGACTCCTACGGTGAGCCGTTCACCGACGAGGGGCTGTCGCTGACCTTCCGTCTGCGCAAGGCGTAGCGCGTACCGGTCCCCGGATTCGGTTCCGGGGACGTCCGGACACGGCACGCGAGGGCCCGGCTCCCCGACGGGAGCCGGGCCCTCGCCGTCCCGGACGGCTGCGGTGAACACACCGGAGCGGGCCGGATCGAACCGATGTCCTGCCGGCTGCGGTCGCCGACCGGGCGTTCCTTCGGCGTTGCGTCCGCCGGACACGTGCCCCGCCCCCGAACACACACCCCCCGAAAGCCAGGAACCCGCAACGCACAAGGGCGGGGCTCCGGATCGGAATCCGGAGCCCCGCCCTAGTGAACGCGACCGACGTCTACGGCGTACTACCTACCGTGCGGCGGCCCTCAGTTGTCGTCCTCGTCGATGAGGAACCCGCGCATCGGCGAGGGAGCCTGGCCCATGGGACCGGGGCCCTGCGGACGGACGGGAGCCATCGGCTGGGTCATCGCCGGGGACATCTGCTGCTGACCGCCGTAGGACGGCGCGGGCGGCGCGGGCGGACCGCCCATCGTCTGGTTGCCGCCGTAGGACGGGGCACCGGCACCGGCCGGGGCCATGGAGGGCGCCGGGGACGGCGGCAGCGACGCGGCGGCCGGGGTGCGCGGCGGGGCCAGCGAGTCGTCGGCCTGCGTCTCCAGCTGGCGCAGCTGCGACTCCAGGTACGACTTCAGTCGCGTACGGTACTCGCGCTCGAAGCCGCGCAGGTCCTCGACCTTGCGCTCCAGCGTGGCGCGGGCGGACTCCAGGGAGCCCATGGCGACGCGGTGCTTCTCCTGCGCGTCCCGCTCCAGGGCGTCGGCCTTGGCACGCGCGTCACGCTCCAAGCCCTCGGCGCGGCTGCGGGCCTCGCCGACGATCTTGTTCGCCTCGGAGCGGGCCTCGGCGATCGCCTGGTCGGCGGTCTGCTGGGCCAGCGAGAGGACACGGGCGGCACTGTCGCCGCCGGGGCCCTGACCGGGGCCGCCCATCGGGCCGCCACCCTGACCGGGGCCACCCATCGGACCGCCCATGGGCCCGCCCATCGGGCCACCCATCTGCTGCTGCATGGGGGGCTGGCCACCCATCTGCTGCTGCATGGGGGGCTGGCCACCCATCGGGCCCTGACCCATCGGCCCCTGACCCATCGGCCCCTGACCCATCGGGCCGGGGCCCTGCTGACCCGGTCCCTGCGGGCCGGGACCCTGAGCACCGGGTCCGGCGGGCAGCTGCGGGGCACCGCTCGGCAGCTGGGGCGGGCCACCCATGGGGCCACCCATCTGCTGCTGCGGCGGGCCCGATATGCCGGCGGGCACCGGAGCGCCGGGACCTCGCATGCCCTGTTGCTGGTCCGGTTCCGGAGGCTTGCGCATGTTCTGCTGGTTCTGGGCGGCGGCACGCGTGGCGGCCGCCAGCTTGGCGCGCAGGTCCTCGTTCTCACGGAGCAGACGGGTCAACTCGGCTTCGACCTCGTCGAGGAAGGCATCGACCTCGTCCTCGTCATAGCCTTCTCGGAGGCGGACGGTCGTGAACTGCTTGTTCCGCACGTCCTCGGGGGTCAACGGCATCTCTTCACCTCAACGTAGTCGTCGGCTTCGGCAAGACGGTAGTTCACATCGCTCACAGCCGACTCACGATCGCGATCAGGATGTAGACGATGATCATCAGTACGAAGAAGGACAGGTCGAGCGCCACGCCCCCGAGACGCAGCGGCGGGATGAACCGCCGCAGAAGCTTGAGCGGTGGATCGGTGACAGTGTAGGTGGCCTCCAGAATGACCACCATCGCCTTGCCGGGTTGCCACGAGCGGGCGAACTGGAAGACGTAGTCCATGACCAACCGGAAGATGAGCACGATGAGGAAGCACATCAACGCGATGTAGATCACGTCCAGGAACACACTCATGATCCGTGCTTCCCTCTCCCCTGTTCCGCGCCGCTGTCCGGTGTTGTGTCTCAGCTCTGGTTGAAGAACCCGCCCTCTGCGATTCGGGCCTTGTCCTCCGCCGTGACATCGACGTTAGCAGGAGACAACAGGAACACCTTCTGCGTCACCCGCTCGATGCTGCCATGAAGACCAAACACCAATCCCGCGGCAAAGTCGACAAGTCGCTTCGCGTCTGTGTCGTCCATCTCAGTCAGATTCATGATCACCGGGGTGCCCTCACGGAAGTGTTCCCCGATGGTACGGGCCTCGTTGTAGGTCCTGGGGTGCAACGTGGTGATCCGGTAAGGCTCTCGTTCCGACACGACCTTGGGCATGATCACCGGTGCGTTCTTCTCCAGGGACTGACGTTCTTGTGTGATGGACGCCACGGGCGCGATGCGCGCAGGACGCCCGGATTCCGCGGATAGCGAAGCGGAATGGGACACCGGTTCGCGTGGTGCCGGTGGCTGCAGCACGCGTGCCGATTCGTCCCTTTGGGACTGATGTGACCCGTGCGACTGGTGTGACGGCTCGTGCCGTCGGTGGTCCCGCTCCGGCTCCGGGTCCAGTTCGGGCTCGAAGTCGTCGTCGGGGTCGAATCCCCGGCCGTCGTACCCATCGTCCTCCACGAGGCCGAGGTAGACCGCCATCTTGCGCATCGCGCCGGCCATGCTCTGAGTCCTCCGCTCTGTGGTGGATCGACTGACGACTGCCAAGTGCCTGCGATCCACGAGGTCGTTGCGCCGCCTTTCGACGACATTGACCATATTTTCTGCTGTGGTCCGACTTCTTGGCGACGTTACCCGAGCCTGGGGCGGACTCCGAGTACCGAGGTGCCGACGCGCACATGTGTCGCCCCGGCGGCCACGGCCTGTTCGAGGTCCGCACTCATCCCCGCTGACACCATGTTCGCAGCCGGATGGGCTCGACGCAGGTCGGTCGACAAAACCATCAACCGATCGAACGCCGCTCGTTGACGCCCCGCGTACTGGCCGGTGAGCGGGGCGACGGTCATCAGCCCGTCGAGTCGCAGCCCCGGAGCACCGGCGACGAGATCGGCCAACTCTTCGATTCCACCCGGCGCCACGCCGCCGCGCTCGCCACCGGCCGCTCCCCCGGCCGGTGACACCGGTGCCGCCGGGCCCGTCGGGTCCGCCGCGTCGAGCGCGACCTGGATGAGGCAGCCCACCTCGCGCCCGGTGCGCACGGCCTCCTTCGAGAGCGCCGCGACGAGCCGGGAACGGTCGACGGACTGCACAACATCCGCGTAACCGACCACGGAGCGCACCTTGTTGGTCTGCAACTGACCGACGAAGTGCCAGGTGAGAGGCAGGTCCGAACAGGCGGCGGCCTTGGGCGCGGCGTCCTGGTCACGGTTCTCGGCCACGTGCCGCACACCGAGGTGCGAGAGGATCCGCACATCGCTCGCCGGGTAGGTCTTGGTGACCACGATCAGGGTCACCTCCTCCCGCGCGCGCCCGGCCGCCGTGCACGCCGCGGCGATCCGTTCCTCCACTTTCGCCAGATTTGCGGCGAGTTCAGCCTTACGGTCCGTCATGCCCTATCAGTCCAGCCACACATAGCCCGCGAGCCGCCCAGTGGTGCGATCGCGGCGGTACGAGAAGTGATCGTCCGACTCCAGCGTGCACACCGGTGACTGCGCCCGATCGCGCACCCCGAGCCGTTCGAGCTGTGCGTGCACGCCGGCGCTCACGTCGACCGCCGGTGTGCCCCAGCTCGTCTCGGAGTGCGCCGCCGGTTCGGTGGCACAGACGTCGGCACGCATCGCCTCCGGTACCTCGTAGCACCGGCCGCAGACCGCGGGTCCGGTGCGGGCGACGATCCGGGCGGGATCCGCGCCCAGCTCCATCATCGCCCGGACCGCGGCGGGCACCACCCCGGCGACCAGGCCGGGCCGGCCCGCGTGGGCCGCGGCGGCGACACGGGCGACGGGGTCAGCGAGCAGGACCGGTGTGCAGTCCGCGGTGAGCACGGCGAGCGCGAGTCCGGGCCGTACCGTGACGATCGCGTCGACCTCCGGCACCGGATTGTCCGCCCACGGACCGTCGACCACCGCGACCCCGGCGCCGTGCACCTGGTTCATCCAGACCACCCGCGCCGGGTCGATGCCGAGCGACTTGGCGGCCAGTTCGCGGTTCGTGCGTACGGCGGCCGGGTCGTCGCCGACCGCGCCGCCGAGATTCAGCTCCTCGTACGGAACGGCGCTCACCCCGCCCCACCTGTCGGTGAAAGCGAAGTGCGCGCCGTTCTCGGTGTCGCGCTGTCCTATCACTTCAGGAAGTCCGGCACGTCCAGCTCCTCGGCCGCGCTGTCCGCGTAGGTCCGCGGCGCCGGCGGCACCGGCGGCGCGACCGGGGGCTCGCTGACCGGGACGGGCGCGGGCTCCGCCTCCTCCTTCGGGGTCACGCTGCCCAGCGAGCCGAAGGACGGGCGGCTCTCGGGCTGCCGCGCCGGAGCGGGTTCCTCGCGGCGGCCCGCGGAGGCCGAGCCGAGGGCGTTGTCCCGGCGGGCCGGCGGCTGGCCGCCGTCGAAGCCGGCCGCGATCACCGTGACCCGCACCTCGTCGCCGAGGGCGTCGTCGATGACCGCGCCGAAGATGATGTTGGCCTCGGGGTGGGCCGCCTCGCTGACCAGCTGGGCGGCCTCGTTGATCTCGAACAGTCCGAGGTCGGAGCCGCCGGAGATGGAGAGCAGCACGCCCCGGGCGCCGTCGATGGAGGCTTCCAGCAGCGGCGAGGAGATCGCCATCTCGGCCGCGGCCACCGCGCGGTCGTCGCCGCGGGCCGAGCCGATGCCCATGAGGGCGCTGCCGGCCTCGGACATGACCGACTTCACGTCGGCGAAGTCGAGGTTGATCAGGCCGGGCGTGGTGATCAGGTCGGTGATGCCCTGGACACCGGAGAGCAGCACCTGGTCGGCGGACTTGAAGGCGTCGAGCACCGAGACCTGGCGGTCCGAGATGGACAGCAGCCGGTCGTTCGGAATGACGATGAGGGTGTCGACCTCTTCGCGGAGTTCGGCGATGCCGTCCTCGGCCTGGTTCGCGCGGCGCCGCCCCTCGAAGGTGAACGGGCGGGTGACCACGCCGATGGTGAGGGCGCCGAGGGAGCGCGCGATGTTGGCCACGACGGGCGCGCCGCCGGTGCCGGTGCCGCCGCCTTCGCCGGCCGTCACGAAGACCATGTCGGCCCCCTTGAGGACCTCCTCGATCTCCTCGCGGTGATCCTCTGCGGCCTTGCGGCCGACGGCCGGATTGGCGCCGGCGCCGAGTCCGCGGGTGAGTTCGCGGCCGACGTCGAGCTTGACGTCGGCGTCGCTCATCAACAGCGCCTGAGCGTCGGTGTTGATGGCGATGAACTCGACGCCCTTGAGACCGACTTCGATCATCCGGTTGATGGCATTGACACCACCGCCGCCGACACCGATGACTTTGATGACTGCGAGGTAGTTCTGCGGTGCTGCCACGTCGAAGGCCTCTCGCCTCGATTACGTGTCGCCGCCTCGCGATCCTGCCGCGAGCCGACGACTGATGCCGAATGGGACGGTCCGAACGCCGACCCGAACCCTAACCCTGAAGTTTAGGGTTACCAGTGTGCCTGTTCCTTGGACTCTTCCGAACAGGACACTAAGTCGACAAGTGGCGCACGTTCAACGAACACGCCGAACCTCCCGTTTTTCTTTTCACCCTATGTGATCAGCCGTAGCAGTGCCCACCCAGGGTGCTGGCCTGCGCTGATGTACGTCAACTTGCTGCTGACGCGGGTGCGGTGGGGACCGTGACGTCGAAGTGCCGCGCATCCGGTGCGGCTTTCAGGAGGGCGGTGAGCGCGCGGGACTTCGCCCGGCCGTTCTCGGCACTTCCCCACACGACCGTGCGCCCCCCGCTCAACTCCAGGGAGATGGCGTCGTAGGAAGCGACCTTGACGGTCCGGGTGGTGTGCGCGACGGCGGCCGGAATGTCGGCGGCGACCCGCACCGCGGCGCGCACGACGGCGGCGGTGCCGAAACGCCGCAGACTCGCGGCGGCCGAACCCGATCGGGACAGCGCCAATTCCAGTGCGGGAACGCCTTTCGGTGCCCGGGGAACCGTGGCGAAACGGACACCCTCCGCATCCACTTCGACGAACTCCGCGCCCTTCTTCATGACCAGAACCGGAGTGCGTTCGGTCACCTTCAGCGTGATGGTGTGCGGCCATGAGCGGGAGACGTCGACCGTGTCAATTCGCGGCAGTTTCCGGCGGAGTCGGGCCTCGATCGCGTCGATGTCGACCGACACCATCGGCCCCCCGACCGGAACCGCGGCGGCCGAGCGCACCTGCTCGGGCGTCAGCACCCGCGTCCCGGAGACGGAGACCCGGTCCGTGCGCAGCCACGACGATCCGTACAACAGCCAGACGCAACAGGCCCCGAGGAGTACGACGGCCACGGCCAGGATGACGATCCTACGAAGGCGGCGTTTCCTCAACAGGCGGGCGGGCGGCGGGCCGGACGACTCCTGCTGGCGTTCACCGCGCTCGGCGGTGCTCGGTCCGGCCACGCACGTTCCCTTTCCTGGCTCGGTTCGCCTCCGGGGCGCCTGAGCGGGTGCAGGGTGCGATCGTGCTCGATCCTGCGCGCCCGCGCGCGTTCGCGCTCCCGGCACCGGCGCGTCCCTCCGGCTCACTCGCCGATGCTAGTGCCGGTGCGCGGCGATGGCCTCGTACACCATGCCGACGAGCAGGTCGTCGGCGTCCCGGCGGCCGAACTCGCTCGCGGCGCGGGACATCTCGTACAGCCGGTGCGGATCGGCGAGCACGGGCAGCACGTTCTGCTGCACCCACTCGGGCGTGAGTTCCGCGTCGTCGACGAGGAGCCCGCCACCGGCCTTCACCACCGGCTGGGCGTTCAGGCGCTGTTCGCCGTTGCCGATCGGCAGCGGGACGTAGGCGGCCGGGAGCCCGACGGCGGAGAGTTCGGCGACGGTCATCGCGCCCGCGCGGCAGAGCATCATGTCGGCCGCCGCGTACGCGAGGTCCATCCGATCCAGGTAACTTACCGGGATATAGGGGGGCATTCCCGGCATCTGCTGGACGTACGGCAGCTCGTTCTTCGGGCCGACCGCGTGCAGGATCTGGACGCCGGCCTGCTGGAGCCAGGGGGCGACCTGCTGGACCACCTCGTTGAGGCGGCGGGCGCCCTGCGAGCCGCCGGAGACGAGCAGCGTGGGCAGGTTGGGGTCGAGGCCGAACCGGGCGCGGGCCTCCGGGCGCGCGGCGGCCCGGTCCAGCGTGGCGATGGAACGGCGCAGCGGGATGCCGATGTAGCGGGCCCCGCGCAGCTTGCTGTCCGGGGTGGAGACGGCGACCTGGGCCGCGTACCGGGAGCCGATCTTGTTGGCCAGACCGGGCCGGGCGTTGGCCTCGTGGATCACGATCGGCACGCCGAGCCGCTTGGCCGCCAGGTAGCCGGGCAGGGCGACGTAGCCGCCGAAGCCGACGACGGCGTCCGCCTTGGTGCGCTCCATGATCTGCTCGGCCGCCTTGATGGTGCCGCGCAGCCTGCCCGGGACGGTGATCAGCTCGGGGGTGGGCTTGCGCGGCAGTGGTACCGCCGGGATCAGCGCCAGCTCGTAGCCGCGCTCGGGGACGAGCGTGGTCTCCAGGCCGCGCTCCGTGCCCAGGGCCGTGATCCCCACGGTCGGGTCCTGCCTGCGCAAGGCGTCCGCGAGGGCGAGCGCGGGCTCGATGTGGCCCGCGGTACCCCCGCCGGCGAGTACGACATGCACCGAAATTCACCGCTCTCCGGACGGACGCGCCGCAGGGGCACGCCGTCGCATCGTGTTCCATCTCCGAGGCTGCCGGCCGAGACCGGAGCCCCTCGCCCGCTTTCTACCAAAGCGAGGTTGCCGCGCCGCAAGCGCTGCCCGCGCAGCGGGGTCGTCGCGCGCGAAGGCGATCAGCAGCCCGATGGCGAACATGGTCGGCAGCAGGGCGGACCCTCCGTAGGAGAACAGCGGGAGGGGGACGCCGGCGATCGGCAGCAGGCCGAGCACCGCACCGATGTTGATCACTGCCTGGGCGGTGATCCAGCTGGTCACGCCTCCCGCGGCATACCTCACGAAGGGGTCCTCCGTGCGTCCGGCCACGCGGATACCCGCATAGCCTAGAGCCGCGAAGAGGGCCAGCACCGACAGTGTCCCCGCGAGGCCCAGTTCCTCACCGGTGACGGCGAAGATGAAGTCGGTGTGGGCTTCGGGGAGTTGGCCCCATTTTTCCACACTGGCGCCGAGGCCGGAGCCGAAGAGTCCGCCGGAGGCGAGGGCGTAGATGCCGTGCACGGCCTGGTAGCAGTCGACGGTGCCCGACACGGGTTCGGTGGCGCCGATGCAGGCGAGCCGGTTCATCCGGTTGTCGCTCGTCTTGATGAGGATCACCCCGAGCGTAGCGGCGATCGACAGTACGCCGACGAACAGCCTGGTCGGCGCCCCCGCGAGCCACAGCAGTCCGAACAGGATCGCCGTCAGGATGATCGCCGTCCCCATGTCCCCGCCGAGCATGATCAGCCCGAGCAGCAGGAAGGCGACCGGGACGAGCGGCACCAGCATGTGCTTCCACTGCGCCAGCAGCTTCTTGTCCTGCTTGCGCGCGATCAGGTCGGCGCCCCACAGCACCAGCGCGAGCTTGCCGAACTCGCTCGGCTGGATCTGGAACGAGCCGCCGAGGGAGATCCAGTTCTGGTTGCCGTTGACCGACATCCCTATCCCCGGCACCTGCACCAGGGCCATGAAGAAGACGGCGCCCGCGAGGATCGGGTAGGCCAGCGCCCGGTGCAGCTTCACCGGCATGCGGGCGGCGGCGAACATCAGCGCGCCGCCGATGACGGCGGCCAGGAACTGCTTGCGGAAGAAGTACGACCCCGGCAGCGCCAGCTGCAACGCCTTGATCTGGGAGGCCGAGTAGACCATCACCAGGCCGAGCACGGTGATCAGCAGGCTGCCGCCGAGGATCAGGTAGTACGCGGTGAGCGGCCGGTCCCAGGCCTTCTTCAGACGCCTGCGCAGGCGGCGCACCGGATGGTCCCGGTACGACACGGAGGGCGTGGGCCGCCGCACGGACCGCTGCAAGGGAGGACGGCCCGTACGGCTACCGGACATCACCGGCTCCTGCCCGGCCGCGGGAGAGCCGCCCGCCGGGGATCGCCCCGATCCGTTCGGGCACTGGCAGCCACATCCGAGTCACGCGTCCCTCCATGGGTCCCGAAGCACCCGCCGTGGCCGAGACCCGCCGTCAGGCGCCCGCGCCGAGTTCGCGGACCGCCTCCGCGAACGCGTCACCGCGCTTGTTGTAGTTGGTGAACATGTCCATGGAGGCACAGGCCGGGGCGAGGAGCACTGTATCGCCGGGCCGCGCCAGCCGCTTCGCCTCCTGGACGGCCTGGAGCATCGCCCCAGTGTCGGTCCGGTCGAGGTCGACCACGGGTACCTCGGGGGCGTGTCGCACGAGGGCTTCCCGGATCAGGGCGCGGTCCGCGCCGATCAGGACGGCGCCGCGCAGCCGGGGTGCCGCCTCGGCGACGAGTTCGTCGAAGCTCGCGCCCTTCGCCAGGCCGCCCGCGATCCACACGACGGACGGATAGGCGGCCAACGAAGCCTGTGCCGCGTGCGTGTTGGTGGCCTTGGAGTCGTCGACATAGGCGACGCCGTCCACGTCGGCGACGTGCGCGATGCGGTGGGCGTCCGGGGTGAAGGCCCGCAGGCCGTCGCGTACCGCCCTGGCCGGTACGCCGTAGGCGCGGGCGAGGGCCGCGGCGGCGAGCGCGTTGGCGATGTTGTGCGGGGCGGGCGGGTCGATGTCGGAGACCTCCGCCAGCTCCTGGGCGTTCTTCTGCCGGTCCGGCACGAAGGCGCGGTCGACCAGGATGCCGTCCACGACGCCGAGTTGGGAGGGGGCCGGGGCGCCGAGGGTGAAGCCGATGGCCCGGCAGCCCTCCTCGACATCCGCGGCGCGCACCAGGTCCTCGGTCGCCTTGTCGGCCGCGTTGTAGACGCAGGCGACCTGGTTCCCCGCATAGACGCGGCCCTTGTCGGCGGCGTACGCCTCCATGGAGCCGTGCCAGTCGAGGTGGTCGGGTGCCAGGTTCAGGACGGCGGCGGAGTGGGCGCGCAGCGAGGGCGCCCAGTGGAGCTGGTAGCTGGACAGCTCCACCGCCAGGACGTCGTACTCGGTGTCGCCGAGGACCGCGTCGAGCAGGGAGACGCCGATGTTGCCGACGGCGGCGGTGCGCAGGCCCGCCGCCTCCAGGATGGCGGCGAGCATCCGGACGGTGGTGGTCTTGCCGTTGGTGCCGGTGACGGCCAGCCAGGGCGGGGCGTCCTCGCCGCGCAGCCGCCAGGCCAGTTCGACGTCGCCCCAGACGGGCACGCCGGCCTGCGCGGCGGCGGCGAACAGCGGCTTGTCCGGCCGCCAGCCGGGCGTGGTGACGACCAGGTCGGTGCCCTCCGGCAGGGTGTCTCCGTCACCGAGGCGCACGGTCATGCCCAGCGCCGTCAGCTCGGCGGCCTGGGCGCGGGCCCGCTCGTCGGCGCCGTCGTTGACCACGGTGACCTGCGCGCCGAGGCCGTGCAGTGCCCTGGCCGCCGGGACGCCGGAGACGCCGAGTCCCGCGACGGTGACGTTCCTACCCTGCCAGTCGGTCACTTGTCCGCTGCCCATCCCGCGTAGAAGAGGCCCAGTCCGACAATCACACAGATGCCTTGAATGATCCAGAAACGGACCACCACGAGGACTTCGGACCAGCCCTTGAGTTCGAAGTGGTGCTGAAGCGGCGCCATTCTGAAGACGCGCTTGCCGGTGAGCCGGAAGGAGCCGACCTGGATGACGACCGACATGGTGATCAGGACGAACAGACCGCCCATGACGGCCACCAGCAGCTCCGTACGGGAGAGGATGGCCAGGCCGGTGACGACGCCGCCGAGCGCCAGCGAGCCGGTGTCACCCATGAAGATCTTGGCCGGCGAGGTGTTCCACCACAGGAAGCCGAGGCAGGAGCCCATCAGCGCGGAGGCGATCACCGCGAGGTCCAGCGGGTCGCGCACCTCGTAGCAGGCGTTGGGGTTGGTCAGGGTCACCGCGTTGGCGCAGGACTCCTGGAACTGCCAGACCCCGATGAACGTGTACGCGCCGAAGACGAGCACGGAGGCGCCGGTGGCCAGACCGTCCAGACCGTCGGTCAGGTTCACGCCGTTCGACATCGCGAGGATCATGAACAGCGCCCAGACCACGAACAGCACCGGGCCGATGGACCAGCCGAAGTCCGTGATGAACGACAGCTTCGTGGACGCCGGGGTGTTGCCGCGGGCGTCGGCGAACTGGAGCGAGAGCACCGCGAAGGCGATGCCGACGATCAGCTGGCCGGCCATCTTCGCCTTGGCCCGCAGACCCAGCGAACGCCGCTTGACGATCTTGATGTAGTCGTCGAGGAAGCCCACCAGGCCCATGCCGCACATCAGGCCGAGCACCAGCACACCCGAGTAGGTCGGGGGGTAGCCGGTGATCACCTTGGACAGGAAGTAGGCGGCGACCGTCGAGAAGATGAAGGCGATACCGCCCATCGTCGGCGTACCGCGCTTGCTGGCGTGCTCGCGCGGGCCGTCGTCGCGGATGTACTGCCCGTAGCCCTTGCGGGCAAGGAGCTTGATCAGCAGCGGGGTGCCGATCAGCGTCAGGAAGAGACCGATGACGCCCGAGAACAGGATCTGCTTCATCATCGGGCATCAACACCCTCGGCACCGGTCTGGAGGAGCGCCTGCGCAACGCTCTCGAGACCCACCGAACGGGACGCCTTCACGAGGACCATGTCCCCCGGGCGCAACTCGCTGCGCAACAGGTCGACCGCCGCCTGTGCGTCGGACACGTGCACCGACTCCTCACCCCACGAACCCTCGTTATATGCGCCCAGTTGCAGCCAGGACGCTTCCCTGCCCCCGACCGCGACGAGCTTGCTGACGTTGAGCCGGACGGCGAGCCGTCCGACCGCGTCGTGCTCGGCGAGCGCCTCGTCCCCCAGCTCGGCCATCCTGCCGAGCACCGCCCACGTGCGGCGCCCCTTGCCCATGGCTGCCAGCGCGCGCAGGGCGGCCCGCATGGACTCGGGGTTGGCGTTGTAGGCGTCGTTGACGATGGTCACGCCGTCCGGGCGCTCGGTGACCTCCATCCGCCAGCGGGAGAGGGTGCCCGCCTCGGAGAGCGCTGTCGCGATCTCATTCGGGGACATGCCCAGCTCATGGGCGACGGCGGCGGCGGCGAGCGCGTTCGACACGTGATGCTCACCGTACAGGCGCATGGTCACATCGCTTGCACCGGAGGGTGTGTGAAGCCTGAAGGAGGGCTGTCCGCTGTCCGTGAGTCTCACGTTCTCGGCGCGTACGTCCGCTTCGCCGGACTCTCCGAAAAGGATCACCTTCGCCTTCGTACGGGAGGCCATGGCCCGTACGAGCGGATCGTCGGCGTTGAGGACCGCCACGCCGCCGTCCGCCGCCGCGGGCAGCGCCTCCACGAGTTCACCCTTCGCCTGTGCGATCTGCTCCCGGCCGCCGAACTCGCCGATGTGCGCGGTGCCGACGTTGAGGACGAGGCCGATCCGGGGCGGGGTGAGGCCGGTGAGGTACCGGATGTGGCCGATCCCGCGGGCGCCCATCTCCAGCACGAGGAACTTCGTCTCCTCGGTGGCGGACAGGGCGGTCAGCGGCAGCCCGATCTCGTTGTTCAGCGAGCCGGGCGTGAACACGGTCGGCGCCTTGTGCCGGACCACCTGGGCGATCAGGTCCTTGGTGCTGGTCTTGCCCGCGGAGCCGGTGAGGGCCACGAGGGTGGCACCGAGCCGGGCGACGACGTGCCGGGCGAGGGCGCCGAGGGCGCTCTGGACGTCCGTGACGACGATCGCGGGCACGCCGACGGGGCGCGACGCCAGTACGGCGACCGCGCCCGCCTCGACGACCGCGCGCGCGAAGTCGTGGCCGTCCACGTTTTCACCGGCGAAGGCGGCGAACAGGCTGCCGGGTGCCGCCTCGCGGGAGTCACGGACGACCGGCCCGGTGACCTGGACGGACGGATCCGGTATGTCGTGTGTCTGCCCGCCGACGATTTCTGCGATCTCGGCGAGAGAGAGGGCGATCACAAGTTCATCCCTGGGTCTGCTGGATAGCTTCGCGAAGCACCTGGCGGTCGTCGAAGGGACGGACCACCCCGGCGATGTCCTGGCCCTGCTCGTGGCCCTTGCCCGCGACCAGCACGGTGTCCCCGGGCTGCGCGCGGCCGACCGCGGCGGCGACGGCGGCGGCCCGGTCCTCGAAGAGGAGCACCTCGCCGCGCTCGTGCGCGGGCACCGAGGCCGCGCCTTCGAGCATGGCGGCGAGGATCGAGAGGGGGTCCTCGGAGCGGGGGTTGTCGGAGGTCAGTACGGCCGTGTCGGCGAACCGGGCGGCGGCGGCGCCCATCGGCGCGCGTTTGGTCGTGTCACGGTCGCCGCCGCAGCCGAGGACGATGTGCAGCCGCCCCTTGGTGACCTTACGCAGCGCCTTGAGGACCGATTCGACGGCGTCGGTCTTGTGGGCGTAGTCCACGACCGCGAGATACGGCTGCCCGGCGTCCACCCGCTCCAGCCGGCCCGGCACGCCCGGCACGGCGGCGATGCCGTCGGCCGCGGACTGCGGGTCCAGGCCCGCGGCGGCCAGGGCGACGACGGCGGCGAGGGTGTTGGCCACGTTGAAGGGCCCGGCCAGCGGCGACCTGGCGGCGATCCGCTCCCCGCGGGGGCCGACCGCGGTGAACGTCGAGTCCAGCGGGCCGATCCGGACGTCCTCGGCACGCCAGTCCGCGTCGGGGTGGCCCTCGGCGGAGTAGGTGACGACCGGGACGGACGCCTCCTCGGCGAGCCGCCGGCCGTACGGGTCGTCGGTGTTGATCACACCGAGCCTGCTGCGCGCGGGCGTGAACAGCTGCGCCTTGGCCTGGAAGTAGTCCTCCATGTCGGAGTGGAACTCCATGTGCTCCGGGCTGAGGTTGGTGAAGACGGCCACGTCGAAGACGCAGCCGTCGACCCGGCCGAGGACGAGGGCGTGGCTGGAGACCTCCATGGCGACCGCCTCGACGCCGCGTTCCCGCATGACGGCGAAGAGCGCCTGTAGGTCGGTGGCCTCGGGGGTGGTGCGCTCGGACTTGATGCGCTCGTCGCCGATACGCATCTCGACCGTGCCGATGAGCCCGGTGGGTCCGGCCGTCCGCAGGCCCCCCTCGACGAGGTAGGCGGTGGTGGTCTTGCCCGAGGTGCCGGTGATGCCGATCTGGAGCAGGTCGCGGCCGGGATCGCCGTAGATCGTGGCCGCGAGGGAGCCCATCCGCGCGCGCGGGTCGTCGACCACCAGGGCCGGCAGGCCGGTCGCGGCGGCGCGCTCGGCGCCCGCCGGGTCGGTCAGCACGGCGACCGCGCCGAGCCCGGCGGCCTGGGCGACGAAGTCGGCGCCGTGCAGGCGGGCGCCCGGCAGGGCGGCGTACAGGTCACCTGGGCGGACGGCGCGCGAGTCGTGGGTGATGCCCGTGACCCCGGCGGTGCTGTCCGGTACGGCGGCACCCAGCTGATCGGCGAGCTCCGCGAGGGGTGTGGCGGAGGCCCGAACCGGTCGGGGCGGCCCCGGACACATCGTGGAAGCGCCCTTCTGGGTGGTTTGGGACTGATCAGCGTGTGGCACGGCGGTGAGCGTACCGGGCTCGGCCGCCTCGGAGCGAAGCGAGGACGCGGGCGGTGTGTGGTTCCCGGGTTCGGGAGTGATCGTTGTCACGAGCTGGTTCCTGGTGGTCGTTCCCGGCAGTGCTGATCAGGGTTTGTAGGTGACGGGCAGGTTGGGGGCCTTGGTGCCGGTCGGCGGCACCTGGAGGGTCTTCAGGGCGAACTCCATGACCTGCTTGTAGATGGGGCCGCAGATGTCGCCGCCGAAGTAGCTGCCGGAGGTGGCGTTCTGGATCGCGCAGTAGACGGTGATCCGAGGGTTGTCCGCGGGTGCGAATCCGGCGAAGGACGACGTGTAGCCGCGGTACTTGCCGGTGGCCGGATCCACGCGGTTGGCGGTGCCGGTCTTGCCCGCGGCCCGGTAGCCGGGGATGCGGGCCTTGGCGCCGGTGCCCTGCTCGTCGTCCACGACGGACTCCAGCATCCGGGCCACGGTCTTGGCCGTCTTCTCGCTGACCACCCGGGTCTTCTCGGGCTCCGGGGCCGGGGTGAAGCGGCCGTCGGCGCCCTTGTCGCCGCGCACCAGGGTCGGCTCGACGCGGACCCCGCCGTTGGCGATCGTCGAGTAGACCGACGCGGCTTGCAGGGCGTTGATGGAGAAGCCCTGGCCGAACGGGATCGTGTACTGCTGCGACGTCGACCAGGTGTCCGGCGCGGCCAGGATGCCCTTGGTCTCGCCGGGGAAGCCGAGCCCGGTGGAGCCGCCGATGCCGAACTTGCGCAGGTAGGAGTAGAGGACCTGGTTCGCCGCCGGCTGGGTCTTGCCGAGCTGGCCGGTGGCGAGGATGGTGCCGATGTTGCTGGACTTGGCCAGCACGCCGTTGAGCGTGAGGTACCAGGTCGCGTGGTCGACGTCGTCCTGGAAGAGCCGGTCGCCGCGGTGCAGCCGGTTGGGGACCTCGACGTGCGTGAGCGGGGTGGCGGCGTCCTCCTCCAGTACGGCGGCCATCGACATGACCTTGGCGGTGGAGCCGGGCTCGTAGGCGTCCTGGAGAGCCGCGTTGCCCATCGCCGACGGGTCGGCCTTCGACAGGTCGTTGGGGTCGAAGCCGGGCGAGTCGGCCATGGCGAGGATCTCACCGGTGCGGGTGTCCTGGACGATCACGTAGCCGCGGTCGGCCTTGGACTTCTTGACCTGCTCGGTGATGGCGTTCTGCGCGGCCCACTGGATGTCGCGGTCGATGGTCAGCTCGATGTCGGAGCCGGGGACCGCGGGGGTCTCGGTGGAGCCCGCGGTGGGCACCTGCCGGCCGCCGGCCTGGGCGTAGCGGAGGCTGCCGTCCTTGCCGGCCAGCTCCTTGTCCAGTTGCTGCTCGATGCCGCCGCCGCCCTTGCCCTCGGCGTTGACCCAGCCCAGTATCCCGGCGGCGAGGTCGCCGTTCGGGTACACGCGCTGGCTGCTGGGGTCGGAGAAGACGCCGACGAGCACGTTGACGGTGGACTTGTCCGTCTGGGCCTTGTCGGTCAGGGCGCTCTTGAGGTCCTTGATCTGCTTCCAGACCTGCGGTGTCTGCCGGCCGGCGAGCTTGACGTAGCGCAGTTCCTTGTTCGCCGGACGCAGCTTGCGGACCAGGTCGGCCTGGTCCTGGCCGAGGATCGGCGCGAGCAGCGCGGCGGCCTGCTCGGGGCCGTCGTCGATGCCCAGTTGTTTGCGGGTGAACATCGTCGGGTCGGCCGTGATGTCCTCGGCGTCCTCGCTGACGGCGAGGGCCGTGCCGTTGCGGTCGGTGATCTCGCCGCGCTCGGCGGTCAGGGTGTGCACCACGTAGCGGTTCTGCTCGGCCTTGGCGGCGTACGCGCTGGCGTCGACGGCCTGGACCTGGAGCAGCCGGACGACGAAGGCGAGCAGCACGAGCGTCAGGGCGAGACCGACCAGGCGCAGGCGGGGGCGGGGGCTGCCGAGCCGGAGGGCCGGCGCGGCGGACCGGGGCGGGCTCGGGCGCCGGACCGGGCGGGCGCCGGGTCCTGGCTGCCGCCGGCCGGCGGAACCCGACCGGTGGGGGGCGCCGCGGTCCGCGCGGATCCGGGGCGGGACGGGCCGCGCGGGGCCGGGCACGCGGCGGCGCGGCGGCTGCTTGTCGGACACTTCCGTCACCTGCCGGAGGTCGGGGTCGGGGTGGACCGGGGGGCGGAGGGGGACGGCACCTGGGCGGAGGCGGCGGTTGCCGGGGTGGCCGGCGGTGTGGCGGGGCCGCCGGCCGGACCGGACGAGCCGGTGGCCGGGGCGGCCGGGCTCACGGTGGCCAGCGCCTCCGGTGGCCGGGGCGCGGGCGAGCGGGCCACGGACTGCCGGGCGGCGGGGCTGGGGACGCCCTTGGCGGAGCCGTCGGGGTCGAGGAAGGCCGGGTCGCCGCCGGGCACCATGCCGAGTTCGCGGGCGCGGCGCTGCAGGGCGTCCGGGGCGGAGTAGGCGTCGATGTCGCGCCGCAGCGCCTGCTCCTCGTCGGTGAGGTTCTTCGTGCGCTTCTGCAGGTCGTCGAGTCTGAACGAGCCTTCGCTGAGGGCCGAGTTCAGCACGAGCAGGCCGATGAGGCCGCCGCCGAGGAGCAGGACGACGAGGAGGACGAACGGGGCGCGGGCCGCCCGGGCCCGGCCGGCCGGGAATAGCCGGGCGAGCCGGGCGGCTCTGCCCCGCAGCTGGGGATTCCTAGCCACGCGTCCTCCGGTGAGTCTCGCCTCGTCCGCCGACGGGCCGGGGCCTCGTACGTCCTGCGCCGGGCCCGGGCCCCGTCTGTCCTGCGGCGGATCCTCGGACCGCACGTCCACCGGCGGGCCGGGGCCCCGCAGGCCCTGGGGCGGACCACCCGAAGACCACGCGCCCTCTGGCGGGCCCGGAGACCGCATGTTCTGCGGCGGGCCACCCGGGGACCAGTCGCCCTCCGGCGGGTCCGGGGACCGCACGTCCCCCGGCGGGCCGGGGCCCCGCGTGTCCTCCGGCAGGTCCGGAGACCACACACCGTCCAGCGGGTCCGGAGACCGCACGTTCTGCGGCAGGCGGCCCAGGGACCAGTCGCCCTCCGGCGGGTCCGGGGACCGCACGTCCCCCGACGGGCCGGGGCCCCGCGTGTCCTCCGGCAGGTCCGGAGACCACACACCGTCCAGCGGGTCCGGAGACCGCACGTTCTGCGGCAGGCGGCCCAGAGACCATGCGCCCCGCGGCGGATCCGGAGACCCTATGTCCCCAGGCAGGCCGGAGGCCGCACACCTCCCGGCGGATCCGGACCCGGCACGTCCGCCGGCGGACCACCCGAAGACCAGTCGCCCCCCGACGGGCCCGGAACCCGTACGTCCCCGGACAGGCCCGGAGACCGCACACCCCTCGGTGTGCCCGGAGACCATCCGTCCCCGGGCACGCCGAGGGGCCACTCGTCCTCCGGTGGGTCCGGGGACCCGGCTCGCTCACTCGGTGTCCTCCCTGATGCGCTCGGCGCCGCGCAGCCGCGCCGGGGCCGCCCGGCGGTTGTCGGCGACCTCCTCCTCGCTCGGAAGTTCGGCACCGCGCGTGAGCAGCTTGAGCCGGGGCTGGTAGCGCTCGGGCACGACCGGCAGTCCGGGCGGCGCGGTACTGGTGGCACCGGCGGCCAGGACCTGCTTGACCAGACGGTCCTCCAGCGACTGGTACGACAGGACGGCGATCCGCCCGCCCACCGCGAGCGCCCTGACCGCGGCGGGGATCGCCCGCTCCAGGACGTCCAGTTCGCCGTTGACCTCGATGCGCAGCGCCTGGAAGGTGCGCTTGGCCGGGTTGCCGCCGGTGCGCTTGGCGGCCTGCGGCAGCGCGTCCCGGACCAGTTCCACCAGGCGCGCGCTGGTGGAGAAGGGCTCCTTGTCCCGCTCGCGGACGATCGCGGCGACGATCCGTTTGGCCTGCTTCTCCTCGCCGTAGGCGCGCAGGATGCGGACGAGTTCGCCCGCCGGATAGGTGTTGAGGACCTCCGCGGCGCCGATCCCCGTCGACTGGTCCATGCGCATGTCGAGGGGGGCGTCCTGGGCGTAGGCGAAGCCGCGGTCGGCCTCGTCGAGTTGCATGGAGGAGACACCCAGGTCGAAGAGGACGCCCTGCACGCGCGCGATGCCGAGCCGGTCCAGGACGTCCGGCAGTTCGTCGTAGACGGCGTGCACGAGGGTGGCCCGGTCGCCGAAGGGCGCGAGCCGCTGCGCGGACAGGCTCAGCGCCTCCTTGTCGCGGTCCAGGGCGACGAGCCTGGCGTCGGGGAACCGGCCGAGCAGCGCCTCGCTGTGCCCGCCGAGGCCCAGGGTGCAGTCCACGACCACGGATCCGGGTCGCTCAAGCGCGGGCGCCAGCAGGTCCAGACAGCGTTGGAGCATCACCGGGACGTGTCGGCTCTCTCCCGCCTGTCGCCCGCCACCGCCCTGGTTCGGAAGCGCGTCGCGCCCTTTCATCTCTGGGCCTCTCAGATCCGGCGCGGGCCGTACGCACCGCCGGGTCCCCGCCCTCTCCCGGCTGACGCCGGGGTGCCGCCCGGTCGAGGGAAGTGCCGGCGCCGGTGGCGTCAGTCGGCGGGAGGGGGTGGAGGCCGAGCCGTGCGTACACGCCGCGCACGTGGGGTTGCGGGTGCCGGGGTCTCCGGGTGAATTCAGTCCAGCGGAGGGTGATTCGCCTCCCGCTTCGCGTCACTTTAGTCCACCGTGTCGCGCGGTCAATCAACCGGCTTGCGCGTCGCGGACGGCCCTCCGGCAGGCGCCGCAATCCGGAAGGAATCACTCGTACAGTCCCGCTTTATCGTCCGTGTGGGTTAGCTCACACCCCGCGACGATGACTTCTTTTGTCCCGCCTCCCAGCAGGACCGCGCGGCAGGTGACCAGTAACGTCGTGAGTATGACGACTTCTGCAGCAGTTCCCGCCGGGTCCGAGGGCGCCATAACGGGCGACGGCACCGTCACGGACCGTCTCGTGGAGGCCAACGAGCGGTACGCCGCCGCGTTCGCCGACCCCGGGATGGACGCCCGTCCCGTGCTCCGCGTCGCGGTCGTGGCCTGTATGGACGCCCGGCTCGACCTGCACGCCGCGCTCGGCCTGCAACTCGGCGACTGCCACACCATCCGCAACGCGGGCGGGGTCGTCACCGACGACGTGATCCGTTCCCTGACGATCAGCCAGCGGGCCCTCGGCACCCGCAGCATCGTCCTCATCCATCACACGGGGTGCGGCATGGAGTCCCTGACCGAGGAGTTCCGGCACGATCTGGAGATGGAAGTCGGCCAGCGCCCGTCCTGGGCGGTGGAGTCCTTCCGGGACGTCGACCAGGATGTGCGGCAGTCCATGCAGCGGGTGCGCACCTCGCCGTTCCTGCTGCACACCGAGGATGTGCGTGGCTTCGTGTTCGATGTCAGGACGGGTCTGCTGCGGGAGATCGACGCGGCCTGAACGGTCCGGCGGCCGCCCCGGGAAGCGCCGGTGCCCGGTGCTTCGGCGGCCTGCCGGGGAGCCGTGGGACCGACCTGGCGCCGAAGTTGTCCACAGGCGAGTGACACGAATCGGTAACGGCGGCAAGAATGCGGGTGTGGCGTCACGCGGAACTTTTCCCGTGTGGTGTCCGTGTTTCGGGGTGGGCCGGTCCGCGGCGCAGAGCGGCGGCCCGGAGTGAGAACGGGCCGAGGAGGGCCGGGTGACGACCTATGACGATCGAGCGAGCCTCACAGATCTGACCGCCACTGTGGAGCGTGTCCGCAGTTCGGTGGAAGGAGTGATCGAGGGCAAGCCCGAGGTCGTACGGCTTTCCCTGACGGTACTGCTCGCCGAGGGGCACCTCCTGATCGAGGATGTCCCCGGCGTGGGAAAGACGATGCTCGCCAAGGCGCTGGCGCGGTCCATCGACTGCTCGGTGCGCCGCGTCCAGTTCACCCCCGACCTGCTGCCATCGGACATCACCGGTGTGTCCATCTGGGACCAGCAGCGCAGGGACTTCGAGTTCAAGCCGGGCGCGATCTTCGCCCAGATCGTGATCGGCGACGAGATCAACCGCGCCTCGCCCAAGACCCAGTCCGCGCTGCTGGAGTCCATGGAGGAGCGGCAGGTCACCATCGACGGGCAGACCTATGAACTGCCCAGCCCCTTCATGGTGGTGGCCACGCAGAACCCGGTCGAGATGGAGGGCACCTACCCGCTGCCGGAGGCCCAGCGCGACCGCTTCATGGCCCGCGTCTCCGTCGGCTACCCCAGCGTCGAGGCCGAGTTGCGGATGCTGGACGTGCACGGCGGCGCCTCGCCCCTGGACGACCTCCAGCCGGTGGCCCACGCGCACGAGATCGTGAAGCTGATCGAGGCGGTCCGCGACGTGCACGTCGCGGACACCGTCCGGCGCTACGCGGTGGACCTGGTGGCCGCCACCCGCGCCCATCCCGATCTGCGACTCGGCGCGTCCCCGCGGGCGACGCTGCACCTGCTGCGCGCGGCGAAGGCCGCGGCGGCCCTGGCCGGCCGGGAGTACGCGCTGCCGGACGACATCCAGGCCCTGGCGGTGGCGGTCCTCGCGCACCGGCTGCTGCCCACCGCGCAGGCCCAGCTCAACCGGCGTACGTCGGAGCAGGTGGTCCAGGAGATCCTGCAACGCACCCCGGTGCCCGCGGCGTCGCAGCAGAGCGGCTTCGGCGGACTGGGTGCGACCGCCTTCGGCCAGCAGCCGCCACGGAGGCTGTGATGAGCGGCGGGGGGACCGGACAGCCGGAGCCCGAGGGCGACGACAAGAGCGGCGTCCGCGCCGCTCTGGCCGGGCTGACCACGCGCGGCCGTTCGTTCCTGGCCGCCGGCATCGCCGCCGCCGTCTGCGCGTACGTCCTGGGGCAGAGTGATCTGCTCCGGGTCGGGCTGCTGCTCGCCGCACTGCCCCTGGTCTGCGCGACGGTGCTCCACCGCACCCGCTACCGGGTGGCGGGCAGCCGCCGGCTCTCCCCCTCCCGCGTGCCCGCGGCCGGCGAGGCCCGGGTTCACCTGCGGATGGACAACGTCTCACGGCTGCCCACGGGCCTGCTGATGCTCCAGGACCGGGTGCCGTACGTGCTCGGGCCGCGGCCCCGGTTCGTACTGGACCGGGTGGAGCCGGGCGGCCGCCGGGAGGTCTCCTACCGGGTCCGCTCGGACCTGCGGGGCCGCTACCCGCTCGGTCCGCTGCAACTGCGCCTGAGCGACCCCTTCGGGATGTGCGAGCTGACCCGCTCCTTCTCCACGTACGACACCCTGACGGTGATCCCGCGCGTGGAGGCGCTGCCACCGGTGCGGTTCGGCGGGGAGGCCAAGGGGTACGGCGACGGGCGGCAGCGTTCGCTGGCCCTGGCCGGCGAGGACGACGTGATCCCGCGCGGCTACCGCTACGGCGACGATCTGCGCCGGGTGCACTGGCGGTCCACCGCGCGCTACGGCGAACTGATGGTGCGCCGGGAGGAGCAGCCGCAGCGCTCCCGGTGCACGGTGCTGCTGGACACCCGGGGCATCGGCTTCGCGGGGGCGGGCCCGGACTCGGCCTTCGAGTGGGCGGTCTCGGGCGCCGCCTCCGTGCTGGTGCACATGCTCGAACGGGGCTTTTCGGTACGCCTGTTGACGGACACCGGCAACTCGGTGCCCGGGGAGGGCGCCGACGGGTTCGCCGGTTCCAGCCAGGAGACGGCGGACGCGGCCGGGCTGATGATGGACACCCTCGCCGTGATCGACCACTCGGACGGCACGGGCCTGTCCCGGGCGTACGACGTGCTGCGCGGCGGCAACGAGGGGCTGCTGGTGGCCTTCATCGGCGACCTGGACGAGGAGCAGGCCGGCGTGGTCGCCAAGATGCGCCGGCGCGGCGGCGGCGCCATCGCCTTCCTGCTGGACCCGGACGCCTGGATGCGGGAACCGGCGAACGGTCCCGGCCCGGTGAACGGTCCCGGCCCGGAGAACGGGCCCGCGGAGCGGCTGCGGCTGCTGCGGGAGGCGGGCTGGACGGCCGCGAGCGTGCCGCGCGGTGCCGCGCTCGGCGAACTGTGGCGTCGGATGGACCAGGAACGCATGGGCGCGGCCGCGCTGAGCGGCGGGGAGGCACGGTCATGAACGGTGACGGGACGCGACCGGAGCGGGCGCGACCGGGGCCGGCACGGCCAGAACGGGCACGGCCGGGACGGACGCGGCCAGCACGGGCACGGCCGAGAAGGACACCGCTGGTCGGGGCACCGATGAGCGAGGCGCCGACGCATGCGGCGCGGCTGGTCGGAGCGCTGATGGGTGACGTGCCGATGAGCGGGGCGCCGAGGAGCGGGGCACGGCCGGTCGGGATGTCGTCGGGTCGGATACGGCTGGTCGGGGCGTGGTTCCGCGGGGCGCGACCGGGCGGGGCGCGGGGGAGACGGACACGACCGGGCGGGGCCGCGGTACCGGCCCCGCGGCCCGGTGGCGTGGTCGGTGGACAGGAGGTGCCGGCATGAGCGCACGGGCACGGCTCGCGCTCTGTGCCGCCGCGGCCACGATGATGGCCGCGTGTGCCCTGCTGCCGCTGGTCACCCCGATGACCTGGCTCTTTCAGGCGGGTTTCCTGGTCGCGGTGCAGGCGGGCGTGGGCGCGGTGACCCGGCGGGTGCCGCTGGCCCGGCCGCTGACCGTGGCGGCTCAGGCATTGGTGAGCCTCATGTTGCTGACCCTGGTCTGTGCCCAGGGGCATGCGCTCCTCGGGGTGATCCCCGAGCCGGACACCTTCCGCTACTTCGCCGACCTGCTCCAGCAGGGCTCGAACGACGTCAGCCGGTTCGCGATCCCGGCCCCCCTGTCCGACGGCATCCGGCTGATGCTCGTCGGCGGTGTCCTGGTGATCGGGCTGATCGTGGACATGCTCGCGGTGACCTTCCGCAGCGCGGCGCCCGCCGGGCTGCCCCTGCTGGCCCTGTACTCCGTGGCCGCGGGCCTGTCCGATGGCGGCACGGACTGGCTGTGGTTCCTGGTCGCCGCCGCGGGCTACCTGATGCTGCTGCTCGCGGAGGGCCGGGAACGGCTCTCCCAGTGGGGCCGCGTCTTCAGCGGCGCCACCCGCTCCCCCGGCGGCCCGTCGGCCAGCGCGGTGGCCCCCGTCCGCACGGGCCGGCGCATCGGCGTGGTCGCGCTGGGCGTCGCCCTGGTGGTGCCCCTGGCCCTGCCTGCCATAGAGGGCGGCCTCCTGGACGGCACCGGAACCGGCATGGGCGCGGGCAACGGCAATGGCGGCACCATCTCCGCGATCAACCCCTTGGTGTCGCTGCGCGACAGCCTGAACGTGGACGAGGACCGCCAGGTCCTGTCCCTGAAGACCGACTCGAACAACACCTCCGACCTGTATCTGCGGATCGTCTCCCTGGACGACTTCGACGGCACCACCTGGAAGCCGTCCCAGCGGCACATCGTCGGCGTGCCGAACCGGTTCCCCACGCCGGCCGGCCTGAGCCCCGACGTCAAGCGCTCGGAGGTGCGGACCCGGATCGCGGCCGCCGACTGGTACGCGCAGGACTGGCTGCCGATGCCGTACCCGCCGAGCGGCGTGCAGGTCTCCGGCAAGTGGCGTTACGAGCCGGTGGGCATGACCCTGGTCGGTGACCACGGCCAGAACACCCGTGGCGCGGTGTACGAGGTGACCAGCCTGGACGTGCAGCCGACGGCGGACCAGCTGGCCTCGGCGCCGGAACCGCCGGCGGCGCTGAAGCGCGAGTACACCAAGGTGCCGAAGTCGCTGCCGTCCGTGGTGGCGGAGACGGCCAAGCAGGTCACCGAGGGCGCGAGAAGCGAGTACGAGCAGGCGGTCAAGCTCCAGGACTACTTCGCCGTGACCGGGGGATTCCAGTACGACACCCAGGTGCAGGTGGGCCAGGGCCCGAACGCGATCGCCACGTTCCTGGAGAAGAAGCAGGGCTTCTGCATCCACTTCTCCTTCGCGATGGCCGCGATGGCCCGCACCCTGGGCATCCCGGCCCGGGTCGCGGTCGGCTTCGCGCCCGGTACCCCGCAGTCGGACGGCACGGTGTCGGTCGGTCTGAAGGACGCGCACGCCTGGCCCGAGCTGTACTTCGAGGGTGTGGGCTGGACCCGCTTCGAGCCGACCCCGACCCGGGGTACGACGCCCGACTACACGCTGTCGGACACGCCCGGCACGTCCCTGCCGGACGTGGCGCGTCCTTCGCAGCAGTCGTCCGCGGCGCCGTCCACCGAGACCTCGCCGAGCGAGAGCTGCACGGCGCAGATGCGGAAGCTGGAGGCGTGCGACGGTCCGTCGACGGCGGCCACGGTGGCCGGCGGGGACGACGGCCCGCAGTGGTGGCAGTCGGCCCTGTGGGCCCTCGGCGGACTCCTCGTCCTGATGATCCCGCTGTCGCCGCTGCTGTGGCGGAAACGACTGCGTGCCGTACGGCTGGGCGGGCATGCCCGCACCGAGGAGGGTGCGGCGGCCCACACGCTGGCGGCGTGGCAGGAGCTGACCGACACCGCGTGGGACTTCGGGATCCCGCCGGACGAGTCGCTGACCCCGCGCGGGGCGGCCGCCCGGATCGTCCGGCTCGGGAGCCTCGACACGGCGGCCGGGAGCGCGGTGCACCGGGTGGCGGACGCCGTGGAGCAGGTCCTCTACGCACCCCGGCCGCAGCCGACGGCCGGTCTCGCGGAGGAGGTGCGCCGGGTGGCCGGGGCACTGGGCGGCGCGGCCACCCGCGGTACGCGACTGCGGGCGCTGTTCGCCCCGCGCTCGGCCGTGCGCGCCCTGTGGGCGGCGTCGGCGCGGTCGACGGCGCTCAAGGCACGGGTCACGACGGCCCGGCCCACCCTGCGCAGACCGTCCGGCCAGGGAAACTGAGGCAGCACACGCCGGAACGGCGCTGAGGCTGTGCCCTGTGCCCTGTGCCCTGTGCCCTGTGCCCTGTGCCCTGGCCGATGGTGCCCCTGGCCAGGGCGCCGAGGCCGTCGGCTGGGGCTCAGGGGGCAGCCGGCTCAGATCCTCAGCGGCTCAGGGGGCTGGGGCTCACGGACCGCGGACCGCACGGGCCGGAGGCCCGTTCGGACGTGTATGAGGGGTGATCACCCCTCGCGGGTGATCACCCCTCATACACGTCCGAACGTCGTCCTCGCGCCTAGCGGCCGCCCTGCTCGTCCCGACGGCGCTGCCAGCGCTCCTCGATACGATCCATCATGGAGCGCTTCGCCCGTGCCTGACGGCGTGCCTGCGGGGCACCGCCCGCGGGCCGCTCTCCCGGCTTGGGAGCCTTGCGCCAGCCCGTCACGGCGAGTACCGCGCACCCCAGCATGACGAGGAAACCCACCACGCTGACCCAGATCTGCTGTGCGACCATACCGGCCATGAGGAGCGCGATTCCTACGAGGAATCCCGCGACCGCCTGATAAACCCGTCGCCGGGTGTACGTGCGCAGCCCGTTTCCCTCAAGCGCTGTCGCGAACTTGGGATCTTCGGCGTACAGCGCTCGCTCCATTTGCTCGAGCATGCGCTGCTCGTGCTCCGAGAGCGGCACGGAGTCCTCCTCATCGTGCAGTCGCCGGGGCGACCCGGGGGGTCCCTTCAGGATAGGCAGGGAATCGCCCCCGTGAAACCCGCCCCTCTAGGCCAATTGGCCAACCGGTTCCCGCCATGGCCGTCCCGGCTCGCTGAAACTTCCATTCCCCAGCGGCCGACCCGTCATGCCGGGAAGATCTACCTCGATCATACGGCGCAAACCCCTCGATCGGAGGGCCTGTGGCGTACTCCATCTGCTGTCGCGGCCCTGATCAGCGGTGTGCCTGAAGGCGGCTCAGCCGGCGCCGCCGCCGGGCGCCTCGCCGAGCACGTGAAGCTGCGTGGCCACGGAGTGGAACGCCGGCAACTCGGCCGCCGCCGCCTCCAGCTTCAGCAGGGCGTCGAGGGCTCCGGGCTCGGTGTCGACGAGGACCCCGGGCACCAGGTCGGCGAAGACCCGCACACCGTGCACGGCGCCGACCGCGAGCCCCGCGCCCTCGACCAGCGCGGTGAGCTGTTCCGCCGTGAAGCGCCGCGGCACCGGGTCGCCGGCGCCCCAGCGGCCGTGGGGGTCGTCGAGGGCCTGCCTGGCCTCGGTGAAGTGGCCCGCCAGGGCACGGGCGAGCACGGCACCGCCGAGTCCGGCCGCGAGCAGGCTCAGGACGCCTCCGCCGCGCAGCGCCGCCACCACGTTGCGGACGCCCTCGGCCGGCTCGTCGACGTACTCCAGGACGCCGTGGCACAGCACCGCGTCGAAGCCGCCGCGCTCGACCACGTCGAAGAGGCCGTGGACGTCGCCCTGGACGCCCCGCACCCGGTCGGCGACACCGGCCTCGGCGGCCCGGCGCTCCAGCGCGAACAGCGCGTTCGGGCTGGGGTCGACGACGGTGACGCGGTGCCCGAGGCGGGCGACGGGCACGGCGAAGTTGCCGCTGCCGCCTCCGGTGTCGAGGACGTCGAGCGAGCCCCGGCCCGTGGCCTTGGCCCGCCCGTCCAGGGCGTCCCGGAGGACCTCCCAGACCACGGCGGTACGGAGCGAGGCCCGGGGCCGCGAGGGGTCGGAGCGCAGCGACGCCGGTTGCGGGCAGTGGTGGGAGACAGGCGGTCGCATCGGGTCCGGCACGGCAGTCGACTCCTCGGCGTGGCACCGCCTGTTGCCCGGCGGCGCGAACGGGTTCCCTCCCCCGCCCGGGACGCGGGAGGAGGGAAGGCTTCAGGCGTTCTCCACCCTATTGCCTCGGCCGCCGTACCTGGTCACCACGGGGGCGCCCGGCCGGCCGGGTCCCCTGCGGGCCGGGCCCGTCGCTGTCACCCCGCGTCCGGCAGCTCCCTCCCGGTGGCGTGGCCGGCCGGTGCTCCGGTCTGCTGCCGGGGCTGTGGCAGGACGGGCTGGAGCACCAGCATCCGTTCGACGATGCGGACGAACATCGCCACGTCCCTGATCAGATCGTCGGCGTCCCGGCGGCTCGCGGCGTCCCGGATGCCCGCCTCGGCCCGGGCCCGGCGGGCGGCGCCGGAGGCGAACAGGGCGCTCCACTCGGTGAGTTCGGGCGCTATCTCGGGGAGCACCTCCCAGGCGCTGCGGATGCGGGCGCGGCGCCTGGTCGGGGACTCCGGGCGGGCCCGCGCGGCGAGGACGGCGGCGGCGGTGCGCAGGGCGGCGAGGTGAGCGGTGGCATAGCGCTCGTTGGGTGTGGGGAGGACGGCGGCCTCGTCGAGTCCGGCACGGGCCTTGGCGAGCAGGTCGAGGGCGGCGGGCGGGGCCGTGGCCCGGCGGAGCACGGGGTGCACGTCGCTCGCCGGGCCGGTCAGTGAGGGGGCAGGGCCGGATGCGCGGCGCCGGCGGGCGGCTGCTGCGGACGAGCTGGCCATGACGAACCTCCTGTCGTCTGTGTGACGGCACACCCTGGTCCGGGGTGCCGTATGTGCCCATCGTGCGGTATGCCACTGACAATCCGTTCTGACCTGGGCTTTTGATTCGATCGACAGTTCGGATCTGGGTACGGGCGGAGGGAGGTCCACGCGCTCGCGAGGGAAGGGGCGGGGGCGGGACCGTTGCTGTGAGAATCGTGACCATGGAAAGCAGCAGCACCGCGCCGGGCGGCGCCACGCGCCGCGAGGCCACCCGGCGCAGGCTCTACGAAGCGGCCGTCACGCTCATCGCCGAGCAGGGCTTCTCCGCGACCACGGTGGACGAGATCGCCGAGCGGGCCGGGGTCGCGAAGGGCACGGTCTACTACAACTTCGCGAGCAAGTCGGTCCTCTTCGAGGAGTTGCTGCGGCAAGGCGTGGGCCTGCTCACCGCCTCCCTGCGGGACGCCGCCGAACGGTCCGCGCGCGGGGGCGGCGGCACGGTGGACGCCCTGGACGCGATGATCCGCGCCGGTCTCGTCTTCATCGACCGCCACCCGGCCTTCACCCAGCTGTACGTGGCCGAGCTGTGGCGCACCAACCGCGCCTGGCAGTCCACCCTGCTCGTGGTGCGGCAGGAGGTCGTCGCGGTGGTGGAGGGGGTGCTGCGCGCGGGTGTGGCGGCCGGCGAGTTCAGCGCGGAGATCGACGTCCCGCTGACGGCGGCGGCGCTTGTCGGCATGGTGCTGGTGGCGGCGCTGGACCGGAAGTCGTTCCAGCCGGAGCGTTCCGTGGACGACGTCCACGCCGCCCTGTCCCGGCTGCTCCAGGGACGGGTGAGCGGCAGGGGCTGACAGGAAAGCGCCGGTCCGCCCTGGCCCGTCCCCCGCGGGCCGGCTCGGACCGGCGCTCCTTCCTGCTCCCCCGTACGTCCCCCGTGGAACCCCCGTTTCGGTCTTCCCCGGGTTCCCCCGTGCCTCGCTTCCGCCGACGAGCCGGCGGAAGGAGCGGCCGAGGAGGTCACCGTTCCGCCGCCCCGTGCCGGCGGTCCCGGGCCTCGTCCCCCTGCCGTGCCTCCACTGTCTCGTTCCCGCAGGTCGGGGCCCATCCGCGCACCTACTCATCTGGCCGCCTAGGTACCCGTACTCAGCCGTCCGCACCGGTACGCAGGACGCGGCGTGGCCGGCTGGTTGCGATCGCCTCCGTGTCCGTACTCCCCCCGGTGTCACCAGCGGCTGGGCCGGCGGCATCCATGCCCACGCCGTGGTGCTGCTGGCCGGCCTGTCCGGTGCGACCGGGGTGGGCGACGGCGTTCCGCAGACACTGCAACGCCCCGAGGTACTCATCGCGGCGGGCGCGCTGCTCCTGTGCGAGGCCGTCGCCGGGCATGGCCGTGCTGTGCCTGCTGCTCTCCCCGATCCGGCGGGTCCTGCGCCGCAGGGCGCGGCGGCGGGAGGAACGGCGGTCGGCCACCCGGCTCGCGCGTCCGCCTGACCGGCCCGCCGCCCGGTGGCCCGCCGCCCGGCCGGCCACCGGGCGGGCGCCTGCGGTCCGGACTGTCAGTGGCGGTCGATAAAGTCGCGGGCATGGCACGGATTGCGGTGATCGGCGCCGGGATGGGCGCGATGGCGGCTGCCGCCCGGCTGGCCGTCGCGGGCCACCGGGTGGTGGTGTACGAGCGCACGGAGACGTACGGCGGGGCGGTGCGCCGCTTCGAGCGGGACGGTTTCGGTTTCGACACGGGCCCGGGCCTGCTGCCGCTGCCCGCGGTCTACCGCGACCTGTTCCTGAAGACCGGCAAGGAACCGCTGGAGGACTGCGTCCGGCTCACCCAGGTCGACCCGTCGTCACGGCACGTGTTCGCGGACGGCACCGAGGTGTCGCTGCCGAACGCCTCGCGCGCGGGTGTCGTCGCGGCCCTGGACGAGGCCCTGGGATCCGGCGCGGGACAGCGCTGGGGCGACTTCCTGGTGCGCGCCCGCGAAGCCTGGGACCGCACGCGCCGCCCCCTCCTGGAGGAGCCGCTGTGGCCGAACTGGTCGGTGCTGACGGACCGCGAGCCCTATCCGGCGGTCCCGCACAAGCGGCTGCTGCGCACCCGGCGGGCCGCGACGCTCGCCGAGATCGGGGCCTGGGAGCTGCGTGATCCCCGGCTCGACGCCCTGCTCGCGGGCCACGCGCTCGGGTACGGCCTGGACCCCGGCACCGCTCCGGCGAGCGCGGCCGTGCTGCCGTACATGGAGCACGCCTTCGGCGTCTGGTATGTCCACGGCGGCATGCGGGAGTTGGCGCGGGCGGTGTACGAGCGATGCGTGCGGCGCAAGGTCGAGTTCGTCTTCGGCGCCGAGATCACCGGGATCCTGGAGAAGGACGGCCGCGCGGCGGGCGTCGAGCTGGCCCGGGGCGCCGACGGGGCCGCCGGCTCCGGGGGACGGACGGTGGCCGAGGCGGACGCGGTCGTCGGCACGGGCCCCTGGCGGCTGCGCGGTCTGCTGCCCGGCCAGGAGTTGTACGGACCGGGTGCCGTCACACCGGCCGCCGAGGGGCTGTTCCCGGGCCGGGTCGTGGTGTGCCTCGCGCTGCGCGGCCGGCGCGAGCCGGGGGCGGCGCACCGCACGGTGGTGCATTCCCCGGCGGCTGCGGCCGAGTTGGGCCTGTTCACGGCGGAGGGCACGCCCGAGCGTCCCACGGTCCGCGTCGACCGCCCGGACGACCCCGCCCTGCGTCCGGACGCGGCGCACGAGTCCATGGTGGTGACGGCGACCGTGCCGTCCGCGGCGGGGTACGACTGGACCGCGCCCGGCGCCGCCGCCGCCTTCGCGGACCGTATGGTCGCCGCCGCCGAACGGGCGGTGCCGGGGCTGCGCGAGCGGGTGTTGTGGCGGGAGGTGCGTACGCCGGTGGACACCGCGCGGGAGACCGGGGCGGAGGGCGGGGCCGTTCCGCCGCCGTCGCTGGCCGCGGCCGGGGGGACGCTGCATCCGTCCAACGCCACGGCGATACCGGGCCTGTTCGGGGTGGGCGGCTGGTCGCATCCCGGCGGTGGTCTGCCGCACGCCGGCATGTCGGGCGCGCTGGTCGCCGGGCTGATCGTGGAGGGGCCGGACTTCCGCGGCTCACGGTGAGTCCCGCCGCCCGGGCGGCGGCCGGTCAGAAGCGGTAGTGCTCGTCGTACCCGTTGCCCTGCTGCTGGCCGTGGCCCTGCTGCTGGCCGTCGCCCTGGTACGGGTAGGGCTGCTCCTGCGGGAGTTCGCCGCCGTAGGTCTCGTCGGTGCGCTGCTGCGGGACCCAGACGCCGCCGGCCGGGGTCTCGCCGTAGCCGCCGTTGCCGTACTGGTCCTGGCCGTAGGGCTGTTGGCCGTACTGCTGACCGCCGTAGCCGTTGTCGTACGCGGCGCCGCCGTAGTTCTGGGCGCCGACGTACGGGTCGGAGTAGGGGGCGTACTGCTGCTGGTCGCCCGTGTCGTAGCCGTACTGCTGCTGGCCGTAGCCGGAGTAGTCGTACGAGTAGCCCTGGTCGGCGCCCTGGGCGGTGGCCGCGTAGCCCGGGTCCTGGTGCTGGGCCGCGGCAGCGTGGGCGGAGTCGCCGTATATGCCGTAGGAGCCGGTGTCCTCGGGCATGGGCTGCGGTTCGTAGACGGCGGTGGCTTCGGCGGCCTGCCGGCCGGGGTGGGCCGCGGCGAACACGTCGTCGCGGTCGTAGTCGCCGTCGTGGCCGCCGTGCGGGGCGCCGTCGTGGCCGTAACCGCCGTCCTGGCCGTACTCGCCGTCCTGCCGGTAACCGGCGTCCCCGGCGTCCGCGCCCTGGCCGGTCCGGGCCGCCGACGGGTCCTGGGCCCCCGGATCGGGGTCCCGGTCGTCCTGGTGGTCGGGACCGCCGCCCCGGCGCTTGCCGCCGACCGCTCCCCGGCGGACCACCCAGCCCTCGGCGAAGCCGCGGCGGAACGACAGCGTGACGTAGGTCTGGCCGACCGCGAAGGCCACCGCGCCCAGCGCGATGACGACGACGGAGGGCATCAGCACACCGAGCACGACGCCGAGGAAGCCGACGAACGCCAGCAGCCGCCAGCGCAGCCGTGCCTTGTACTGCAACAGCACCTCGCCGAGCAACCACAGCGCGACGATGCCGAACGCGAGGTAGAGGACCGCCCAGCCCATGTACGCCCCTCTCCCAGTGACCGCTACGCAGTGTGTCGTATCTCGGTGATGCCGGTCTAGGTCTGCGGAGGATGGTGCAGGCCCAGGTTCTCGTAGATCTCCAGTGGCGCCGTGGAGTTGTTGAGCGTGATGAAGTGCAGTCCGGGCACTCCCTCGGCCAGCAGCCGGGCGCAGAACTCCGTGGCGAACTCGATGCCAATGGAGCGTACCGCCGCCGGATCGTCCTTGGCTGTGAGGATCCGTTCTTTCAGCGCCTGCGGGAACCCGGCGTTGCTCAGCTTGGGCAGCCGCTCCAGCATCCGCAGACTCGTGACCGGCAGGATCTCGGGGATGACCGGGGTCTCGCAGCCGGCCGCCGCGACCCGGTCGCGCAGCCGCAGGTACGACTCCGGCTCGAAGAACATCTGCGTGATGGCATAGTCGGCGCCCGCGCGGCACTTGTCCACGAAGCGGGCGACGTCGGTGTCCCAGTCGGCGGAGCGCGGATGCATCTCCGGGAAGGCGGCGACACCCACGCAGAAGTCGCCCGACTCCTTGATGAGCGCGACGAGTTCGGCCGCGTAGGTCAGGCCCTGGGGGTGCGGCACCCACGCGCCCATGGGGTCGCCGGGCGGGTCGCCGCGGACCGCGAGCATGTTGCGGATCCCGGCGTCCGCGTACTGGCCGATGATGTTGCGGAGTTCGGCGACGGAGTGGTCGACGGCGGTGAGGTGGGCGACCGGCGTCAGCGTGGTGTCGGCGACGATCTGCTGGGTCTCCTTGACCGTGGTCGCGCGGGTGGTGCCGCCGGCGCCGTAGGTGACGGACACGAAGTCGGGGGCCACCGCCTCGACCCTGCGCAGCGCGTTCCACAGACTCCGTTCACCCTTGGGCGTCTTCGGCGCGTAGAACTCGAACGAGTACGTCGTCTTGCCGGTGCTCAGGATGTCACGCACGGTGCGCGCGCGGTCGGTCCTGGTGGATGCGGTTCCAAGGGCCATACCCGCAGGTTAGCCAGGCCCGGGCGGTCCCCCAACCGGGCGCCGGAGATTTGCCCGAATTGCCGAACTCTTGTCCATCCCTTGGACAGGGCCTGGCCAGGTGATTGCTAGCCGTCCCGTCGCAGTCGCCCGGTGAACTCGGCCGCCGCCGCTCCGGGGTCGTCGGCCTCGGTGATCGCGCGGACGACGACCACCCGGCGGGCCCCGGCGTCCAGTACCTCGTCGAGGTTGCCCAGGTCGATGCCGCCGATGGCGAACCAGGGCCGGGCGGTGCCCAGCGCGGCCGTGTACCGGACCAGGTCCAGGCCGGGCGCGGGCCGGCCGGGCTTGGTGGGCGTGGGCCAGCACGGACCGGTGCAGAAGTAGTCCACGCCGTCCTGGACGGCCGCCGCCACGGCCTCCTCCGGGGCGTGTGTGGAGCGGCCTATGAGCACGTCGTCGCCGAGGACGGCGCGGGCCGCGGGTACCGGGAGGTCGCCCTGTCCCAGGTGGAGCACGGCGGCGCGGGCGGCGTGGGCGACGTCCGCGCGGTCGTTGACCGCGAGCAGTTTGCCGTGCCGGGCGCAGGCGTCGGCGAACACCTCCAGGTGCGCCAGCTCCTCGGCCGCCTCCATGCCCTTGTCGCGCAGCTGCACGACGTCGACCCCGCCGGCCAGGACCGCGTCCAGGAACTCGGCGAGGTCGCCCTGGTCCTTGCGGGCGTCCGTGCAGAGATAGAGCCGGGCGTCGGCGAGCCGGTCACGGGCCGTGCGGGCGGCGGTGCCGGTGCCGGTGCCGGCAATGGTCTCGGTGCCGGCTGTGGTCTCGGTGCTGACGGCCGCGCTGTCGGCCGTGATGTCGGTGTCCGGCATGTCTGTCCCCCGGGATGGGTGTGAGGTCGGTGAGGTGATGCGGTGTGGTGCGGTGTCGTGACGTACGGGCCGGACCGACCGCCCCGTCCGGGCGGCTCGCGGGGCACGGCGACACGGTGGCCCGGCGGCCGGGCACGGGGCGCGATGCGCGGCACCGGGTCCGGCGGCCGGGCGCCGGACGGGCCCGGGCCGTGATCCACCCCGGCCGTGGCCCGTCCGGGGGCCGCGGCCCGTACGTCGGAGGGCGTTCGGATCAGACGGCGAGCGCCTGGGCGCGGCGCTTCACCTCCGTGCCGCGGTTCTCGCTGAGGGCCTGCGCGGGGGTGCCGGGCAGGGTCGGGTCAGGAGTAAAGAGCCACTCCAGCATTTCCTCGTCCGTGAAGCCGTCGTCCCGCAGGAGCGTCAGGGTCCCGGACAGACCCTTGACGACCTTGTCCCCGTCGATGAAGGCGGCAGGGACGTGCAGCGCACGGTTCTCGCCACGGCGTACGGCGATGAGCTGGCCCTCCTTGACCAGCTGCCGGACACGTGTCACCTCGACGCCGAGCTGCTCGGCGATGTCGGGGAGGGTGAGCCATGCAGGGACGAGAGCATCGATCTTTGCGTCAATCTCGGTCACGGAAACAGCGTGCCATCCCGGACCGACAGTCGGAAGCCAGGCCCGTCCGACCTGGGGATATCGCGCGTCACGCGGTGGCCTCCTTCAGCGGCCTCGCCGGGTCCGCGAGCAGCAGCGGATCCATCGGCGTGCCCGCCTCGATCAGCCGCCGTCCCTGCGCCAGATCACGCGGCCGGCCCACGGCCAGCAGGGCGACCAGCCGGCCCGCGCCCAGCCAGCAGACGGTCCAGGCGGGCCCGGCGGGGTCGCCGCGCCACAGCAGCGTGTCGGCCGCCGGGTAGTGGCCGACGTACTGCACGAAACGCCCGAACTGCTCGGACCAGAAGTACGGCACCGGGTCGTAGGCCGCCGGGGTGTCGCCGATGATGTTCGCGGCGACCGTGCGCGGCCCCTGGAGGGCGTTGTCCCAGTGGTGGACGAGCAGGCGCTCGCCGTACCGGGCGGAGGGGAAGGACGCGCAGTCACCGACCGCGTAGACGTCCGGCGCGGAGGTGCGCAGATGGTCGTCGGCCACGACCTCGCGATGGGCGCCCAGCTCGATGCCGGAACCGGCCAGCCAGGCGGTGGCGGGGCGGGCGCCGATGCCGACCACGACGGCGCCCGCGGGCAGCCGCGAGCCGTCGTCGAGCACCACCGCGCCGGGCTCGACGCGCGCCACGCGCGCGTGGGTGCGCAGTTCGGTGCCGCTGTCCGCGTACCAGGCGGCCATCGGCGCCGTGACCTCGGCGGGGAGCGCGCCCGCGAGCGGGCGGGCGGCGGCCTCGACGACCGTGACCGCACAGCCCGCCTCGCGGGCCGCCGTGGCGAACTCGGCGCCGATCCAGCCCGCGCCGACGACCACGATGTCGTGCTGCCGGGCGAGCACCGGCCGCAGCGCCTGGGCGTCGTCGAGGGTGCGCAGCAGGTGCACGCCGGGGACGCCCTCCGCGCCGGGCAGCCGGATCGGTTCGGCGCCGGTGGCGAGGACCAGGACGTCGTACGGCACCGGACCGGCCGCGGTGTCCAGCTCGTGGTCGCCGGGGCGCACGCCGAGCGCCTCCCGGCCCAGTTCGAGGTCGATGCCGAGCGCGCCGAAATCGACGTCGAAGGCCGAGCCCTCGACCTTGCCGAGCAGCACGGCCTTGGACAGCGGTGGCCGGTCGTACGGCGCGTGGGGCTCCGCGCCGACCACGGTCACCGTGCCCCTGAACCCTTGCTCCCGCAGGGCGACCGCGGTCTGCACCCCGGCCATGCCCGCGCCGGCGACGACCACGCGCCGCACCTGTGACGTGCTCCGTTGCTGCGTCTGCTGGCTCACGCTGATCACCATAGTCAACTGACGATTTGTCAGTCAGGGGGCGTGCTGGGTGACCTGCTGCACACGGGCTCGTCCGGTGTCCGCCAGGGGCCCGCGCCGGCCGTTCCTCCGTGCGCGTCGCGCCGCCCGGCCGGAGCCCGCCGAGCCGCGTGCGGGCCGAGGCCGCGAGCGGGGTGCGGGCCGAGGCTTCCTTTTCGAGGCGGGCGGCGGCGGGCTAGGGTGGCCACCGTACAAGCACTCGCGGGAGCCCGGACGCACCGGGCTGAGAGGGAGGCTGGCGGCCTCCGACCGTACGAACCTGATCCGGGTCATGCCGGCGAAGGGAGGGGCTGGACGCCCATGTCGTCACGTACGTCGGATGTCCTCGTCATCGGGGGCGGAATCATCGGCCTGGTCACGGCCTGGCGGGCCGCGCAGCGCGGATTCGCCACGGCCGTCGTGGATCCCGAGCCGGGTGGCGGGGCCGCACAGGTCGCGGCCGGCATGCTGGCCGCGGTCACCGAACTGCACCACGGCGAGCAGACGCTGCTCGGCCTGAACCTGGCCTCGGCGCGCCGCTATCCGGACTTCGCGGCCGAGCTGACCGAGCTGACCGGCCGCGACCTCGGCTACCGCCGGTGCGGCACGCTCGCCGTCGCGCTGGACGCCGACGACCGCGCGCACCTGCGCGACCTGCACGAACTGCAACAGCGCTCCGGTCTTGAGTCCGAGTGGCTGTCCGGCCGGGACTGCCGTCGTCTGGAGCCGATGCTCGCGCCGGGGGTGCGGGGCGGGCTGCGGGTGGACGGCGACCACCAGATCGACCCGCGGCGGCTGGCGGCGGCGCTGCTGGCGGCCTGCGAGCGGGCGGGAGTGGTGTTCCACCGCGCCTGGGCCGAACGCTGCGTGGTGCGCCGGGACCGGGCCGTCGGGGTGATCACCGGGGACGGCACCGAACTGGACGCCGGGCAGGTGGTGCTCGCGGCCGGCAGCCTGAGCGGCCGGCTGGCGGGCCTGCCGGAGGCCGTGCTGCCGCCGGTGCGGCCGGTGAAGGGTCAGGTGCTGCGGCTGACCGTGCCGAAGCGGTACGCGCCGTTCCTGAGCCGGACCGTGCGGGCCGTGGTGCGCGGCAGCCAGGTCTACCTGGTGCCGCGGGAGAACGGTGAGCTGGTCGTCGGGGCGACCGACGAGGAACTGGGCTGGGACACCACGGTGACCGCGGGCGGCGTGTACGAGCTGCTGCGCGACGCGCACGAGCTGGTGCCCGGGATCACCGAACTGCCGCTGACCGAGACCCGGGCCGGGCTGCGGCCCGGCTCCCCGGACAACGCGCCGCTGCTCGGCCCGACCGCGCTCGACGGGCTGCACGTGGCCACCGGGCACTACCGCAACGGCGTGCTGCTCACCCCGGTCACCGGGGATGTCATGGCGCACGTCCTGGCCACCGGGACGCTCCCGGAGGAGGTCCGTCCGTTCACCCCCGCGCGCTTCGGCGCCGCCGCCCTCACGGAGCAGCCCGCATGATCATCTCCGTCAACGGGGAGCACCGGGAGATCGCGCCCGGCACGGCCCTCGACGCCCTCGTGCAGACCCTCACCACAGCGCCCGGCGGAGTGGCCGCCGCGCTCAACGAAACCGTCGTCCCGCGCGCGCAGTGGCCCGCCACCGCCCTGAGCGAGGGGGACCGCGTCGAAGTCCTCACCGCCGTCCAAGGAGGCTGAACCATGGCCGACGATCCCTTCGTCCTCGGCGGTACGTCCTTCACGTCCCGGTTGATCATGGGTACGGGCGGTGCGCCCAGCCTCGACGTGCTGGAGCGGGCGCTGGTCGCCTCCGGAACGGAGCTGACCACCGTGGCGATGCGCCGGGTCGACCCCGATGTGCACGGGTCCGTGCTCTCGGTCCTGGAACGGCTCGGCATCCGGGTGCTGCCCAACACGGCGGGCTGCTTCACCGCGGGCGAGGCGGTGCTGACCGCGCGACTGGCCCGGGAGGCGCTCGGGTCCGATCTGATCAAACTCGAGGTGATCGCCGACGAGCGGACACTGCTGCCGGACCCGATCGAGCTACTGGACGCGGCGGAGACCCTCGTCGACGACGGTTTCACGGTGCTGCCGTACACGAACGACGATCCCGTGCTGGCGCGGAAGCTGGAGGACGTGGGGTGCGCGGCGGTGATGCCGCTCGGCTCGCCGATCGGTTCCGGGCTCGGGATCCGCAATCCGCACAACTTCCAGCTGATCGTGGAGCACGCGCGCGTACCGGTGATCCTGGACGCGGGAGCCGGTACGGCGTCGGACGTGGCCCTGGCGATGGAGCTGGGGTGCGCGGGGGTCATGCTGGCCTCGGCCGTCACCCGGTCGCAGCAACCGGAGCGGATGGCCGCGGCGATGCGGCACGCGGTGGACGCGGGGCGGCTGGCACGGCTGGCGGGGCGGATCCCCCGGCGGCACTTCGCCGAGGCGTCGTCTCCCGCGGAGGGCCTGGCCGCGCTCGATCCGGAGCGGCCCGCGTTCTGAGCGGGGTTGTCGTGCCAGGATGCTCTCGCAACCACGCACCACCCGTTTGCTGTCCGCCGAGCGGTGGACGTTTCCCGTGGGGCCCGGCGTCGGTGGTGGGTGCACGGACGGGTTCGTGGGGCCGGGGATTCCGGGGCCGGTGCGGGGTCGGTGGGGGCCGTCGGCAGGGATGGGGCGGTGAGGCCGTCGGGCCCGGTCACGGGCCGTGGGTGGCGGGTGTGGGGTTCCGGGGGTGACGGGGTGTCGTGGGACGCGTCACAGGTCGGCCGCAGTCCCGGTCCGATCTCTCGGTAACGAGGAGGACTGTCGGTACCGGCTCGTAGACTCACCTGCGTGGATACGACCCTTCAGGACCCCCTGGTCGGGCAGGTGCTCGACGGCCGTTATCGCGTCGACGCACGGATCGCGGTCGGCGGGATGGCCACGGTCTACCGGGCCCTGGACACCCGTCTGGACCGCATCCTCGCGCTCAAGGTGATGCATCCGGCCCTCGCCGCCGACGGGTCGTTCGTCGAGCGGTTCATCCGGGAGGCGAAGTCGGTGGCCCGGCTCGCCCACCCGAATGTCGTACAGGTCTTCGACCAGGGCATGGACCGGGCGTACGTCTATCTCGCCATGGAGTACGTCGCCGGGTGCACGCTGCGCGACGTGCTGCGCGAGCGGGGCGCGCTCCAGCCGCGGGCCGCGCTGGACATCCTGGAGCCGGTGCTGGCCGCGCTCGGCGCCGCGCACCGCGCCGGGTTCGTACACCGGGACATGAAACCCGAGAACGTGCTCATCGGGGACGACGGACGGGTCAAGGTCGCGGACTTCGGGCTGGTGCGGTCGGTGGACACCGTGACCAGTACGACGGGGGCCGTGCTGGGAACCGTCTCGTACCTCGCGCCCGAGCAGATCGAGAACGGGACCACCGATCCGCGCGTCGACGTGTACGCGTGCGGTGTCGTCCTGCACGAGATGCTCACCGGTGCGAAGCCGCACAACGGGGACTCCCCCGCCGCGGTGCTCTACAAGCACCTCCATGAGGACGTGCCGCCGCCGTCCGCCACCGTGCCCGGCCTGGCGTACGAGCTGGACGAGCTGGTCGCCTCGGCCACCGCCCGCGATCCGGGGGTCCGGCCGCGGGACGCCGTGGCGCTGCTCGCCCAGGTGCGGCGGGCCCGTGCGGGACTCACCGCCGAGCAGTTGGACGCGGTGCCGCCGCAGGCGCTCGCCGCGGAGCACGACATCACCGAGGACCGTACGAGCGTGCTCCCGCGTTCGCTGGCGATCCCGCGGCTGCTGCCGGTGAACGACGACGACGTCCCCGGTGCGGTCGGCAACCGGACGGCCCGGTTCGAGACCTCGGCGCTGCCGCCCCGGCGGTGGTCCGTGCGGCCGGGACGGAGGCTCGTCACGCTGGTCGTCGCCGTACTGGTGGTCCTGGGCGGCGGGATCGGCGTCTGGTACATCAACTCGGGGCAGTTCACCCGGGTGCCGCCGCTGCTGGCGAAGACCGAGGCACAGGCACGGGAGCGGCTCAGGGCGGACGGGCTCGACGTCAAGCAGGTCGAGCACGCCTACAGCGACACGGTGCGGCGCGGCACGGTCATCAGCACCGACCCCGAGGCCGGCGCCCGCATCCGCAACAACGACTCGGTGACGCTGACCGTCTCCGACGGCCCGGAGACCGTGAAGGTGCCCGAACTCGCGGGCCGTGGCCTCGCCGATGCCAAGGCGCTGCTGAAGGAGGGCGGCCTGGAGCCCGGCATGGTCACACGCGCGTTCAGCGACAGCGTGCCCAAGGACTCGGTGATCGGCACCGACCCGGCACCCGGCACCGAGCGGCGCGCGGGGTCGGCGATCACGCTCACCGTCAGCAAGGGCAGCCCGATCGACGTGCCCGACGTCACCGGTGACGACCTGGACAGCGCGCGGGAGCGACTGGAGGAAGCCGGGCTCAAGGTGGAGGTCTCCGCCGAGCAGGTCAACTCCGAGCACGACGCGGGCGAGGTGGCCGAGCAGACCCCGGAGGGCGACAGCGAGGCCGCCGAGGGCGACACGGTGCGGCTGACGCTGTCCAAGGGCCCGGAGATGGTCGAGGTCCCGGACGTGGTCGGAACCGGTGTCAACGACGCGAAGAAGCAGCTGGAAGCCTCCGGGTTCAAGGTCTCGGAGGACCGCGGGCTGCTGGGACTGTTCGGGAGCACCGTGCAGAAGCAGTCGGTGGACGCCGGCAGGACGGCACCCAAGGGCTCGACGATCACGATAACGATCCGGTGACGACGATCACGACAGCCATCGGGTGACGAGGCGCGGAGGCGGACAGCGGGCCCGTTTTCCCTGGGAGCGGGCCGGCGTGACAGGCTGAACGGGTGAAGCGTCAGCAGTCCCGTTCCGCCCCTGCGCACGGTCGTTCCCGCAATCCTGTGGGCGGTCACGTCCCCGTGGCCGGCGGGCTGCATTCCGTGGGGTTGTCGTACGCCTGGGAGCTGAAGGCGGAGACCGTGCAGGTCTTCGTGGCCAACCCGCGCGGCTGGGCCACCCCCACCGGCAATCCCCGGCAGGACGAGGCGTTCCGCGCGGCGTGCGCGGAGGAGTCCGTCCCGGTGTACGTGCATGCCCCGTACCTGATCAACTTCGGCTCGCACACCGCGGCGACCGTGGAGAGGTCGGTGGCGTCGCTGCGGCACTCGCTGCGGCGGGCGCGGGAGATCGGCGCGCTGGGCGTGGTCGTGCACACGGGCAGCGCGACCGGCGGACGGGCGCGGGAGGTGGCTCTGAAACAGGTGCGCGAGCACATGCTGCCGCTGCTGGACGAGCTGACCCGGGACGACGACCCGTTCCTGCTGCTGGAGTCGACCGCCGGACAGGGGGCCTCGCTGTGCTTCCGGACCTGGGACTTCGGGCCGTACTTCGCGGCGCTGGACGCGCACCCGAAACTGGGCGTGTGCCTGGACACCTGTCACATCTTCGCCGCCGGGCACGACCTGACGGGGCCGAGCGGCATGCACCGGACGCTGGACCTGCTGGTGGACACGGTGGGCGAGGGACGGCTGAAGCTGATCCACGCCAATGACTCCAAGGACGTGGCGGGAGCCCACAAGGACCGGCACGAGAACATCGGCGCCGGGCACATCGGTGCGGATCCGTTCCGGGCGCTGATGACGCACCCGGCGACCGCGGGCGTACCGCTGATCATCGAGACGCCGGGCGGCAAGGAGGGGCACGCGGCGGACGTGGCGCGGCTGAAGGAACTGCGGACCGCCGCCGGCTGACGGCACCCGCTCATCGGCCCCGCCGATCCCCGCCGCCCTTCGAATCCCACCAGCCCCGCCGGCCCTGCCGACCCCACCAGCCCCAGCGATCTTCCCATACCCCTCAGCCCCACCGATCCCTCCGGACCCACGACCTCACCGACCTCACGGCCCCGCCGATCCCGCCGATCCCGCCGATAAGGTCACCCGCATTCCGGGAATACCCCCAAGGGGTATACGGTTCCTACCCGTCGCACGAGGAATCGTCACTCGACACCGGGGGTACCCATGGACCACGAGGCACACGCCCACCAGCACACCCACGCACCGGCGGCCGACTGGCCGATGGCCGTTCAGGCCACCCTGCACTGCCTCACGGGCTGCGCCATCGGCGAAGTGCTCGGCATGGTCGTCGGCACCGCGCTCGGCTGGGGCAACCTGCCGACCATGATCCTGGCGATCGTGCTGGCGTTCTTCTTCGGCTACTCGCTCACGCTGCGCGGGGTGCTGAAGGCCGGCGTCGGCTTCCGCACCGCCCTGCGCGTGGCGCTGGCCGCGGACACCCTGTCGATCGCCGTGATGGAACTGATCGACAACGGCGTGATCGCACTGTGGCCGGACGCGATGGACGCACACCTCGGCGACCCGCTGTTCTGGTCCACGCTGGCGATCTCGCTCGCGGCCGCCTTCGTCATCACCACGCCGGTCAACAAGTGGACGATCGGGCAGGGCAAGGGCCACGCGGTGGTGCACCAGTACCACCACTGACGCCGGTCAGGACTCCGGACCGTCCCCGGGCTCCTCCTGGTAGGAGTAGCGCTGCTCCCGCCAGGGGTCGCCGACGTTGTGGTAGCCGCGCTCCTCCCAGAAGCCGCGGCGGTCGGTGGTCATGTACTCGACGCCACGGACCCACTTGGGGCCCTTCCAGGCGTACAGGTGGGGCACCACGAGCCGGACCGGGAAGCCGTGCTCGGCGGTGAGCAGTTCGCCGTCCTTGTGCGTCGCGAAGACGGTGCGCTCGGCGGCGAAGTCGAAGAGGCGGAGGTTCGAGCTGAAGCCGTACTCCGCCCAGACCATCACATGGGTGACATCCGGTGCGGGCGGGGCGATCTCCAGGATCACGCTCGCCGGAATGCCGCCCCACTCGGCCCCGAGCATGCTGAATTTGGTCACGCAGTGCAGGTCGGCCACGATCGTGGCGTACGGCAGGGCCGTGAACTCCTCGTGGTTCCAGCAGTGCTTCGCCCCGTCGGCGGTGGCGCCGAAGACCCTGAACTCCCACCGCTCGGGACGGAACTTGGGCACCGGCCCGTAGTGCGTGACGGGCCAGCCGCGCTGCGGCCGCTGCCCCGGCGGAAGCTCGGACCGTACGCCCTCTCCTGACTCTCCAGACCAGCGCTCCACCGGATGCCCCATGGCTCCATCCTGACAGACCCGGAGCGATGCACCCGACCAGGAGCCTAAAACAGGACAATCGATCATAGACATGCACTTACTTGCTAAGAGTGCACTTACCGACCGATCTTCGGTGCCGGTACCACCATGCGGCCGCACCCTCCCCCATCCCCCTGTGGAAGGAGCCTTGGCGATGCAGGGCGACCCCGAGGTCATCGAGATCCTCAACGAGCAGCTCACCGGCGAGCTCACCGCGATCAACCAGTACTTCCTGCACGCGAAGATGCAGGAGAACTTCGGCTGGTACAAGCTCGCGAAGTACACGCGGAGCGAGTCGTTCGACGAGATGCGGCACGCCGAGGTGCTGACCGACCGGATCCTGCTGCTGGAGGGGCTGCCGAACTACCAGCGGCTGTTCCACGTGCGGGTGGGACAGACCGTCAAGGAGATGTTCGAGGCGGACCGGCAGATCGAGGTGGAGGCGATCGACCGGCTCAGGCGCGGGATCAGGACGATGCGCGACAAGGGCGACATCACCTCGGCGAACATCTTCGAGGCGATCCTGGAGGACGAGGAGCACCACATCGACTATCTGGACACCCAGCTGGAGCTGGTGGACAAGCTGGGCGAGGCGCTCTACATCGCGCAGATCATCAGGCAGCCGAAGGGCTGAGCAGGACCGGGCGGGGCGCCCGGGGGCCAGGGCCCCGCGCGTCGTTCCGGAGCTACGCGGCCTCGTCCAGGGCCCCGACCGCTTCGACGCCGGCCGGCACCGGGCGGCCCGGCTCGGCCGGTTCGCGCCGCGGGCCCGCGGCGGCGCGTCCGAGGAGCGCCTGGATCCGGCGCACGCAGGACCCGCAGTCGGTGCCCGCCTTGCAGGCCCCGGCGATCTGGCGGGGGGTCCGGGCGCCGTCCTCCGTGTGCCGCTTCACCTGCTGCTCGGTGATGCCGAAACAACTGCAGACGTACACGGGGTCCACCTCCCACCGGGGCCGGTCACTGACGCCACCCCGATTCTCGGTGAGGCAAACCTAACCTTACCTGTCGTGGGCGGCGTAGCAAGAACAGCGGGGCGCGGATCGTGTGTGATCCGCGCCCCGCTGTTCGTGTCCCGCCGGTGACCTGTGTCACCGGTCGGCCCGTGTCACTGGTCCCGGTACATCTCGGCGACGAGGAAGGCCAGGTCGAGCGACTGGCTGCGGTTCAGGCGGGGGTCGCAGGCCGTCTCGTAGCGCTGGTGCAGATCGTCGACGAAGATCTCGTCGCCGCCGCCCACGCACTCGGTGACGTCGTCCCCGGTCAGCTCGACGTGGATACCGCCCGGGTGGGTGCCGAGCGACTTGTGGACCTCGAAGAAGCCCTTGACCTCGTCCAGTACGTCGTCGAACCGGCGGGTCTTGTGCCCCGACGCGGCCTCGAACGTGTTGCCGTGCATCGGGTCGGTCACCCAGGCCACCACCGCGCCCGACGCCGTCACCTTCTCGACCAGCTCGGGAAGCCGGTCCCGGATCTTGTCGGCGCCCATCCGGACGATGAAGGTCAGCCGGCCCGGGTCACGCTCCGGGTCGAGGCGGTCGACGTAGCGCAGCGCCTCCTCGGCCGTGGTGCTCGGACCCAGCTTGATCCCCAGCGGATTGCTGATCCTGGAGGCGAACTCGATGTGCGCGTGGTCCAGCTGCCGGGTGCGCTCGCCGACCCACACCATGTGCGCCGACACGTCGTACAGCTTCCCGGTGCGGGAGTCGACCCTGGTCAGCGCGGACTCGTAGTCGAGCAGCAGCGCCTCGTGGGAGGAGAAGAACTCGACCGTCTTGAACTCCTCCGGATCCGCTCCGCAGGCCTGCATGAAGTTCAGCGCGTTGTCGATCTCCCGGGCCAGCTGTTCGTAGCGCTGGCCCGACGGGGACGACTTCACGAAGTCCTGGTTCCAGGCGTGCACCTGCCGCAGATCCGCGTAGCCGCCGGTGGTGAACGCGCGCACCAGGTTCAGCGTCGAGGCGGAGGCGTGGTACATCCGCTTCAGCCGCTCCGGGTCCGGGATCCGGCTGGCCTCGGTGAAGTCGAAACCGTTGACCGAGTCGCCCCGGTACACCGGCAGCGTCACCCCGTCACGGGTCTCCACGGGCTTCGAGCGCGGCTTGGAGTACTGGCCCGCGATCCGGCCCACCTTCACCACCGGCACCGACGCCGCGTACGTCAGCACCGCGCCCATCTGGAGCAGCGTCTTCAGCTTGTTGCGGATGTGGTCCGCGGACACCGCGTCGAAGGCTTCGGCGCAGTCGCCGCCCTGGAGCAGGAACGCCTCACCCTTGGCGACGGACGCCATCCGGGCGCGCAGCTGGTCGCACTCGCCCGCGAACACGAGCGGCGGATACGACTCAAGGTCCGCGATCGCCGCGCGCAGAGCCTCGGGGTCGGGGTACTCGGGCTGCTGCGCCGCGGGCAGGTTGTGCCAGGTGTTGCCAGCGCTCGCGCTGGTCTTAGCGTTCACGGTCACCTCGTAAACATTACGGGGTCGGGTCGCCGCCCCGGCCCGCGGACCGAAGGATGAGACGCCCCGACTGGACTGTGGGACGGCCGGAACGTGCGGTAGGGTTTCGGCATGTTCGCGCATTCGACCTGTACCTGGTGGTGGACCGCTTCCGAGGCGGCCCACTGACGCGCGTACGCACGACTTCGCGAAGGCCGCCCGAGGGGCGGCCTTCGGCGTTTGCGGGGCCGTCCCTCTCCACCGGCCGACCCGGCAGATCCACGTGACCTGATCTGCCGGACCGACGGGACCACCGAGAAGGACGACGGACCATGGACCTGCTGGACCTGCTGCACGACCCCCGCCCCTTCGCCCTGCTGCGCCGCCGCACGCCCGGCCGCGACGAGGACACCGTGGAGCTGTTCGTCGGCCCGGTGCGCACCTGCGACCGGCTCGCCGACCTGCCCGACGAGGGGCTGGCGCTGGTGCCCTTCCGGCAGATCCGGGAGCGCGGCTTCGACGTCCGCGACGACGGCACGCCCCTGATGGCGCTGACCCCGGAGGAGACCCGCGAGATCCCGCTCGCCGAGGCGCTGGAGCAGTTGCCCGCGCACGCCGTGCGCGTCGACGGCGGCGGCTTTGACGTCGAGGACGAGGAGTACGCCGGGATCGTCGGGCGGGTGCTGCGTGAGGAGATCGGGGCGGGCGAGGGCGCCAACTTCGTGATCCGGCGGACCTACGAGGGACGGATCCGCGATTTCTCGCGGGCCGACGCCCTCGCGCTGTTCCGGCGGCTCCTGGTGGGCGAGCGGGGCGCCTACTGGACCTTCGTCGTGCACACCGGGGACGTCGTGCGCGCCGGGGACCGGGAAGGGCCCGGAGCGCCCTCCCCGGAAGGGCGCGGGCGGACGCTGGTCGGGGCCAGTCCCGAGGTGCACGTACGGATGTCCGGCGGCACCGTCGTGATGAACCCGATCAGCGGGACGTACCGCTACCCGGAGGGCGGCCCGACCCCCGAGCACCTGCTGGACTTCCTCGCCGACGGCAAGGAGATCGAGGAGCTGTCGATGGTCGTCGACGAGGAACTGAAGATGATGTGCACCGTCGGCGACATGGGCGGGGTGGTCGTCGGCCCGCGGCTGAAGGAGATGGCGCACCTCGCGCACACCGAGTACGAGCTGCGCGGGAAGTCCTCGCTGGACGTGCGGGACGTGCTGCGGGAGACCATGTTCGCCGCCACCGTCACCGGGTCGCCGGTGCAGAACGCCTGCCGGGTGATCGAGCGGCACGAGGTCGGCGGGCGCGGGTACTACGGCGCCGCCCTCGCCCTCATCGGCCGGGACTCCGGGGGCGCGCAGACCCTGGACTCCCCCATCCTGATCCGCACCGCCGACATCGACGCGGCCGGCCGGCTGCGGGTCCCGGTCGGCGCGACGCTGGTGCGGGGCTCGGACCCGGCGGGCGAGGTGGCGGAGACGCATGCCAAGGCGGCGGGCGTGCTGGCGGCGCTGGGCGTCCGCCCGGGCCCGCCGCGGGCCGAGGGGACGCGGCCCCGGCTCGCGGACGACCCCCGGGTGCGCGCGGCGCTGGACGGGCGGCGGGCCTCGCTCGCGCCGTTCTGGCTGCGGATGCAGGAGCAGACGGCGGATCTGAGCGGCCACGCCCTGGTCGTGGACGGCGAGGACACCTTCACGGCGATGCTGGCGCACGTGCTGCGCTCCGGCGGGCTGACGGTGGCCGTGCGGCGCTACGACGAGCCGGGCCTGCGGGAGGCGGTGCTCGGCCACGCGGGACCGGTGGTGCTGGGTCCGGGCCCCGGTGATCCCTCGGACCTGGCCGACCCCAAGATGCGGTTCCTGCGGGAACTGACCGCCGACGTGATCCGGGCCCACCGGCACGGGGTGCTCGGGGTCTGCCTGGGGCACGAGCTGATCGCGGCCGAACTGGGCCTGGAGATCGTCCGCAAGGAGGTGCCCCACCAGGGGGCGCAGACCGCCGTCGACCTGTTCGGGCGCCGGGAGACCGTCGGCTTCTACAACAGCTTCGTGGCACGCTGCGACGAGGACGCCTACCGGGAGCTGGGCGCGCACGGCATCGAGGTGAGCCGGGCCGCGAACGGTGAGGTGCACGCCGTACGGGGGCCTGGGTTCGCGGGCGTGCAGTTCCACCCGGAGTCGGTCCTGACACTGAACGGGGCGGCGATCGTGCGGGACCTGGTGGCCGCGCTGCGCAGCACGGCCGCGGTCCCCGTGCGGCGGTCCAGCCGGTAGTCCCCCCGCGGTACCTGGGGTGCCCCGGGCACGACGAACGCCGCCGCGCGGGGCGCGGCGGCGTTCGTGGCGCTTGCTGTGGGCCGGTGTACGGGAGGTGACGCGGGGTCAGCCGAAGAAGACGCCGACCTCCTGGTACAGCTTCGGGTCGACCGTCTTCAGCTTGGCCGTGGCCTCGGCGATCGGGACGCGGACGATGTCGGTGCCGCGCAGGGCGACCATCTTGCCGAAGTCGCCGTCGTGGACGGCGTCGATGGCGTGCAGGCCGAACCGGGTGGCGAGCCACCGGTCGAACGCGCTCGGCGTGCCGCCGCGCTGCACGTGCCCGAGGACCGTGGTGCGGGCCTCCTTGCCGGTCCGCCTCTCGATCTCCTTGGCCAGCCATTCGCCGACGCCGGACAGCCGTACGTGCCCGAAGGAGTCCAGCGACCCGTCCTTGAGCACCATGTCGCCGTCCTTGGGCATGGCGCCCTCGGCGACGACCACGATCGGGGCGTACGACGCCTTGAACCGGGAGGTCACCCAGGCGCACACCTGGTCGACGTCGAAGCGCTGCTCCGGGATGAGGATGGCGTTGGCGCCGCCGGCGAGGCCGGAGTGCAGGGCGATCCAGCCGGCGTGACGGCCCATCACCTCGACGACCAGGACGCGCATGTGCGACTCGGCGGTGGTGTGCAGCCGGTCGATGGCCTCGGTGGCGATGCCGACGGCGGTGTCGAAGCCGAAGGTGTAGTCGGTGGCGGACAGGTCGTTGTCGATGGTCTTCGGGACGCCGACGCACGGCAGGCCGTAATCGTCGGACAGCCGCGCGGCCACGCCCAGGGTGTCCTCGCCGCCGATCGCGATCAGGGCGTCGACCTCCTGCTTGGCGAGGTTCTCCTTGATCCGGCGGATGCCGTCCTCGATCTTGAGCGGATTGGTCCGCGACGAGCCGAGGATGGTGCCGCCGCGGGGCAGGATGCCGCGCACCGCGGGGATGTCGAGGCGGACCGTGTCGCCTTCGAGCGGTCCCCGCCAGCCGTCCCGGAAGCCGACGAAGTCATAGCCGTACTCCTGCACGCCCTTGCGGACGACGCCGCGGATGACGGCATTGAGCCCGGGGCAGTCGCCGCCTCCGGTGAGTACTCCGACCCGCATGGAAATGTCCCTTCGCCGCGGTTGCCTGGTGAAGGAAACGCTAATAGTGATCCAGGTCACTCCGGGATGGGTGGGATGGTCAATTCCACTGAATTGCGCGCCAGTTGATCATTCCGGACCTCACGGATCCACTCGAAAGAGTGGAAATCCAGGCGTGGGATTCACTCGTCGTCGAGCCCGCGCTCTATCGCGTACCGCACCAGTTCCACCCGGTTGTGCAGTTGGAGCTTGCCGAGGGTGTTCTGCACGTGGTTCTGGACCGTGCGGTGGGAGATGACGAGGCGTTCGGCGATCTGCTTGTAGCTCAGGCCCTTGGCGACGAGGCGCAGCACCTCCGTCTCCCGGTCGGTGAGCCGCGGCGCCTTCGGGTCGCCGGCGTCCTGGGCCGGACCCGGCTCCGCGGCCAGCCGCCGGTACTCGCCGAGGACCAGCCCGGCGAGGCCCGGCGTGAACACCGGGTCGCCGGCCGCGGTGCGGCGCACCGCGTCCAACAGCTCCTCCGTGGACGCCGACTTCAGCAGATAGCCCGTCGCACCGGACTTCACGGCCTCCAGCACGTCCGCGTGCTCGCCGCTCGCCGACAGCACCAGGACGCGCAGCCGCGGATCGGCGCCGACCAGTTCCTTGCAGACCTGGACCCCCGGTTTGGCGGGCAGGTTGAGGTCGAGCACCAGGACGTCGGGCCCGGTCGCCCGGGCCCGGCGCACCGCCTGCTCGCCGTCCCCGGCGGTGGCCACCACCTGGCAGCCCGCCTCGGCCAGGTCCCGGGCGACCGCGTCGCGCCACATCGGATGGTCGTCGACCACCATGACCTTGATCGGGTCCTGCTGCTCGCTCATCGTCTCCCCGCCTTCCCCCCACGCCCGTCAGGCGTCCTTCGGAACCTTCAGTTCGACCTCGGTGCCCTGCCCCGGCACCGAGATCAGCTCGGCGCTGCCGCCCAGGTCGCGCAGCCGCCCCCGGATCGACAGGGCCACCCCGAGCCGCCCCTCGCCCTCGGCCTGCGCGAGCCGCCCCGCCGGGATGCCGGGTCCATCGTCCCGTACGGTCACGACGATCTCGCCGGGCTCGTCCTCGACGAGGATCCAGGACCGGGCGTCCTCGCCCGCGTGCCTGCGGACGTTGTCCAGGGCCGCGCCGACCGCCGCGGCCAGCTCGCGTGCGGCGCCCGGCGGCATCGGCACCGGGGCGCCGGGCTCGGCCAGGCTGACCCGGGCACCCGCGTACGGGGCGAGCAGCGCGCGCAGGTCGACGGGGCCGCCGGCGTCGTCCGGCTCCTCCACGACCCGGACGACCGCCCCTTCGGCCGCGTCCTCCGACGCCCGCGAGACGGGTACCAGCCCGCCGGAGACCAGCGTGCGCAGCGCCACCTCCTGCTCGCCCGCCAGGCGGCCCAGCTCGGCCGCCTCCCCGCCGATGACCGCGCCGCGCCGCTGCACCATCGCCAGCACCTGGAGCACACCGTCGTGGATGTCCCGGGCCAGCCGCTCCCGTTCCCTGGTCGCCGCCTCGATCTCCAGGGCGCGGGCCAGGGTGCGTTCGGAGGCGCGGGCGACCTCGACGACGTATCCGATGGCGATGGAGGCGACCCACACGAGGATCACGTTGTGCACGGTGTCGCGGGCCGGGCTGCCGCGCTCGACCAGGTTGGCGGCGGCGACGGTGGTCGACGCGAACGCCGCCCAGCGCCAGCCGCCCTTGACGGCGAAGGCCAGCACGGAGCCCGCGGTCCATATCGACGGCAGCGTCGGCCCGCCGTCGGTGACCCGTTGGTGGGCGTCGGCGACCGGCGTGAGGAGGATGCCGGCGAGCGCGATGGTCAGGTCGGCGGCGAGGAACCGCCTGGTGCAGCTCGCCGCGCCCGCCACCTTGGGCAGGGTGGCGAGGGTCCACACGAGCAGGACACCGTAGTAGGACAGGGCGACCCAGGGCCGGGCGAACCGGTCGTACGCGGTGGCGTACAGGCCGATGGCATACAGCATGGTCAGCACGCGGTAGGCGGCGAGCGCACGCCACAGCGGCTGCTCGACCGACATCCTCATGACTCGTTCGCGTCCGGGCATCTCCCCCACCCCCTGGCCCGGCGCGCCCGGGCCCCGGCCGGCCGTTCGGCGTTTCCCGCGCCCGACTCGCCGGTCCTGCCGTCCGTCGGCCCACCGGTCCTGTCGGCCCCGCCGGTCCTGCTCGTCCTGCCGCTGCCGCCGGTCCTACTGGTCCCGCTCGTCCTTCTTGGCCGACTTGGCGGCCTCCGCGATCTGCCGCTTGGCCGCGGTCGCGTAGATGTCGACGTACTCCTGACCCGACAGCCTCATGATCTCGTACATGACCTCGTCGGTGATCGCGCGCAGGACGAAACGGTCGTGCTCCAGGCCCTGGTAGCGGCTGAAGTCCAGGGGACGGCCGATACGGATGCCCGGCCGCATCAGCTTCGGGACGACCTTCCCGGGCGGCTGGATCTTCTCGGTGTCGATCATCGCGACCGGGATCACCGGCGCGCCGGAGGCGAGCGCCACCCGGGCGAGTCCGCCGGGCTTGCCCCGGTAGAGCCGGCCGTCGGGCGAGCGCGTGCCCTCCGGGTAGATGCCGAACAGCTCGCCGCGCGCCAGCACCTCGATACCGCTCTGGATCGCCGCCTCTCCGGCGCCGCGCGCACCGGAGCGGTCCACGGGCAGTTGCCCCACGCCCTTGAAGAACGCCGCCGTCAGCCGGCCCTTGACCCCGGGCGTGGTGAAGTACTCGGCCTTGGCGATGAAGGTGACCTTGCGGTCGAGGACCGCGGGCAGGAAGAACGAGTCCGAGAAGGACAGGTGATTGCTCGCCAGGATGGCGGGGCCGGTGGCCGGAATGTGCTCCATACCTTCCACCCAGGGTCGGAAGGCGACCTTCAGCGGCCCCCCGATGGCGACTTTCATCGTCCCGTACAACAACCGCGTGCCTCCTGTTTCCGTCGATGAGACCTTAACCCGCGGGGCCGCCGATGGACCCGACGGCCCTGGTCGGTGTCAGTGCGGTCGCGTACGGTGAAGCTGAACCCGCAGTCATTCATGTCCCTCTCATGAACAGGAGACCTCAGGTGCCGGTTCTGCCCGGAGCCGAGCCGTTCCGCCATGACGGCGGGGAGGTGGGTGTCCTCCTCTGCCACGGCTTCACCGGCTCTCCTCAGTCGCTCCGCCCCTGGGCGGAGCACCACGCGGCACACGGTCTGACCGTGTCGCTGCCGCTGCTGCCCGGACACGGCACGCGCTGGCAGGACATGCAGCTCACCGCCTGGCAGGACTGGTACGCGGAGGTGGACCGCGAGCTGCGGCTGCTGCGCGAGCGCTGTCGGCTGGTGTGTGTGGCGGGGCTGTCGATGGGCGGGGCGCTGGCCCTGCGGCTGGCGGCCCGGCACGGGGAGGCGGTGGCCGGCGTCGTGGCCGTCAACCCGGTGAACAGGATGCCCGGCCTGGCCGCGTACGCCCTTCCGGTGGCCCGGCACCTGGTGCCCTCGGTCAAGGGGATCACCGACGACATCGCGAAGCCCGGCGCGACAGAGCTGGGCTACGAGCGGGTGCCGCTGCACGCGGCGCACTCCCTGCGGAATTTCCTCCGCCTGGTCGACGGCGAGTTGCCGCAGGTCACCCAGCCGCTGCTGCTCCTGCGCAGCGCACGGGACCATGTGGTGCCCGCGGCCGACCCGGCCCGGGTGCTGAGCAGGGTCTCGTCGACGGACGTCACGGAGGTCGTGCTGGAACAGAGCTACCACGTCGCGACGTTGGACCACGACGCGGACCGGATCTTCGAGGAGAGCCTCGCCTTCATCGGCCGGCTCGCACCCAGTGTCGGCAAGGAAGGGACGGCCGCAGTTGGCTGAGCACGACTCCGACCGCGAGGACCGCGAGCCGGACGAGAAGGGCGTGCCCTTCGACGAGGCCGCCGCCTGGGCGGCGATCGTCGCCGGGTACGGCGAGGAACCACCGGATCCGCCAGGTGCCAAGCCGTTCAAATCGGTCGAGGACCTGGCGCTGCTCGAACCGGAAACCAACGACACCGACACCGACACCGACGACACGACAGCCGAGGCGGCCGGCGACGGCGACAAGGCCACCGGTGAGGGCGGCGGCGGTGCGAAGGGGCCCGCGGGGCCCCTGGGGGGCTCCGTCTCCTTCGCACCCGGTGTGGGCGGCCCGCGCGACTACAGTCCGCCCGAGCCGTCCGACGGCGACTTCGACGAGGACGACGAGGGCCACTTCGTGCCGCCCGAGCCACCGCCGCTGCCGGCCACCGACACGACCGCCAGGTTCGCCTGGCTCGGGGTGGTCGGCGGCCCGATCCTGCTCCTGGTGGCGGTGCTGCTCGGCTGGGACATGACGTGGTGGCTCGCGACGGTCGGCATCGGCGGCTTCCTCGGCGGCTTCGTCACGCTGGTGACGCGGATGCGCACGGACGACGACGAGAACGACGATCCGGAACGGGGCGCGGTGGTGTGACCCACCGCTGACCCCGGCCGCCTGTGGTCCGCCGCGGTTCCGCGGCGGACCACAGGTCCGCACGGCTGAACCGGCATGCCGCTCCGCTGTCCCGGGATGCGGCTCCGCCGCGGTGGGGCTCGCCCGGTTCGAGCGAAGCCGAGTACGCCGCGCACCCCGAGAACTTGGCGCGCGACCGGCCACGACGACGCCGCAGGCGGACGACGGCGCGTCGCGGCACTTCCAGCGGAGCGCTCAGGCCGCCGGAATCCGCAACGAGGCCAGCACCGGCAGGTGATCCGTCGCCGCCCGGAGGTCCCGCTCGGTCACTCCCGGCAGCCCGTGCGGCACACCGCACCCCAGCACCTCGACCCCCTTGGTCACGAAGATCGCGTCGATGCGCTGCCGCGGATCGCCGGGCGTCGAGGTGTGCTCGCCGCCCCACGGCGCGGCGGTCCGGCCGTCCCGGAGCCCTTCGGCCAGCCGCCGGAAGGTGCGGCCGTCGGGCCGCTCGTTGAGGTCGCCGCCGACCACCGCGTGCTCGACGCCCATCCCGGCCAGCCGGTCCAGCAGCATCCCGCCCTGCTCGTACCGTTCGTCGCCCTGGAGGCTCAGGTGGCAGCTCAACACGCCGAGCCGGGCGCCGCCGAACCGTACGACGGCGGTGGCGAAGCCCCGCCGGTGCAGTCCGGGGGTGAGCGGGAGCAGTACGTCCTCGGTCCGTTCGACGGTCGCCCGCAGCGTGCACAGGATCGCCGGTCCCGCCGCCGTCCCGCCGCCGGAGAGGATCACCTGCCCCGACGCGGCCGCGAGCCGGGCCAGCTTCTTGCGCCAGCGGAAGAACCGGGGAGCCTCCTGGAGGAGGACCAGGTCGGGGGCGCAGGCGCTGATCACCCGGGCGAGGGCGGCGGTGTCGTCGCGCATCGAGCGGATGTTGTAGCTCAGCACGCGGACGATCGCGGAACCGTCGGCTTCGGTTCGGGAGTTGGGAAGCGGCGGGGGTGTTGGCATGCGATCAATCTAGCCGGGGGCGGGATTCGGCCGCCCGGGGCCCCGGGGCGCGGAGGCCGGCAGCGCGGCTGCCGGCCGTCGTGGCCGGCTCGCGCGGCGGTCCGCGCTCCGGGGCGGGCGGGCCGGGGCGTCACATGATCGGGTCGGGCTCCCGGGCCAGGTCCGCCGCGCCGACCAGGCCCGCGTCGTTGCCGAGTTGGGCGGCGATGACCTCGGCGACCGGCCGCCAGTTGCCGCCGACCAGCCAGCGCTTGTAGGACTTGCGGATCGGGTCGAGGACCAGTTCGCCCTCGTCGGAGAGGCCGCCGCCGACGATGAACGCGGACGGGTCGAAGAGGGAGGCCAGATCGGCGAGACCGGCTCCGGCCCAGCGGGCCAGTTCGCGGTAGGAGTCGACGGCGACCGGGTCGCCCTGGCGGGCGGCCATGGAGATGTGCTTGCCCTCGATGCCGTCCGGGGTGCCGTCGCCGAGGCCGAGCAGGATCTCCGCGTTCTCCGGGGTGGCGTTGGCGCGCTGCTTGGCGTACCTCACCAGGGCGCTGCCCGAGGCGTACTGCTCCCAGCAGCCCTGCGAGCCGCAGCCGCACAGCAGGCCGTCCGGGACCATCCGGATGTGGCCGAACTCGGCGGCCACACCGAAGTGTCCGCGACGCAGCTTGTTGCCGATGATGATGCCGCCGCCGAGACCCGTGCCGAGGGTGATGCAGATGACGTTGCGATGGCCCTTGCCCGCACCGAACTTGTACTCGCCCCACGCGGCCGCGTTGGCGTCGTTCTCCACGACCACCGGCAGGCCCACGCGAGCCTCGACCTTCTCCTTCAGCGGCTCCTGGCGCCACTGGATGTTGGGCGCGAAATAGACGGTCGAACGCTGCCGGTTCACGTATCCGGCCGCGCCGATGCCCACGCCGACGATCTCGTGTCCGGCGCGGGCGCCTTCCACCGCCGAGGCGATGGCGTCCACGATGCCCTCGGACGTGTCCGGAGTCGGCACCTTGTGGGTCGAGAGGATGTTGCCCTCCTCGTCGACCACGCCGGCCGCGATCTTCGTACCACCGATGTCGACGCCGATGGTGAGTCCCATGTATCCCTCAGTTTCGGTCGAGCCCCGCTACGGCCAACCGTACCCGAGGGGGCTGTCAGTCCAAGTCGATGTGTTCGCCGGGACCGGTGCCCTCGCCGCGGTCGCCGCGGTCCTTCCGGCCGTCCCCGCGGTCGCCCTCCGGGGCGTCCTTCGAGTCGTCCTTCAGGTCCTCCGGCGCGGACGTCCAGCGGCGTTCCTGGGACTGCGCGGCCGAGCGGTAGGCGGCGAGCAGTTCGCTGCCGGCCGCGGCCAGGTGGTCGAAGACGGCCGGGTTGCGTTCTATGACGGGTTCGACCGCCGCCTTGGCCTGCTGCACCACCTGCCGCACCACCTGCTGGGCGGCGGGCCCGGCGACCGCTCCGAGGAGCGGGGGCTGGAATCCGGACAGCCGGTCGGCGACCGCGTCGACGAGTTTGCGCAGTTCCTCGGCGGCCGAGCCCGGCGGCGGGCCGTACTGGGCGCGGCGGCGGGCCTTCTCCGCCGCGAGGTCCTCGGCGCAGGCCGTGGCCCAGGCGTCGGCGTCGGTGGCCCGTACCTCGTCGGCCGGCTGCGGCTCCGAGGCGTCCGGTGTGGGGCGCTCATCGCTCATGACGGACTCCTGACTACGGTTCGTCCCTACGACGTTACCCGAATGGGCGTGCGGGGTTCACTGCCCCCTGGCCGGTGGGCGCACCGCCCTGGTGACCGCACCGGACACCGCCCGGCCCCGCCCGCCGGGCGGCCCCTGGCCCGCCTGTCGCTCCGTCCCGGCGCACGTCAGTGCCGTCACCCCGCTCCGGCAGCCCGGACCCGCCGCCTCCCGGCCACCCCGCCGCCCCCGCCGCCCCGCGGCCCGGCCGTCAGGGCCGGCGCGGCCACAGGTCCGGGTCCGGGGCGAACCGGATGCGCAGCTCGCCGTCGCGCAGCGCGGCCCCGGCGACGGTGCAGCGGCGCAGGGCGGACGGCAGGGGAACGATCCGGCGGAACGGGCCCACGGTGACGACGAGTTCGTCGCCGCGCCGGACCAGGTCGAGTTCGTCGCGTATCGCGCCGGGCAGCGGAATGTGCCAGACGAGCACGCCGTCCTCGGCAATCCGGTCGGCCACGGTCCACTCGACGGGAGCGGGTGCCGTGCCGTCGGCCGGCACGTCGAGCGCGGCGAGGTCGTCGGTGCCGTGCGGATCGCGGCCGAGGTGGGCGACCGGGTGGACGTCGTACGCCTCCCGCCAGTCGGCGAGGGTCTTGCGCTGCTGGGCGAGCAGCCCGGCCGGCCAGGTCTCGGGCCCGGTCTCGGGCAGCACCCGGTTGGCAATCACCGCCTCGGTGCGCAGCCCGCGCAGGGCGAGGCCGAGGACGGCGGCGGGCACGGCGGCGGCGCCGGCCGGTCCCGGTTCGGCGACCAGCCGTACGGTCGTGGCGGGGTCCTGCACGACGGCCTCCACGGCGGCCAGCTCGACGTCCCAGCGAGCCGCCGTGTCGTACAGCCACTCGGCGGGCATCGGGACGCCCGCGAGGCGGCCGAGCACGGGGCGCAGGGCGCGGGCGGCCTGGCGCTCGGGCGGCAGCAGGCGGCGCAGATAGCGGCGCAGCTCCTCGGGCAGCGCGAGCAGGGCGAGGGCCTGCGGGGTGGGCGGGAGGTCGACGACGAGCAGGTCGTAGCGGTCCGAGAGGGCGGCGTCGCGCAGGGCGCGCAGGAAGGACAGTTCCTCGGTGCCGGGGAGGGGGGTGACCTCCTCCGGGTCGAGGCGGGCGGCCCCCAGGAGGTCGAGGACTCCCGAGGCGCGGCTCTGGAACGCGGTGAGGTCGTCACGGAACCCGGCCGCCGCGTCGGGGCGCCGGGCGGTGAGGCCGTGCGCGGTCCGGATCGGCTCGGGTCCCGTCGGCACGCCCAGCGCGGCGCCGAGCGCGTCCGCGTGGTCGGCGCTCAGGACGAGGGTCCGGGTGCCGTCGCCCGCGGCACGCAGGGCGGTGGCGGCGGCTACGGTCGTACGGCCCGAGCCGCCCGGACCCGTGATCAGGATGGTGCGCATAAGAGTGAACGCTACTCGTGCGGACCGGCCCGGCGCGCCGCCACTGCCGCTGCCCGCGCCGCCGCGGACTGTGCCCGCCGGCTTCTCCCGGCTACTTCTCCCCCGACTCGACCCGCTTCTTCAGTCCCGCCAGGGCCCGGTCGATGATGACCTTCTCCGCCTTGCGCTTGATCATGCCGAGCATGGGGATCTTGACGTCCACGGTCAGCCGGTACGTCACCTGGGTGGCGTCCGCGCCCGCCGGTTCGAGGAGGTAGGAGCCGTCGAGGGAGCGGAGCATCTGGGACTTCACCAGGGTCCAGGAGACCTCCCGGTCGCCGGTCCAGGTGTAGGCGAGGGTCTGGTCGTCCTTGATCGCCCCGGCGTCCATGACCAGGCGGACCTGCTCGGCGCGGCCCCGGTCGTCGGTCCCGAGGACCTCCGCCTCCTTGACCTCACCGGTCCAGTCCGGATAGCGGGCGAAGTCGGCGATCACCCCCATGACGTCGGCGGGTGCCGCCTCAATCGTGATGCTTGAGCTGGTGTGTTCCGCCATCGCCGTGGCTCCTCCGGATGCGGGGCCGGTGCAGACCGGTTACAGAGAGGTCGTCGTGCGCACGTGTGTGCAGCGTGAAGGCTACCGCGCGCCCGGGCACCGGCCTCACCCCGTCCGAAAGGCCCGCACCGCGCGCGCGGCTCCCGGGATTCGCCCCGTCGGCATCGTGCGCGCGGCCCCCGGCGTCCGCACCGCCCGCGCCGTGCGCACGGACCCGGCGTCCTGCGCCGCCCGCGCCGGCCGGGCGCGCCTCACCATTCGAGCGCCCAGGGCCTGCCGGTGCCCGCGAAGTGCCCGACGTTCACGCATTCGGTGGGGCCGATCCGCATCCGCGCGACGAGCGGCTGGTGGACGTGGCCGAAGAGGCTGTAGCGGGGCCGGGTGCGGCGGATCGCGTCCAGCAGGGCCCGGCTGCCCCGCTCGAACCTGCGGGCCACCGTGTCGTAGACGAGTTCCGGCACCTCGGGCGGGATGTGCGTGCACAGCACGTCGACCTCGCCCACCGCCTCGATCTTGGCCGCGTACTCCTCGTCGTCGATCTCGTACGGCGTCCGCATCGGGGTGCGCAGCCCGCCGCCGACGAAGCCGAAGACCCGGCCGCCGATCTCCACCCGCTCGCCGTCCAGGACCGTGGTGCCGGGCCGGGCGTACTCCGGCCACAGGGGCGGCATGTCGACATTGCCGTACGTCGCGTACGTCGGCGTGGGAAAGGCGGCGAACAGCTCGGCGTACTGCCGGCGCACCGCCTTCTCGATGGCGGCGGACCGGTCGCTGCCGACGCCCGCCCACAGCCGGGCCCCGAAGGCGCGCGCCTCCTCGAAGCGGCGGGCGGTGCGCAGTTCGACGATGCGGTCGGCGTTCTCCGCACCGAACAGATCGGGGAAGATCCCACGTGAGTGGTCGGCGTAGTCGAGGAAGAGCACGAGGTCGCCGAGGCAGATCAGGGCGTCGGCGCCCTCGCCGGCCCGGGCCAGGTCACGGGTGTTGCCGTGCACGTCGCTGACCACGTGCACACGGGTTTTTCGGTTACCGGCAGGTGTGGGTGCCATGGCGATCAAGGGTATGCCTGTGCGGCATACGTGAACAGTGACGGCCGCGCCAGCGGTTACTGGCCAGTCAGGAAACGCGTGGACTACTGTGCGCAAAGGAACACCGATCTGTGTGACGCAGCAGACATCTCGCCGGGCCCCCCTGTCGAAGAAGCCATACCGGCGGGTAACGTCCGGGCAGCCCAGTCCTGCTCTGGATCTCGACCAACGGGCCGAAAGGCTCCGGGCGGGCACCGGAGCATCTGCCCGAGCCTTGGACCGCACCGTCGCATCGCACCACGTCGTGGCGTCGGCGCCCTATGAGGAGCAGCAGTCTTGCGCGAGTTCAGCCTTCCGGCTTTGTACGAGGTCCCCACGGACGGGAATCTGACCGACATCGTCCGCAGAAACGCCGCGCAGCATCCCGACGTCGCCGTCATCGCCCGCAAGGTGGACGGCGTCTGGCAGGACGTGACGGCCGAGGCGTTCCTCACCGAGGTGCGCGCCGCCGCCAAGGGACTCATCGCGTCCGGTGTCCAGCCCGGCGACCGGGTCGGCCTGATGTCCCGCACCCGCTACGAGTGGACCCTCCTCGACTTCGCCATCTGGAGCGCGGGCGCGGTCACCGTGCCGGTGTACGAGACCAGCTCGCCCGAGCAGGTGCAGTGGATCCTCTCCGACTCGGGCGCCACCGCCTGCATCGTGGAGCAGGAGGGCCACGCCGCCGCCGTCGAGGCGGTGCGCGACGGGCTGCCCGGCCTCGGGCACGTCTGGCAGATCGACGCCGGGGGCGTGGCGGAGCTGGGCCGGCTCGGCCGGGACCTGGCCGACGCGACGGTGGAGGAACGCAGCTCGCTCGCCAAGGCCGACGACATGGCGACCATCGTCTACACGTCCGGCACCACCGGCCGCCCCAAGGGCTGTGTGCTCACCCACCGGGCGTTCTTCGCCGAGTGCGGCAACATCGTCGAACGGCTGCGGCCGCTGTTCCGCACCGGTGAGTGCTCGGTCCTGCTGTTCCTGCCGCTCGCGCACGTCTTCGGCCGGCTGGTGCAGATCGCGCCGATGATGGCGCCGGTCAAGCTGGGCAACGTCCCCGACACCAAGAACCTCACCGACGAGCTGGCCGCGTTCCGCCCGACGCTGATCCTGGGCGTGCCGCGGGTCTTCGAGAAGGTCTACAACTCGGCGCGGGCCAAGGCGCAGGCGGACGGCAAGCGGAAGATCTTCGACAAGGCCGCGGACACCGCCATCGCCTACAGCAAGGCGCTGGACACCCCGTCCGGCCCGTCCCTCGGGCTGCGGATCAAGCACCGGACCTTCGACAAGCTGGTCTACGGCAAGCTGCGCGCGGTGCTCGGCGGGCGCGGCGAGTACGCGATCTCCGGCGGCGCCCCGCTGGGCGAGCGCCTCGGCCACTTCTTCCGCGGCATCGGCTTCACGGTCCTGGAGGGCTACGGCCTGACCGAGTCGTGCGCGGCGACCGCGTTCAACCCCTGGGACCGGCAGAAGATCGGCACGGTCGGCCAGCCGCTGCCTGGTTCCGTGATCCGCATCGCGGACGACGGCGAGGTGCTGCTGCACGGCGATCACCTCTTCAAGGAGTACTGGAACAACGAGGCGGCGACCGCGGAGGCGCTGGCCGACGGCTGGTTCCACACCGGTGACATCGGCACCCTCGACGAGGACGGCTACCTCAGGATCACCGGCCGCAAGAAGGAGATCATCGTCACCGCGGGCGGCAAGAACGTCGCCCCGGCCGTGATCGAGGACCGGATCCGGGCGCACGCGCTGGTCGCGGAGTGCATGGTGGTGGGCGACGGGCGGCCGTTCGTCGGCGCGCTGATCACCCTCGACGAGGAGTTCCTGGGCCGCTGGGCCGGCGACCACGGCAAGGCGGCGGGGGCCACCGTGGCGTCGCTGCGCGAGGACCCGGAGCTGCTCGCGGCGATCCAGGAGGCGGTGGACGACGGGAACGCGGCGGTGTCCAAGGCGGAGTCCGTGCGGAAGTTCCGGGTGCTGGATGCGCAGTTCACTGAGGAGTCGGGGCATCTGACTCCGTCGCTGAAGCTGAAGCGGAATGTTGTGGCGAAGGACTTTTCCGATGAGATCGAGGCGATTTATCGGAAGTAGGGGGGCGCCAGCCCGGTGGGGGGTCTCGCCGGAATGGCGGGTGCAGGTTTGGGTGGGGCTGGTTGCGCAGTTCCCCGCGCCCCTATCAGGGAGTTGCCGCCAGTGGACGAGTGCGGGTTTGAGCGGGGCTGAGCGCGCAGTTCCCCGCGCCCCTATCAGGGAGTTGCCGCCAGTGGACGAGTGCGGGTTTGAGCGGGGCTGAGCGCGCAGTTCCCCGCGCCCCTATCAGG
>NZ_JBIAXM010000014.1:0-20447 GCF_042896695.1 Streptomyces sp. NPDC001270 | reverse complement strand
CGGGAGTTGCCGCCGGTGGACGAGTGCGGGTTTGAGCGGGGCTGAGCGCGCAGTTCCCCGCGCCCCTATCAGGGAGTTGCCGCCAGTGGGCGAGTGCGGGTTTGAGCAGGGGCGCTCGCGCAGTTCCCCGCGCCCCTGTCGGGGGGTTGTGCTACAGGAGTTGTTTCAGGTTTTGGGCCAGGAGGTCCCAGCGCCATTTTTCCTCGACCCAGGCTCGGCCGCGTTCTCCCATCCGGTGGCGTAGCTCGGGGTCGGCGAGGAGTGCGGTGATGCGTTCGGCGGTCTCGGCCGGGGCGTTGCCGGGGACGATCCATCCGGTCTCCCCGTCCAGCACCGCGTCGGGCGCGCCGCCCGAGTCGCCGGCGACGACCGGCAGGCCAGTGGCAGAGGCTTCCAGGTAGACGATCCCGAGGCCCTCGACGTCGAGCCCGCCCCGCCGGGTCCGGCAGGGCATCGCGAAGACGTCCCCGGCACCGTAGTGTGCGGGCAGTTCGGACCAGGGGACGGCGCCGGTGAAGCGGACCGAGCCGGCCACCCCGGTGTCGTCGGCGAGCCTGCGCAGGTCCTTCTCGTACGGCCCGCCGCCGACGATCAGCAGCACCGTGTCGGGCTGCGCGGCGAGGATCCGGGGCAGGGCCCGGATCAGCGTGTCCTGGCCCTTGCGCGGGACCAGCCGGGAGACGCACACCACGACCGGCCGGTCGGTCAGCCCGAGCCGCGCCCGCACCTCGGCGCCGCCGGACCCCGGGTGGAAGGTCTTCTCGTCGACCCCGGGCGGCAGTTGCACCATCCGTTCGGCCGCCGCCGGACCCAGCGCGGCGGCGATCCGGGTGCGCGTGTACTCGCCGAGGTAGGTGATCGTGTCGGTGGACTCCCCGATCCGGCGCAGCAGTTGCCGGGCGGCGGGCAGCTGGGACCAGCCCGCCTCGTGCCCGTGGGTGGTGGCGACCAGCCGTTCCGCGCCCGCCTTGCGCAGCGCGGGTGCCATCAGGCCGAGCGGCGCCGCCGCCCCGAACCACACCGAGGTGCACCCGTGCTCCCGCAGCAGCCCGGCCGCCCGCCGGGTCGCCCCGGGTGTGGGCAGCAGCATCGTCGTACGGTCGCGTACGACGGTGAAGGGCTGCTCGGCGTCGAAGGCGGCCGTGGCCTCGGCGCCCTCCCGGCCGCGCTTCCAGGTGGAGGCGTACACGACGAGCCGCCCGGGATCCAGCCGGAGCGCCATGTTGTGCAGGAACGCCTGGATGCCGCCCGGCCGGGGCGGGAAGTCGTTGGTCACGATCAAGGTCTTGTGCATCACGGCCCAACCTATCCAACGTGCCCGCCCGCCGCGGACCGGCGACCGGTGCGGGACCCCGGGTGGCGGCCGGTGCTCAGGACGCGCCGCGGTCACGGCGCAGCCGGGACCTGGTCCATGCGGCGAGTCCCACCAGGGCCGCGACGGCGGCACCGCCGAGGACCGCGACCGCGAGGCCCACCAGCATCAGGACGAGCAGACCCATGGCGCCTCCTTCGTCGGCGAAGTCGCATCGTCCCACCCCGGGGGCGGTCCGGGCGGGCGACGCGACCGTGCCGCGCGGCGGCATTGCCGGGCCCCGCCCGGCCTGACGCGACATCATGGCCGGGCGGAACGGGACACGACGGACAGGGGCTGGCTGGACATGACGGGCGCGAGGAGGTCCCTGGCCGGGCTGCTGGGGGTCTGGGGGCTGACCCGGCTGATGCTGCTCCTCTTCGTCTTCCGGGTGCTGGTCTTCCCGGGCGCGGACGTCACGACCGACGTGTCGGTGATCTACCACGGCTGGTTCGAGGTGCTGCGCCACGGGACGTTCCCGCTGGACGACGTGACCTGGCAGTACCCGCCCGCCGCCGCGCTCGCCGTGCTCGCGCCGGGCGCCCTGCCCTTCCTCGCCTACCCCGCCGCCTTCTTCGTCCTGACCTGCGTCGCCGACCTGGCCGTCCTCGCGCTGCTCGGTTACGCGAGCCGGCGCCCCGGCAAGTCGCCGCGCGGGGCGTGGGTGTGGGTGGCGGGCCTCCCGCTGCTCGGACCCACGGCGTACGCCCGTTACGACGTCATGGTGACCGCGGTGGCGGTGGCCGCGCTGTTCGCGGGGGCCCGCCGGCCGCGGGTGATGGGGGCGCTGGCGGGCTTCGGGGCGATGGTGAAGGTGTGGCCCGCGCTGCTCCTGGTGGGTGCCGTGCGGCTGCGGGCGTGGGGTGCCGCGGCGGTGACCGCGGTGGGGGTGGCTGCGGTGTTCGCCCTCGCCATGCCGGGCGCCTTCGCCTTCCTCGCCTTCCAGCGCGACCGGGGCACCGAGGTGGAGTCGCTGGGTGCCCTGGTCTTCCACGTGGCGCGGCACCACGGCTGGCGGGGCGAGGTGCTGCTCAACTACGGCTCGGTGGAGTTCCTGGGCCCGTACGTCGGCCTGGTGAGCACCACCGCGCTGGCGCTCACCGCGGTCGCCTTCGGCTGGCTGCTGCTGTGGCGGCTGGCGGCGTGGCGGGCCCGGCCGCGGCCGCACATGCTCGCGGACGCCGCGTTCACGGCCGTGCTGCTGTTCGTCACGACGAGCCGGGTGATCAGCCCGCAGTACCTGGTCTGGCTGATCGGGCTGGCCGCGGTCTGCCTGTCCTTCCGTGCCACCCGGATGGGCCCGCCCGCCCTGCTGGTCCTGGCCGCCGCCCTGGTGACCGTCCTGGAGTTCCCGGTCGGCTTCTCGCACGTCGTGGTCAGCGACCGGTACGGCACGGGCCTGCTGTTCCTGCGCGACGGCCTGCTGGTCGCCGCCTCGCTGCTCGCGGCCCGCAGGCTGTGGCGGGCCACGGTCCCCGCACGGCCCGCCGCCGCCCCGCCGAGCCGGACCGCCCGTACGGAGGAGAGTCCGGTCTCCTCCTGAGCCGGGCCCGCCGCAGGCCCGGCTCAGGAGAGCTGGGACCTGAGGTCGTCCTGCCACTGACGGGTGAAGTCCGCCGCGCCGGTGCCGAGCACCTGGCGCAGTGCGTCCTCGACCGCGCCCGCCCGCTGTCCGTGGGCGCCGACGGCGCGGTAGAACGCGCCCAGCCGGGCCTCGCCCCAGCGCTCGGCGATCATCCGGCAGGCCAGCCAGCCGCCCTCGTACGCCTGGGCGAGCCGGGTGGGGTCCGCGGTGAACGCGAAGTCCCCGTCGGCCGGCAGGCCCGCCGGGATCCGCCCGGCGCGGACCGCGCGGGTCAGCTCCGGTGCCACCTGCGTCGGCGTGCGCCCCTCGCCCAGGTAGCCGATCCAGTCGGCGTACCCCTCGGAGAGCCACAGCGGGGTGGCCGGTGTGGTGTGCGCGCGCGTGGCCACGTGGGTGGTCTCGTGGGTGAGCACCACCTGTTTGCCGACGTCGCCGAGTTGGGCGTACGCCTCCGGGTTGACGACGATCCGGTCCGCGGGGGCCTTGCCCGTGCCGCCCGCCTCGCCGGTGGTGACCGCGGCGATCTCCCGGTACGCGGAGGCGGACGAGCCGAGCAGGCCCGCCATCCCCGCCAGGTCGCGCGGTACCAGCACGACGGTCTGCCGGGTCCAGTCCGTGCCCCAGGCCCCGGAGACGGCCGGAACGGCGCGGTCGGCGAGCCGGGCGTAGCCGCGCAGTTGCTCGGTGGTCTGCCCGACCCCGAGCACCAGGCTGTGCGCGCCCGTGACGGCCGACACCTCGCCCTGGTCCCACAGCTGCTGCCCGGCCTGCCGCGCGGGCCGGTCGGAGTCGACGTGCCACCCCCCGTCGGCGGTGCGGCTGAGGGCGATCGTCCGGTCGGCGGTGACGGGGGCGCTGTCGTAGCCGCGGATCCGGTAGCTCAGCCGCGCCTCGGCGGTGACGGTGGCGCCGGTGTGCCGCAGGCCGGTCACGCGGTACGACCAGGACGCCAGCGGCACCGCCCGCAGGTCCGTGTACCCGGTGCGGGTGCCGGTCGCGTCGTACGCGCCGCCGTCGTGCCCGAGGAGCGCCGCCGCGCGCCGGTCGAGCAGCCGCTGCACCTCGGCCCGCGCCGGATCGGCCGCCGTCCGCCCGCCGCACCCGGCCAGCGGGACGAGCAGCGCGACGAGCAGCAGCCAGAGCGCCGCGGCGCCCGGACGCCGTCTGAGTCCACGACCAGCCATCTGCCCGATCGTACGGCGCGTGGCGGAGCGGTCAGACCCGGGTGACCGACGAGACGGGCATCATGCCCACCGGGTCGTAGCGCACCGGTGCGCCCGGGTAGGGCGCGTGGATCACCTGTCCGTTGCCCATGTACATCCCGACGTGCCCGGCGTCCGAGCGGTAGACGACCAGATCGCCGGGTCGGGCCTGGGAGAGCGGGACCTGCCGGCCGGCGTACCGCTGCGCCTGGGAGGTGCGCGGGATGCCGATCCCGGCCTGCGCGTACGACCACTGCATCAGGCCCGAGCAGTCGAAGCCGGAGGGCCCGTTGGCGCCCCAGACGTAGGGGCGGCCGAGGGCCGAGCGGGCGGCGGCGACGGCCGCGGCGGTACGGGCGTCCAGGGGGGTGCCGTCCGGCAGGCCGGTCAGCTCGGCCCGGCTGCCGCGGGAGGCCCGCTCGTATGCGGCGCGCGGGCCGTCGGGCAGGGAGTCGAGCAGTTCCCGGGCCTTGGCGAGTTTCCCCTCCACGGTCCGTTTGTGCGCGGCGACGGCCTTGCGGCTGTGCTCCAGGCGGGCGAGCTTCCCGGCCGTCGCGGTGCGCTCCTGGGCGAGTCCGCGCTGGGCCGACCGGAGCGCCCGCAGCCGGTCGGCCTGGCGGGTGCTGATCCGGTCGAGGGTGCTGGCCTTGGCGAGGTAGTCGTCCGGGTCGGCGGCGAACAGCAGGGCGACCGTGGGGTCGATGCCGCCGGAGCGGTACTGTGCGCCGGCCAGCGAACCCAGTTCCTCGCGCAGGGCGTTGATGCGCTGCTGCTGCCGGGCGATGTGGTCCTGGGCGTCGCGGACCTGCTCGCGCAGCCGCAGGGTCTGCTCGTTCGCCTTGTTGTATTCCTCGGTCGCCTTCTCCGCCTCCTGGTAGAGGCGGTCCACCTCGGCGGAGGCGTCGCCGCGCGGTGCGGCGCCCGCCGGTACGGCGCCGAGCGCGGCGGCCGCGGACAGAACGCACAGGACGGTGATGCCCCGGGTGAACCCGGACGGTGCAAGGCGGCGGTGGTACCCCACGGAAGGCCGCACTCCTTCACCTCGTGACCGCTCGCTCGCCTGCGGGGAACGGCCGGTGCCCGGAAAGCGGTCACGCTCGGCCCTTCGGCCTGCGCGCACGCGCCCACGGCACCGGCGCACCCTTCGGCTCACGCGCTGCCGGCGGACGGTTGCCGTCTCCCCGGTGCCGGGACGGGGTGTCCGGGCCGTGGGGGAAACGCGGCAGACAGTAGCCGCGCGGATACCCGTCGGCCAAAGACCGTCAGCGGTCGCACAACGTGGCGCCCCGCCGCTGACGCAGGTCACCGGCGGGGCGTGGAGTCAGTTTCGGTTGCCGGGATTCGCCCGTTCGGGCGCTTCGATACCCCGGTCGGCCGAGCCGTGACGGCTCAGATCCGGACGCCGAACTGGAACGGCATGTTGTTGATCGACTCGTACCGGACGACGGTGCCGGTGCGCGGGGCGTGCAGCACCAGGCCGTTGCCCGCGTACAGGCCGACGTGGTGCTGGTCGCCGTAGAAGATCACCAGGTCGCCGACCTTGAGGTCGCTCTGGCTGTAGATGCGCGTGCCGGCATTGGCCTGCGCCTGGGAGGTGCGCGGTATGGAGACGCCGGCCTGGGCGTAGGCCCAGGAGGTCAGGCCCGAGCAGTCGAAGGAGGAGGGTCCGGAGGCGCCGTAGACGTACGGCGTGCCGATCTTGCTCTGGGCGGCGGAGAAGGCGGCGGAGGCCCGGCCGGAGGCGGCGGTGGCGTTGCCGAGGTCGACGCGCTCCGCGGAGGAGCGGCTGGCCCGCGCCTGCTCGTCCGCCAGGGCCTGCTTCTCCTGCGCCGTCAGGCTGTTCAGCAGCTTCTGCGCCTCGGCGAGCTTGTCCTGGACCGCCTGCTTCTGCTTCTTCAGCTCGGTGCGGGTGGAGTCGAGGTCCTTGAGCTTGCCGCTCGCCTCGGTCCGCTCCTGGGACAGCTCGCGCTGTTTGTCCTGGATCTTCTTCAGGGCGTCGACCTGCTGGCCGCTCAACTGGTCGAGCGTGGACGCCTTGTCGAGGTAGTCGTCCGGGTTGGCGGACAGGAAAAGCTGGACGGACGGGTCTATGCCGCCCGAACGGTACTGCGCGCTGGCCATGGCGCCGAGGCCGTCCCGCAGCTTGTTCAGGTCCTCCTGGCCACGGGCGACGTCGTCCTGGATCGTGGAGATCTCCTTCTGGAGCTTCTCCTGCTTCTCCGTGGCCGCGTTGTACTTCTCGGTGGCCTGCTCCGCCTGCTCGTAGAGCTTGTCGACCTTGGCCTTGACCTCGTCCTTGCTCAGCTTCTCGCTGGGGGCCGCGTTGGCCGCCTGCGCGCTCAGGGCTACGGCAGCGGCGGCTGCGGTGGTCAGCACGGTCACGCGCGTGCGACTCGGCTGCTTGGGTCGACGGTGGGACGCCACGGAGACGGGCTCCTTCTTTTGAGTGATCACCCGTGTGGAGGTTCGAGGCCAGACCCTAGTGACCCAGTTGTGATCAGTTCAAATCCTCAGGAGAAAAAATCCGTCACACCATGCATTTTTTGCTCACAACTAACGGGCCGTGATGTTTACTTGACGCTACGTTGCGCAACACTTGCCCCAATTCGGGCATTAGGGATGAGCGTTGCCGTTTACGGCAGTCGCTTGAGAAGCATCGCAGAAGCCACCGGACGGGCACCCGCCCGGGCGACGCCGTCGGCCACCTCGCGATCGGTCGAGGCGACGATCACCGGCCGGCCCGGCGGCTCGGCCCGCACCAGCTGGCGGATCAGCTCGTCGGCGGTGACACCGGGCTTCGAGAACAGCACGCGCACCCCGCGCGGCGGGGCGAGCAGCACCGGCGCGGCCAGTTCGGCACCGTCGAAGACACAGGTCACCTCGGCACCGGTCTGCGCGGCCAGCTGCGAGAGCTGGCCGAGCAGCCGCAGCCGCTGCCGCTCCAGCGGCATCTGCGGATAGCCGGTCTTCGTGACGTTGTAGCCGTCGACCACCAAGTGCGCCTGCGGCAGGGCGAGAAGCTGGTCCAGGATCGCCGGATCGTGCTCGGACAGCGCCCGCGCCGCGATGTCCTTCGGGGTCATCCGGCCCGGCTCCACCGCGTCCACGGTCTCGGCGGGCCGCACCGAGACGGGCGGCAGCGCCAGCTCCCGGCGCAGCCCCTGGGCCGCGTCCAGCACCGTGTCGAGCAGCAGCCGCACCCGCATGTCCTCGACGCTGCGCCCCTCCCGGGCCGCCCTGCGGCTGGCCTCCAGGGCGGCCTCGACCTCCCCCAGGCGGGCCTTGAGCCGCCGGGTCTCGCTCTCGGCCGTGGAGACCTGGGCCTGCCCGTCGGCGCGCACCGCCTCGATCTCGCCCTGGACCTTGCGCAGCGCGGCGTCGCCCCGCTTGACGTCGCTGAGGGCGGACCGCAGCTTGCGGTGCAGCGATTCGGCTTCCCGCTTGGCCGATTCCAGTTCGGCACGCAGCCGTTCGGTCTCGGCGCGGGTCTGCTCGCGGGCCCGGTCCAGTTCGGCGCGCAGCCGGTCCAGTTCGGCCCGGCTCTCCTCGTCGGCGCGCTCGGCGTCCGCCCGCTGGGCCTCCTCGCCGGCCGCGGCCACCAGCTTCACCCAGCCGGTGGGGCGCAGCACGTAGGCCGCGGCCGCCACGTCGAGCGGGTCCGCGGCCGGGGGCGGCGAGCCGGAGTCGAGGGCGCCGCAGAGTTCCGGCTGCGCCTCTCTCAGTTTCTCGCCGATGCGCTGCCGGAACAGCGGATCGTTCTCCAGGGCGGCGGCCATGGCATTGCCCGCGAACTTGGCGCGACGGTTCGGAGCGAACCGGGCATACTGCCGCAACTGGGCGGGCAGTTCACCGATCGTCAGAGCACCGAAGCCGTCCGAGACGATCTGCACGACCCGGCGTCGCACACCGTCGGGCAGCGGACGGTCAAGCACCTCGGCGGCGCCGTCGCCCGGCCCCTCGCCTGTGGTCTCCACCATCCTCACACCCCAATACCGGTACGGGACCGCCTCCCCCGCTCAGGAGTCGGCACCCGGCCTGTCCACCAGTTCCACCTGGTCCACCGCGTTGCACCAGCGGCAGCGCACCGACTCGATGGTCTCACTGACCACCTCGCGCTCCTCGACCTTCGGCTCACCGGCAAGGTCCAGGTGCACGTACTCGACGACCTTCGACGCGCGGGTGACGTCGAAACGCGTGAGGTTGCCGCAGAGGGTGCAGCGCCAACGCGTCGTGGCGGTCGGCAGGGGAACCGGCATCGCGACCGTTCGCCTCCTTCTAGTCTCCGTGACGCGCGGTCTGCCCGGCACGTGTGGCTCGTAACCCTACGGCCTGGCGGGTACTCGCCGCCCGTTCGTCCATGGCGGCGAGGCGGTCTGTGCTACTGCGTCCCCTTACGTCATGCTCTGTAGCCATGATCAGCAACTGGAGCGCGACGGCCCGGCGGATCTACCGAGCGGTCCGCGGCTCGTCGGCGCCGATGACGCACGTCCTGATCGCCCTGTGCTGCCTGATCTTCCTGATCGGGCCCGCGTCCGGCTTCAATCCGACGTACGGCACCGGTGACGAGCTGCTGGCCGCCCAGCGCGCGTACTTCCGGCGTTGGGGCGTCATCCCCACGAACCTGTTCGCCGGCCCGGTCGGTGACGCCCTCACCCCCGCCACGGCCCTGTTCGTGCACGGCAGCTGGGTGCATCTGCTCGGCAACATGCTGTTCCTCTACGTCTTCGGAGTGATGACCGAGGAACGGATGGGCCGCGTGCAGTTCACCCTGTTCTACGTCGGCTGCGGATATCTGGCGCTGATCGGCTACGCCGCCGCCAACGCCGCCTCCCAGCAGTCCCTGGTCGGCGCCTCCGGGGCGATCTCCGCGGTCCTGGGAGCGTTCCTGTACCTGTTCCCCGGCGCCCGTGTCACCAGTCTGCTCCCTTTCCTGTTCTTCCTCCCGCTGCGCTTTCCCGCCTGGGTCGTCCTGCCCTTCTGGGCGGCCCTGCAATGGGCGGCGGCCCGGCAGGCCACCGAGGGGCCGGGAGTGGCCTATCTGGCCCATTTGGTGGGCTTCTCGCTGGGCTTCGTCTTCGCCTGGGTGCGGTTCGGGCGTGCGGCTAGAGTGAAGGCCGCCCCAGCTCCGGCTCCCGAGGGAGAGAACCAGCCGTGATCACCGCGATCGTGCTCATCAAGACCAGCGTGGACCGGATCCCCGAGATCGCCGAGCAGATCGCCGGGCTGGACAGCGTCAGCGAGGTCTTCTCGGTCACCGGCACCTACGACCTGATCGCCATGGTCCGGGTCGGGCAGCACGAGGACCTCGCCGAGGTCATCCCCGGCCGCATCAGCAAGATCCAGGGCGTGGAGGCCACGGACACCCACGTCGCCTTCCGTACGTACTCCCAGCACGACCTGGAAGCGGCCTTCGCCATCGGGCTGGACAGCTGACAGGCCCCGAGGGGCCTGTCAGCGGGCTCCGGGAGCCGGTCAGGACGCCGGGACGCAGCGGCCGTCCTCGGTGTGGTACTGCCACTTCGCGCCATTGCGGACCAGCTCCTTGACGGCGGTCACGAACCGCTCCACGTGCTCGTCCGGCGTACCCGCGCCGAAGCTGACACGTACGGCGTTGAGGGACTTCTCCCCCGGTGCCGCCTCGGGGGCACCGCACTCGCCCTGGGACTGCGGATCGGTGCCTAGCAGGGTGCGGACGAGGGGGTGGGCGCAGAACAGCCCGTCGCGGACGCCGATGCCGTACTCGGCGGAGAGCGCCGCGGCGAAGTGGGAGCTGTTCCAGCCCTCGACCACGAAGGAGAGCACGCCCACCCGAGGGGCGTCGTCGCCGAACAGGGACAGCACCCTGACCTCGGGGACCTCGGCCAGACCCGCGCGGACCGTGTCGATCAGGTGCCGCTCACGGGCGACCAGGGTGTCGAAGCCGGCCTCGGTGAGCGCCTTGCAGGCGGAGGCGACGGCGTAGGCGCCGATCACGTTCGGCGAGCCGGCCTCGTGGCGGGCGGCCGTCTCGTGCCACTCCACGGCCACGCCCCCGTCCGCCCGCCGGGTGACCGTACGGCTCGCCCCGCCGCCCGCGAGGTACGGCTGCGCCGCGCGCAGCCAGTCGGCACGGCCGGCCAGCACGCCGGCGCCGAAGGGGGCGTACAGCTTGTGCCCGGAGAAGGCGACCCAGTCGACGTCGAGGTCGCGCACCGACACCGGGTGGTGCGGGGCGAGCTGGGCGGCGTCCAGGACGATCCGGGCGCCGTGCTCATGGGCGGCGGCGGCCAGCTCGCGCACCGGCCACAGCTCACCGGTGACGTTGGAGGCGCCGGTGACGCAGACCAGGGCCGGGGCCTGCGGGTCACGGTCGCCCAGCGCCCGCCGGAGGGTCGCGACGGCCTGTGCCGGGGTTTCGGGTGCGTCGAGATAGCTGACCCGGGCGTTCTTCCAGGGCAGCAGGGAGGCGTGGTGCTCGGTCTCGAAGACGAAGACCTGGCAGTCGGCCGGGACCACGGCGGCGAGGAGGTTGAGCGAGTCGGTGGTGGAACGGGTGAAGATCACCTGGTCGTCGGCGCGGCAGTCCAGGAACCCGGCGACGGTCGCGCGGGCGTTCTCGAACAGGTCGGTGGACAGCTGCGAGAGGTAGCCGGCGCCGCGGTGCACGCTGCCGTAGTAGGGGGCGTACGCGGCGACGTCGTCCCAGACGCGCTGGAGGGCGGGGGCGCTGGCGGCGTAGTCGAGTGCGGCGTAGGTGACCTCGCCGCCGGTGACGAGCGGGACGGTGACGTCACGGCCCAGGACGGGCAGCGGGGCGCACACGGACGGGGCGGAGGCAGCGGTGGAGACAGACATGGCACAACTCCCGTGAAGGCAGGCGAAATTCGCCGCGCGAGCACCGGTACGGAGGGTGCGGCTCAGCGCGGGAAGGGGAAAAGGGGGTGCGGAGGCGGGGCTCTGCGGCCCTATCGCATTCGCTTGCTCACGGGTGGCTCCCTCGGCGTCCAGGACCCCTGGATTCCACGAGGGGTCCGCGCTTGCCGCAGACCTCGCTGCCTACGGCCTGGTCTTCACCCGGGGCACCCCGCCACGGACGGAGGGTTGCCGGACAGTCGGCCGGGGCCGAATGACTGTCACTCATGACCTGGACGGAAAAATACGCGGGTGATCGATCGCCCGCAACTCGTGTCCGGATGACGGGACGCACACACGCGTGGGCGCGGCCCCGTCACCGGACGAGGCGCCGGTGCGATCGCCGCGCCCAGCGCGCGCCGACCAGCAGGAGGTCGGCCACGAAGACCACCACACCGATGACCAGAAGGTAGGTCAGTCCCTGCACCACCGTGCCGACCAGTCCCAGGCCGACCGCCACGAGGATCAAGAACAGGAAGAACGCCAACACGGGCGGCCACCTCCTCCGATCCGGCCTCAGCGGCGCGCGAGGCGGCGCCCGCGGTCGGCGCCCGGCTCGTAGGGCCGGTCGTAGTGCTTGAAGATCTCTTCCTCGCGGGCGGCCGGCAGGACGCCGTCCGTGCCGATCGACGGCGCCTTCCTCACTTGCCCCTTCGTGTACGCCACCCGCACGTATCCGGGTCCTACGGTCGCCTCGTCGACGGGGACGAAGACGAGTCGCTGCCGGGTGGGCAGCCCGGTTCGGACGGTGGCCACGGACGGCGCGTCGGTGGTGGTGTCCACGTAGACCCCTTCCAGGGCACCGATCTTGCGGCCCTCGGGATCGATCACATCACGGTTGCGCCACTCGCGGATATCGGCTGAATGGATCATGCCTGGCTCCTTGCGGCCCGCCGGGGACTCTCCTGTGCCCCACTGTACTATGACCAGTTTGACCTGGTATTTCCGCGGGTCGCCCGGGCACTGGTGCCGTGGCCGGAAAGGTTTGCCGGAAAACTCGCGCCGTCCGGTGCCGGGAGCGCCTCCCGCGCGAGCGGAGCCGAGCGAGGGGGGAGCCGTACTGGGCGTCGCCAGCCGGTGAACCTTTCCGGTCGCAGCCCTAGGCGTGACTGGCGGTCACCCAGTGGTCCAGGGAGTGCCTGGCCGCGCCCGAGTCGATCGACTCCGCGGCCTTGGCCATGGCGGCGCGGATCTGCTCCACCAGCGGCCCGTCCCCCGGGTTCAGGGCCACCAGGGCCGCCGCCGAGTTCAGCAGGACGGCATCCCGTACCGGGCCGGGCTCGCCGTCCAGCAGGCGGCGGGCCACCGCCGCGTTGTAGGCGGGGTCGGCGCCGCGCAGGGCCTCCACCGGCACCAGGTCCAGACCGACGTCCCGCGGGTCGAAGACGTGCTCGGTGACCTTGCCGTCGCGCACCACCCACACCCGGGAGGTGGCGGTGGTCGTCAGTTCGTCGAGGCCGTCGTCCCCCCGGAAGACCAGTGCGGACGAGCCGCGCTCGGCCAGCACGCCGGCGATGAGCCCGGCCATCCGGGTGTCGAAGCAGCCGATCGCCGAGGCACCGACCCGGGCCGGGTTGGTCAGCGGGCCGAGGAGGTTGAACGAGGTCGGGATCCCGAGGTCGCGCCGGACCGCGCCGACGAACCGCATCGAGGGATGGAAGACGGTCGCGAAACAGAAGGTGATCCCGGCCTCCTCGACCACCCGGGCCACCTGCTCCGGCGTCAGATCCAGGTTGACGCCGAGCTGTTCGAGCACGTCGGACGATCCACTCGCGGAGGACGACGCCCGGTTGCCGTGTTTGACGACCTTCGCGCCGGTCCCCGCGATCACGATGGAGGACATCGTCGAGATGTTGACCGTACGGGCCCGGTCGCCGCCCGTGCCGACGATGTCGACGGCCGGCCCGGGGATGTCCAGCGGCTTGGCGTGCGCGTACATCGCCTCGACGAGGCCGGTGATCTCCTCGACCGTCTCCCCCTTGGCCCGCAGGGCCACCAGGAAACCGGCGATCTGGGCGTCCGCGGCCTCGCCGCGCATGATGCGGTCCATGGCCCAGGCCGTGTCGCCGGCGCTCAGGTCGTGGCCGCGCAGCAGCGCGCTCAGCAGGTCGGGCCAGGAACGGCCCGCCGCGGTGTCGCCTCCAGCGGGGGTCACAGCGCTCATCAGCCGCTCCTGGGTCGTGGACCGGGGTGATCCGGTCCGGGCCTCCACCCTATCCGTCCCGGCATACGACGAGGGGCCCCGTCCGGATGGGGTTCCCCCTGCTCTTTCGAGCCGGGGGAGGACGGGGCCCCTCGTGTGTGGCGTGGTGTGCGCAGCGATCAGTGGTGGCCGTGGCCGCTCGTGATCTCCTTGTACTCCTCGACGCTGGGCTTCGGGATCTGGGAGTCCTCGCCGTAGTAGGCGTCGCTGAGCTTGGCGCGCAGCTTCTCGGAACCCTTCACCTTCCGCTCGACACCGTTCTCGTCGACCGTCGGGCCGATCTCGGCCGGCGCGTACTGGTGGTGGGACGTGAGGGTGTGCAACTGCTCCTGGCTGAGCGGCTCGTGGACCTCGATGAACTCACCGTGCGGCAGCCGCTTGATGACGCCGGTCTCACGGCCGTGCAGCACCTTGTCGCGGTCCCGGCGTTGCAGGCCCAGGCAGATCCGCTTGGTGACGATGAACGCGATGATCGGTCCGAGGAAGAAGAAGATCCGGACGAACCAGGTGACGGCGTTGATCGACAGGTGCAGATGCGTGGCCCACAGGTCGTTGCCGCCGCCGACCAGCGTGATCATGTAGATCGTGATCCAGGCGACGCCGAACGCGGTACGCGTCGGGGCGTTGCGCGGGCGGTCCAGGATGTGGTGCTCGCTCTTGTCCCCGGTGACCCAGGACTCGATGAACGGGTAGACGGCGATCGCCATCAGCACCAGCGGGAAGAGGACCAGCGGGATGAACACGCCCAGGACCAGCGTGTGGCCCCAGAAGTTGACCTCCCAGCCCGGCATGAAGCGGATCAGACCCTCGGCGAAGCCCATGTACCAGTCGGGCTGGGCGCCGGTGGACACCTGGTCCGGCCGGTAGGGGCCGATGGCCCAGATCGGGTTGATCTGCGCGATGGCCGCGATGGCCGCGATGGCACCGAAGACCAGGAAGAAGAAGCCTCCGGCCTTGGCCATGTAGACCGGCAGCAGCGGCATGCCGACCACGTTCTTCTCGGTCCGTCCGGGGCCCGCGAACTGCGTGTGCTTGTGGTAGAAGACCAGGATCAGGTGGCCGACCACCAGCCCGAGCATGATGCCCGGCAGCAGCAGGATGTGGATCGAGTAGAACCGGGCCACGAAGTCGTGGCCGGGGAACTCGCCGCCGAAGAGGAAGAACGAGAGGTACGTGCCGACGATCGGCACGGACAGGATCGCGCCCTCCATGAAGCGGACACCGGTGCCGGAGAGCAGGTCGTCCGGGAGCGAGTAACCGGTGAAGCCGGTGAACATGCCCAGCATGAACAGCAGGAAGCCGAACAGCCAGTTGATCTCACGCGGCTTGCGGAACGCGCCGGTGAAGAACACGCGCATCATGTGCACGAACATGCCGGCGAGGAAGATCAGCGCGGCCCAGTGGTGGATCTGCCGGACGAGCAGACCACCGCGCACATCGAAGGAGATGTGCATGGTCGAGTTGAACGCCTCGGACATCAACTGTCCCTGGAGCGGGACGTACGAGCCGTGGTATTCCACTTCGTTCATCGACGGGTGGAAGAACAGCGTCAGGTACACACCCGTGAGGATGATGATGAGGAAGCTGTAGAGGGAGACCTCACCCAACATGAACGACCAGTGGTCGGGGAAGATCTTGCGCATGTTGGCCTTGGCCAGGGAGTAGACCCCGAGCCGGCCGTCGGCCCAGTCGGCGACGCGTTCGCCGGCCGGTGCCTTCCCGCGTGAGCGGGGTGCTTCGTTCGATGCAGTGCTCATCCGCGCTCCCAGAATGCAGGACCGACGGGCTCCGCGAAGTCGCCGAGCGCCTGGAGGTAGCCCTCGTCGCTCACGCCGATGTGCAACTGCGGCAGGGCGTGACCGGCCGGACCGAAGATCACTCGGGCACCGTCGGAGAGGTCGAAGGTGGACTGGTGGCATGGGCAGAGCACGTGGTGCGTCTGCTGCTCGTACAGCGAGATCGGGCAACCGACGTGGGTGCAGATCTTCGAGTAGGCCACGATTCCCTCGTGCGACCACTCGAGTTCGCGCTTGTCCTTGATGTTGTCGGGCTGGATCCGGACGATCATGAGAGCGGCCTTGGCCATCTCCGTCTGGAACTCCTCGTCGCTCTCCTCCAGGCCCTCGGGCTTGGCGAAGGTCAGCGAGCCGACGGCGATGTCCGAGGGACGCAGCGGCTCGTTGGTGTTCATGTTGACGAGCAGCTTGCCCTTCGACCACAGCGTGTGGCGGAGCTTGGTCTCGGGCAGGGTGCCGAGGTCGCGCAGCAGGACGACGCCGGACAGCGGCACCAGGGTGAGCGCGCCGAACATCGTGTTGCGGATCAGCTTGCGGCGGCCGAGCGCCGACTCCTTGGCGCCCTGCTTGAAGTCCGCGAACACCTGCTCGCGGACCTCGGGGGTCGCCTCGATCGCGTGCCGGTCGTCGGCGAGTTCCACGTCGGACATCAGGGTGCGGGCCCAGTGGACCGCGCCCGCGCCGATGCAGAACAGCGCGCCGCCGAGCGTCAGACCGAGCGCGAAGTTCAGCGCGCTGATGTGGCCGATCGGGAAGACGAAGATCGACTTGTCGGACGGGATCGCCACGTACGAGGCGATGAAACCGACGGTCGCCAGCATCGACACCGTGAACAGCAGGGCGACGTTGCGCTCGGACCGCTTGGCGGCCCGCTCGTCGATGTCCTGGATCCGGTGCTCGTGCGGCGGCAGTCCCGGGTCGGCGAACGGGCTCTTCTCGTCCGCGACGCCCAGCGCGCCGTGCGCGCCGCCCTGCTCGGCGGGCAGGTTCTCTTCTGGAATGTCTTGGCTACTCATGACTTCTTGGCCTTTGCGGTCCGAGCGGCGACCCAGACGGCGACCGCGATCAGTACGCCCAGTCCGAAGATCCAAGCGAACAGACCTTCACTGACCGGTCCGAGACCGCCCAGGTCCAGGCCACCGGGGTTCTCGGTGCCGCTGCTGTTGACCGCGTTCAGGTACGCGATGACGTCCTTCTTGTTCTTCTCCGACAGAACGGTGTCGGGGAAGGAGGGCATGTTCTGCGGGCCGGTCTGCATGGCCTCGTACAGGTGCTTCGGGGCGACGTCCTGGAGGTTCGGCGCGAACTTGCCCTCGGTCAGCGCACCGCCCTTACCGGTGAAGTTGTGGCACTGCGCGCAGTTCGTACGGAACAGCTCGCCGCCCTTGGCGATGTCCGCCCCCGCCGGGCCGTACTGCGCCTCGGTCGGGATCTCGGGACCGGCGCCCAGCGAGGCGACGTACGCCGCGAGCTGGTCGATCTGGGCCTGCGAGTAGATGTTCTTCTTGGCCGGGACCTGCGCGCCCTGGGAGGTCGCGGCCGGCATCCGGCCGGTGCCCACCTGGAAGTCCACGGCGGCGGCACCGACACCCACGAGGCTCGGGCCGTCGGAGGAGCCCTGGCCACCGGTGCCGTGGCAGCTGGCGCAGCCGACGGTATAGAGCTTCTTGCCCTCCTCGATGGTCAGGGACTGGGCCGCAGTGTCGGCCTGCGCCTTGCCCGCGGGCGCGAACGCGGCGTACAGCCCCCCCGTGGCCGCCAGCGCGAAGAGTAGGACGACGACCGCCGCCAGCGGATGGCGTCGTCGTGCGGAGAGCTTTTTCACGGATTACCCCGGTGTCAGGATCTTCTGCGTCGATGCTTCTGGAATGGATCGGTTGCCGTCGTCCGGCACGCCGATTACTTGATCAGGTAGATCGTGGCGAAGAGGCCGATCCAGACGACATCGACGAAGTGCCAGTAGTAGGACACGACGATGGCGGCGGTCGCCTGCTCGTGCGTGAACCTCTTCGCCGCGTAGGTACGGCCGAGGACCAGCAGGAAGGCGATGAGACCGCCCGTCACGTGCAGCCCGTGGAAGCCGGTGGTCAGGTAGAACACCGAGCCGTACGGGTCGGAGGAAAGGGAGATCCCGTCCTTCTTCACCAACTCCGTGTACTCGTAGATCTGACCGCCGATGAAGATCGCGCCCATGATGAAGGTCACGATGAACCAGCCGCGGAGCTTCTTCACGTCACCGCGCTCGGCGGCGAACACGCCGAGCTGGCAGGTGAGCGAGGAGAGCACCAGGATCGTGGTGTTCGTCGCGGAGAAGGGCACGTTGAGCGCGTGCGCCATCGACTTCCAGTGAGCCTCTCCGGTCACCGAACGCAGGGTGAAGTACATCGCGAAGAGGGCCGCGAAGAACATCAGCTCGGAACTCAGCCAGATGATGGTTCCGACGCTGGTGAGGTTCGGCCGGTTGACCGACGGGTGCGCGTGCCCGGTTTCTACTGTCGTTGCTGTCGCCACGACCGACATTATGTCGGTCGCTTATCTCGCCCTCACTCCCGGGGGTGCCGTTCGGAGTGTCTTCGCCTGTCATACCGCTGTTGACGTGGTGTTCATGGGGGTAGCATCCGCCCAAACGGCCTTGTCCGTACGACGCTGACGTCTCGGAGGAACCATGCAGCCGACCGCCACGGTGCTGGTCTACAGCGACGATTCCAACACCCGCGAGCAGGTACGGATGGCCACCGGCCGACGGCCGGCTCCCGATGTCCCGCTGGTCGAGTTCATCGAGTGCGCGACGCCCGCGGCGGTGCTGCGGGAACTGGACCGGGGCGGCATCGACGCCGTCGTGCTGGACGGCGAGGCCGTACCGATGGGCGGCATGGGGGTCTGCCGGCAGATCAAGGACGAGGTGTTCCACTGCCCGCCGGTGCTGCTGCTCATCGGCCGGCCGCAGGACGCCTGGCTGGCCACGTGGAGCCGGGCCGACGCGGCGGTGACACTGCCGGTGGAGCCGGTCGAGTTCGCCGGGGCGCTGGCCTCCCTGCTGCGGCAGAAGCGGTTGCAGAACGCCTGACGGGGCGCTGGGCGCTCACCTTGGGGGCCGCTCAAGAGGGGAGTGTGCTGCCGTCCGTTCGTCTGCGGCTGCGTCGTGGCCGGTCGCGCAGTTCCCCGCGCCCCTCGCGGGGCCCGGGGAACTGCGAGTGATTCCGGCCGGTCACAGGGCCGTCGGCTGCAACCGTGCCGCCTCCTGCTCGCTCGCGGTGTTTCCGGCGCCCGCCGTCACGGCGCTGCCGGTGCGCCACTTGTTCCAGTCGACGTTCCAGTCGCCGAAGCCGTTGCCGAAGTCCTCCATCTGGTCGCCGTTGGAGTTGATGACCTTGACGATGTCTCCGGGGCGGACGGTGTCGAAGAACCATTTGGCGTTGCCGGTGCTCATGCCGGTGCAGCCGTGGCTGACGTTGGCGGAGCCCTGGGAGCCGACGGACCAGGGGGCGGCGTGCAAGTACTCGCCGGACCAGGTGACGCGGGTCGCGTAGTACACCGGCAGGTCGTAGTTGTCCGACGAGCCCGCGGCGATGCCGACGGTGGTACCGCGCATCCGTACGAAGTACTCCTTCTCCAGCACCACCTTGACGCCGTTGCGAGTCTCGTAGCCGGGCTTGCCGGTGGTGACCGGGATCTGGTTGATCTCCTGGCCGTTCTTGTAGACCGTCAGGGTGTGGGTGGCGGCGTCCGTGACGGCCTCCATCCGGTCCCCCGTGGTGATCGTCAGGGGTTGCGCCTTGCCGCCGCGCAGCCGGTCGCCGATCCGGATGCCCTCCAGGTTGCTGTGCACCTGGAGGGTGGCGTGGGCGGGCCAGAAGTCCTTGGGCCGGAAGTGGAGCTGTTTGTCGTCCACCCAGTACCAGGAGCCCTGCACCGCGGGCGTGGAGTCGACCCTGAGGGCGCTCTCCACGACGGCCCGCTGCGCCTTGTCCTTGATGGGCTGGCTGAGGTCGGCCGTGATGGGCTGGCCGACGCCGTACTCGCCGGCCTTGGGGCCGAAGGTGACGTCCAGGGTCTTCTTGCTGTCGGGCCGGCTGGTGTCGAAGGTGAGGGTCTTGCGGCCCGGTGCCCCGCTCCGGTTCTCCGTGCTGATCCGCACGGTGTAGTGGGCGTCCGCGGCGAGCGGGGAGGTGCTGTGCCAGCGGCTGCCGTCAGCAGCCAGTTCGCCCGCCACGTAGCGCCCCGTCGCGTCCATGGCCGTGACGTCCGTGATGCGTCCGTCACCGGTCCTGGCGGTGACCTCCAGGGGCTTGTCCGGGTCGGCTTTCTTCCCGGCGTCCTTCGGGCCGTTGAAGGAGATCTGACCCGCCGCGTCGTACGGCTTGGCCGCCAGCGGGTCGCCGCCGCCCGAGCCGCAGGCCGTGACGCCGGCTCCGAGGGCGGTCACCAGCAGCGTGCAGCCGACGGCGGTGCGGGTGCGGGATCGGGGGCCGTGGGAGAACGCAGTGTGGCTCATGGCCTCACCGTACGGAGCAACGTCAAACGCTGGCGCGTTGAGCGACCCGTTCGGGTGAATGCGGTTGGGTCATATGCCAGAAGCCCGGACCTCCGTGAGGAGGGTCCGGGCTCCCATGACCAGTCAGTACGTGTTACTGGGTGCGGTTCTCACCGTGGTAGTACTCGAACACCCACCCGAACAGTCCGATCAGGATGATCGGCGCGGAGAAGTAGAGCAGCCACCAGCCGACGGCGATGCCGAGGAAGGCCAGCGCGCCGCCGATGCCGAGGGCGAGCGGCTGCCAGCTGTGCGGGCTGAAGAAGCCCAGCTCGCCCGCGTCGTCCGCGACGTCGGCCTCCTTGTTGTCCTGGGCACCCGCGTCGACCCGCCGGGCGGTGAAGCCCAGGTAGAAGCCGATCATGATGCACAGGCCGAAGACCAGGAAGAGTGCCGTGGTACCGGCCGGCTCCTTCGACCACACGCCGTAGACGATCGCCACGGCGAGCACGAAGAAGCTCAGCCACATGAACATCCGGCCTTGGATCTTCACTTGCCGGCCTCCTTGCCGCTCGCGATGGCGCTGCTGCCGACACCGGCGTGCTCCAGCTGCTCCAGGGCCGCGATCTCAGGGTGGTGCAGGTCGAACGCCGGGGATTCGCTGCGGATCCGCGGCAGGGTGAGGAAGTTGTGCCGCGGCGGCGGGCAGGAGGTGGCCCACTCCAGCGAGCGGCCGTAGCCCCACGGGTCGTCGACCTCGACCTTCTTGCCGTACTTGGCGGTCTTCCAGACGTTGTAGAGGAACGGCAGGATCGACAGGCCGAGCAGGAAAGAGGAGATCGTCGAGACCGTGTTCAGCGCGGTGAAGCCGTCGGCCGCCAGATAGTCGGCGTACCGGCGCGGCATGCCCTCCGCGCCCAGCCAGTGCTGGACCAGGAAGGTCCC
>NZ_JBIAXM010000013.1:0-265814 GCF_042896695.1 Streptomyces sp. NPDC001270 | reverse complement strand
ACCGCCGCGAACGGCGCGATCTTCGCCTCCACCAGCGAACGCACGGAATCACGGAGCATCCCATGCTCCTCGGACGGGCGGTACAGGTCGAAGTCAGCGGATCCGGCCACGGGCTCTCACGCTCCAAGGACGCAGGGGGTACGACGCGGGCGATGACGCTAATTACCGTTAAGTAACACAGATTTTAGGGGCTCGCCCACGGCACGCCCACGGCACGCCCACGTGAGCTTGACGACAGCGGGAAAGTTGCCCGCGTGAGCGCGCGAACGGCCCCCGGCTATGCTCGGCCCTCGCATCGCATCCGTACCCTTCTGGAGTCCCCCATGAGCCTGAAGATCACCGTGATCGGCACCGGCTATCTCGGCGCCACGCACGCCGCGGCCATGGCCGAGCTGGGCTTCGAGGTGCTGGCGCTCGACATCGTGCCGGAGAAGATCGATCTGCTGCGGCGCGGCGAGGTCCCGATGTACGAGCCCGGACTCCGGGAGTTGCTGCGCCGGCACGTGGCCGGCATCGAGGGCGCCACCGGGCGGCTGCGCTTCACCATGGACTGGGCCGAGGTCGCGGAGTTCGGCGATGTGCACTTCGTCTGCGTGAACACCCCGCAGAAGTACGGCGAGTACGCGGCGGACATGTCGTACGTCGACGCGGCGGTCGCCTCCCTGGCGCCCCATCTCACCCGCCCCGTCCTCGTCGTCGGCAAGTCCACCGTGCCCGTCGGCTCCGCGGAGCGTCTGGCCGCCTATCTGGCCGAGCACGCGCCCGCCGGGGCCGATGCCGAACTGGCCTGGAACCCGGAGTTCCTGCGGGAGGGCTTCGCCGTCGAGGACACCCTGCACCCGGACCGGATCGTGGTGGGCGTGCGCAGCGAGCGGGCGGAGAAGGTGCTGCGGGAGGTGTACGCGACGCCGGTCGGCGAGGGCAGCCCGTTCGTGGTGACCGACTTCCCGACCGCCGAGCTGGTGAAGACCGCGGCCAACTCCTTCCTGGCCACCAAGATCTCGTTCATCAACGCGATGGCGGAGGTGTGCGAGGCCGCGGGCGGCGACGTGGCCAGGCTGGCCGAGGCCATCGGCCACGACGACCGGATCGGCAAGAAGTACCTGCGCGCCGGGATCGGTTTCGGCGGCGGCTGCCTGCCCAAGGACATCCGGGCGTTCATGGCGCGGGCGGGCGAGCTGGGCGCGGACCAGGCGCTGACCTTCCTGCGCGAGATCGACTCCATCAACATGCGCCGCCGCGGCCAGATGGTCGAGATGGCCCGGGAGGCGCTGGACGGCTCGTTCCTGGGCAGGCGGATCGCGGTGCTCGGCGCCGCTTTCAAGCCCGACTCGGACGACGTCCGGGACTCCCCCGCACTCAATGTGGCGGGCCAGATCCACCTCCAGGGCGGCCAGGTGACGGTGTACGACCCGAAGGGCATGGGCAACGCCCGCCGCCTCTTCCCGACACTCGGCTACGCGGACTCGGCGCTGGAGGCGGTCCGGGGCGCGGACGTCGTCCTGCACCTCACCGAGTGGCGGGAGTTCCGCGAGCTGGACCCGGCCGCGCTGGGTGAGGTCGCGTCCACGCGGCTGCTCCTCGACGGCCGCAACGCCCTGGACCCCCAGGTGTGGCGCCGGGCCGGCTGGACGTACCGCGCGATGGGGCGCCCGACCGCGTAGCGCGACCGCCGTGGGCGGCCTGCCCGGCCCAACCGCCGTACACGTACGCCGTGGGGGCCGCATCCGGGCGTGCTCCGACCTCTGCGGTCCGTCAACGCGTCCGCTTGCTCCCCCGCGGTTGCGTCGGCCCCGGCTGGTATCCCGGCCGGGGCTGCGGTTGCGTCTGCCGCCGCTCCCACAGCCCGTGCACCTGCCGCTCCAGCACGGCCATCCGCCGCTCCTCCGCCGTCACATCAGACGCACCCGACCCTGCCCCCTGAGACCCCTGCCACTGCTGCTGTGGCACCCCCTGCTGCTCCTGCAGCCCGGCCACCCGCTGCTCCAGCTGCGCCATCCGCCGCTGGTACAGAGCCGCTATGCCCTGCTCCAATCGCTCCACCCTCACCTCGTCGGGCGTGCGCCGACCCGGCGCCGGAGTGCCGGGCCGGCTGGCCGAACTGAGCGGAGATGGATTTTCAGAGGCGGCATCGCCAATGAGGTCGTGAGACAGACTGCTTGGGCCGTATACGTCAGCGGGTTGGCCATACTCCATACTGGTTGGCGGTTGACCGAAGTTGCGGGACGAATCGCTTTGGCCGTGGTCCACAGGGGACGGGCCGTAGTCCATTCCGTTGAAACCTTGCTGAGGTGAGTAGCCCTGTGCGGTAGGGCCGTAGAGGATTTTCCGCCAATCGGGGTTTTCCATCATGAAATTCTCGACACCGATCGCGATCTGAGATTCCTCCGGAATGGCGTGGCCTGAAACGCCGATTCCCGCCTGACGGCCGGGCCCGGTGTTCATGCCTGCATCGACCCCATCCGGGAAGGCAACGTAATCCTCGATACTACGGGTCGAATTGACGGAAACAACCGGAACTTCCTGCACGAAACTATTGGGCGTGCCGGGGAGCACAGCCAAACCTTCATGCCCCAAATTTTCCTGCGCTACGCCCGGGCCGAAAAAATCCATTGGATCGCCGAAATCCTGATTCAAGGCTGCGAAATCAAGCCCCTGGAGATAACTAACCTGGTCGTCGGCCATCCCGGAGGCGGGGGTCATTACGTGGTCCTGTGTGCTGATTTCCGCCCAATAGCCGGACGCGGGGTTCAGATCTGCACCGGCCAAGCCGGACGAGTCAGGGATGCTCTCCGGTTCCACCCGAGCCCCCGAAGCCCGAGAGCTTTCCCCTCGCCCGTGGAAATTACCGAGTTGATCCGGGCCCCTTTGCTCTCCTGACTCGATGGGTACGATGCGATACCCTTCACCCAATTTTTCGGGTGTGTAGCCATGCTTCTTAAAACCTTCAACCAGGTCCTCCGAGTATTTAGGAAACCTCCCCCATGTCTTCTGTTCATCAAACCAGCGACCGAAATCCACAGCTCTGACTTCTTTACCTCCCCTCGCTCTACGTATCTCCAATGGGACGAGTTTACCCGATGGGGGCAAATTCCCTTTCTCCCTGCTCATGAGCATCCCAAAATAAGCGTCGTCGGGAATTCCCCGTGGCACAGAGCACCTCCTACAGGAACCGGCAGACCTGTCCCTGGTAACGGCTCCCGCTTTCCGATGGTTCACCAGAATGAGAGCGGGTTGCCGGGAGAAGGAAATAATCACCAGGCAAGCAGGGGAACGTGACGCCGGTTCGGCCGAGGCTCAGTCGGCCGAACCGGCGCCCATCCGCATTCTGCCCCGTCGTTCCGCGGCACGAGCGGCGAACCGCCCACGGCTCACGCTCCCTTGGCCCGATACCGGCGCATCTTCGCGCGCGCCCCGCACACCTGCATCGAGCACCAGCGTCACTTCCCCCCTCCCCTGAGTCCCCTTCAGCTGCCGAAGCTCCGCCTGCAGTCGCGCCAGCTCCTGCTCCTTCTCCGCCCGCTCCTGCGCCGTCATGGGCTGGTTCGCCGCATTGCTGCCCGCTCCGTAATTCCCGGATTGACCGACCGACCCGACCTGACCGGCCTGTCCGAGATCAGGCTGAGTTCCCCAGACGGAACCAGCGACAGAATTGTAAAGCGACGTGTTCTGGCCGTCACCCCCAGCGTATTGACCGTAGTCCATGCTGATCAGGGCTTGGTCGAAGTAGCCGTAAGGCTGGGCCGGAAAGGCGAGTGTGCTGAATCCCGCCTGGTTCCCGAAACCGGAGGCATGGCCGAAGGACACACCCTGAAATTCCTGGCTCTCGAAACCATAGGCCGAATCAGACACACCCATGGCCCCCTGGATCCCGAAATTCGGGGGGTGCAAGAGTTTCGTCGGATCATCCATCCCATAGATCCATTCCACGAAATCAGGATCCTGGTACTCATTTCCTTGGCCGTGGGCCGTAGAGGACGCCAGGGAGGGGATCGCGGAGGGGTACATGGCCTGGCTCTGTGCGCCGGTTCCCGCCTGATTGCCGGGGGTCACGCTCGCATCGGCCGATCCCGACCAGCCAGGGAAGCCGCCCGGTGCCCCCGGAGCGCGAGAACTTTCCCTCTCTCGCCCGCGGAAGTTGCCGGATTGATCGCGGTCCCTTTGTTCTCCTGGCTTGATGGGTACGATGCGATAACCCTCGCCATACATTTCGGGTTCGAAGCCGTGCTTCTTAAAACCTTCGACCAGGTACGCCGGGTATTTAATACGCCTCCCTTGCTCTTGCTGGGTCTCAAACCAATAACCGAACTCCACATCTATGGGCTTTTTACCTCCCTCCGCTTTTTTATCATTCACCTCCACCGGGACCCGAATTCCCAGTCTGGGCAATTGCCCTTTCTCCCTGCCCTTCAGTATCGCAGCATAAGCTTCGTCGGGAACTCTTCCCACGGAGGATCTCCTTCAGGAACTGGCAGACTTTTCCCTCGGTAACGGCTCCCGCCTGCCGATGGTTCACCAGGATGAGAGCGGGTTGCCGGGAGAAGGTCGCGGTCAGGCAGTCGGGGTGCATTCCTGCTGGCCGTGTGTGGCGGGGGTGGAGGCGGGGGCCGGAGGTCTGTCGTCCGCGGACGCTCCGTGGGTCATACCGTCACCTCTCCGCCACCGTGAACGCGGACAGGGGGAACGGGGCACCCGTCGTACGTGTACGGGTGGTCCACGCCCAGTGCGGCGAGGGCCGCCGCGCGTCGCACTCACACCCTCATCGATCAACGGCTCGGCGGCCTCCCCTGCTGCCCGTTCCCGCTTCCGTTCCAGTTCCCTGTGGTGAGACCTGCCGCGGCTGATCCGTCCCTTGGGTCCAGGATCGGCAGGGAATGCCCCGCTCGTTCAGCCGTTCCGCGACGCAGGCGCGGTCCATCAACGCCTCGGCGTCTTCCCCTTCCCGTTCCTCATCTCCCGCAGGTCCGCCTGCAGTTGCGGCAGCACCTCCCGCGCCAGCGCCCTCCGGTCATCGGCCGTCATGCCTCGGCCCGCCGCAGCGGCCTGGCCGGTCCGGCCGAGCGGAGGCTGAGTTCCCCGGACGTGCTCGGCGAAGCGATTGTCAGGCAGACTGTTTCGGTCGTATCCCTCTGCGGGGCGGCCGTAGTCCATAGCGGTCGGGGCTTGGCTGGGGCTGACGTAAGGGCCCAGTCCGCCCACCTGGTTCCCGTAACCGTAGACCGGGTGGGCGGGCACATTCTGGACTTCCTGGTACCCGTAACCGTAGACCGGACTGGCGGGCACATTCTGGGCTTCCTGGTTCCCGAAATCCGGGGGGTAGAAGAGTTCCATCGGATTGGAGACTTCCCGAAACCAGTCCATGAAATCAGAATCCGGGGAATGACCACTTGGATTGTAGGCCGCAGAGGGGAACATTCCCGTGGAAATATTGCTCTGCTCGTAGGCCGTGAAGACAGACTCCACCGGGGAAACGCTGCTCTCGCCGTACGCTGTGTAGGGAGTCGTGATGTGGCCCTGTGCGCCGGTTCCCACGTGATAGCCGAACTCGGGGTTCACGCGTGCAGCCGGTTCCGACTGACCGAGACTTTCTTCCTGCCCGCGAGAGTTACCGGTTTGACCTTGGCCCTCATCTACACTCGAAACGTTCCGCAGACGCTGACAACCCAAATGTTCTTCGGGCACATAGTCGTGCTTTTTGAGCGCTCGGGCCAGACTTTCCGAATATCCCCGACCCCTTCCCATACTCGTCTGGGTATAAATCCAAGAATGCCAGTAAAACTCTTCGGTTGCACCCCCCACAGTCACCTTGACCTTTGGATCACCCTTTCTGGGCAATTCCCCTTTTGGTGTCCTTTCAAGTAGATTTATGAGAGCCTCATCGGAGATTGCTACCACGGAAGACCTCCTTCAGGAACCGGCAGACTTCTTCCGTGGTAACGGCTCCCGGCCGCCGACGGTTCACACGGCCGGGAGCCGGACCGTCGCCTCGGCCAGGGCGCAGGGCCGGATGACCACTCGTCGAACCGGAGCGCCGGCCGGCCCGGGGGCTCGCCGTACGTGTCAGCCGGGCCTACGGCGCTGAGCGGGCGCGGTCACAGCACCTCACCCCCGACTGCGCGCGTTCGCACGGCGGTCTGTGCACGCAGCGGCTGTGCGGGGGCGGCGGGTTGTACGTCGGCCGGGTCAACGACCCATTCCCGCCCGCCCGTTACTGCGCAGATATATCTGAGTCCGTCAAACTCGCCATGAAATTCGGGGACTTGTTCGTCCGAGTCCACCAGAAGAGTGCCAAGGGACGGGAGAGCGGGGGTTTTGCCGCCCCGCGGGATTGATCTCACCGCACACGGCTGTTCCTCTCTGTAGCGTTATCACTACGGGGAGGTTCAAGCGTTACCCACGCCTTGGTGCCCTTCAAGCTGCTGGAACAGAACGAAAGGTTGGTGCACCGCCCTTGAATCGCAAGGAGTTGAACCCGGATGCCTCACCTCAGGCGGCCTACGGGGCGCGTTTACGCAGCTTGCGCGAGAAACGTGGGTGGACCCAGGAGGAACTGGGCACCCGTACGAACTATTCCAGCGTGCACGTCTCGGCTATTGAAACCGGTCGGAAGCCTCCGACTCTCCGCTTCTCGCGCAGTACGGACCAAGCCTTCGGCCTCGCGGGCAGAGCAGACGCTTTCGAACGCTGGTACCGCGAGATGAAGCACAGCGCGTTGCTGGAGGGGTTCCCGGAGTACGTCAAGCACGAGGCACGGGCCGTGGAGATCCGGCTGTTCGAGATCGGGATCATTCCCGGCTTGCTTCAGACACCGGCGTACGCACGCGCCCTGGCAGACGGCGATGCTGGACGGGGCACCATCACGCCTGACCAGGCCGCAGAACGCGTCTCGGTGCTGGCGGAGCGACAGGCGACACTGGTACGGACCCGGCCGCCCACCATGCTCGTGGTGATGGACGAAAGCTGCATCCGCCGCCCGGTCGGCGGCGCCGCAGTCATGAACGAGCAGTTCCAACGCCTCGCCGAGTTCGCCGCGTTGCCGAACTCCATGCTCCAGGTTGCTCCGTACGACATGGGCGAGCGACGACCGTTCAACCTGCCGCTCAACCTGCTGACGCTGCCGGACCGGTCCATGATGGCGTACGCGGAGTCCCAGGCCCGGGGACACCTGGAACGCGAACCTACGTTCGTCCTGTCCGCGTTGTCGGCCTACCATCAGTTGCAGGCCGAAGCGCTGTCACAGACCGAATCCGTGGCGGTGATCAACCAGTTGCGAAAGGGCACCCCGTGACGACCCAATCCCCTCGCTGGTTCAAGTCCTCCTACAGCTCCAACGGCGGCAACTGCATAGAGGTCGCCGTAAACCTCGCCACCTCCCACGACCAGGTCCCCGTCCGCGACTCCAAGAACGCGGACGGCCCGGTCCTCGACCTCCCCACCCATGCCTTCACCACCTTCGTGGCAGGCGTCAAGGCCGGAGACTTCGGCACCGTCTGACCGCCCAGCGGGACCGTCCGACCACCCGGCACCAGGACCCCGCCGCGCCGTGCCTGAACGTCCGGCGCGGCGGGGTCCTGGAATGCCCCCTGCGGGGCCAGCATGGGGCCGACCTGGTCCCGTCCCGGAGGAGGGCACCCCCATGACAGACGTAACACCCCTGAAGCCACGAGAACCCTTCGCACGGTTCCGCTCCGTCGTGCTCGACTGCGCCGACCCGGTGCGGCTCGCCGAGTTCTACGCGGCGATCGTGGGCGGCGTCCCGCGCGTCGAGGACGAGGACTGGGTGGTCCTGGAGGCACCCGGCGCCCCACGGATCGCCTTCAACCGCGAGCCGGAATACCAGCCGCCGGCCTGGCCGCGCGAGGGCGGCAACGCGCAGCAGGTCCACCTCGATCTCGACGCCGGACGGACCTGGGCGGAGGTCGACGCGGCCCACGCGAAGGTGCTGGAGCTGGGCGCCCGGCCGCTAAACCTGGCGGACCGGGAGACGAAGGACTTCCTGGTGTACGCCGACCCGGCCGGCCACCCCTTCTGCCTGTGCCGGATCGACCACACCTGAGGCCTCCTTCAGGAACCGGCAGACTTCTCCCGTGGAAACCGCTCCCCGCCTGCCGACGGTTCACCAAGGTGGGAACGGGTTATGGGAAGGCCACGGTCAGGCCGCGCGGTCAGCCGTCCAGCGACTCGATCGTGGCGTTGGACGGCGCGCGCGTCGCCTGAAGCTCGCGGGCCACGTCCTCCGCCGCGCCCAGCACCCGTACCGCGTTCTGCCAGGTCAGCTTGGCCAGGTCGGCCTTGGACCAGCCGCGGTCCAGCAGCTCGGCGATCAGGTTCGGGTAGCCGGAGACGTCACCGAGGCCGTCCGGGGTGAAGGCCGTGCCGTCGTAGTCGCCGCCGATGCCGAGGTGGTCGATCCCCGCGACCTCACGCATGTGGTCCAGGTGGTCGGCGACGGTGGCCACCGTGGCGACGGGACGCGGATGCGCCTCCTCGAAGGCCCGGTGGACCTTCATCGCCTGCTCCGTCGTGTCGAGGTGGTGGAAACCGTGGACGCGCATGTTCGCGTCGGCCGCGGCCGTCCAGTCCACCGCGGCCTGGAGGACGAACTTCGGTACGAACGTCACCATCGCCACGCCGCCGTTCGCGGGCAGCAGTCCGAGGACGTCGTCCGGGATGTTGCGCGGGTGGTCGCAGACCGCGCGGGACGAGGAATGCGAGAAGATCACCGGCGCGGACGTCGCCGCCAGCGCGTCCCGCATCGTCGTCGCCGCCACATGGGAGAGGTCGACGAGCATGCCCAGGCGGTTCATCTCCCGCACAACCTCGCGGCCGAAGGCGGACAGGCCGCCCACGTTCGGCTCGTCCGTCGCCGAGTCCGCCCAGGGCACGTTGTCGTTGTGGGTGAGCGTCATGTAGCGCACGCCCAGGCCGTACAGACCGCGCAGGGTGCCCAGCGAGCACGCGATGGAGTGGCCGCCCTCCGCGCCCATGAGCGAGGCGATACGGCCCTCGGCACGCGCCGCCGTCATGTCGGCCGCGGTCAGCGCGGGCGCCAGGTCCTGCGGGTAGCGGGCCAGCAACTGCCGTACGCAGTCGATCTGTTCCAGGGTGGCCGGGACCGCGTCGGGCAGGTCCGAGCGGACATACACCGACCAGTACTGCGCGCCGACCCCGCCCGCGCGCAGCCGCGGCAGGTCGGTGTGCAGGTGGGCGTTCTGGTGGCCGGCGATGTCGCGGGCGCCGAGGTCGTAACGGACCTGCTCGCGCAGGGCCCAGGGCAGGTCGTTGTGCCCGTCGACGACCGGGAAGTCCCGCAGCAGCGCCCTGGCTTCGTCCAGTGAGGTCATACCTGTCACGTCCCCTCCCTCGCTTGCTTCCCTCACTTGCCGAAGCCGAAGCCGCCCGACCCGTCCACCTTGGCGCGCAGCCGTTTGCCCTTCTCGGTGGCCTGGTCGTTCAGCTCCCGCTGGAAGTCCCGCATGCGGGCGAGCAGCTCCTCGTCGTGCGCGGCGAGGATGCGGGCCGCGAGGAGACCGGCGTTGCGTGCGCCGCCGACGGAGACGGTCGCCACCGGGACACCGGCCGGCATCTGCACGATCGACAGCAGGCTGTCCATGCCGTCGAGGTACTTGAGCGGGACCGGGACGCCGATGACCGGCAGCGGGGTCACGGAGGCGAGCATGCCGGGCAGATGGGCGGCGCCGCCCGCACCCGCGATGATCACCTTCAGCCCGCGCTCCGCCGCCTGCTCGCCGTACGCGATCATCTCGCGGGGCATCCGGTGCGCGGAGACGACGTCGACCTCGTGGTCGATCTCGAACTCGTCGAGGGCCTTGGCCGCGGCCTCCATGACGGGCCAGTCGGAGTCCGACCCCATGACGATGCCGACAAGAGGACTCATTCGGTGATCGTGCCCCTCAGGTATCCGGCTGCGTGACGGGCGCGCTCCAGCACGTCGTCCAGGTCGTCGCCGTAGGTGTTGACGTGGCCCACCTTGCGGCCGGGCTTCACGTCCTTGCCGTACATGTGGATCTTGAGCTGCGGGTCGCGGGCCATGCAGTGCAGGTACGCGGAGTACATGTCGGGGTAGTCGCCGCCGAGCACGTTGACCATGACGGTCCACTTCGCGCGCGGGCGGGGGTCGCCGAGCGGGAGGTCGAGGACCGCGCGGACGTGGTTGGCGAACTGCGAGGTGATCGCGCCGTCCTGGCTCCAGTGGCCGGAGTTGTGCGGGCGCATCGCCAGCTCGTTGACGAGGATGCGGCCGTCGCGGGTCTGGAACAGTTCGACGGCGAGGTGGCCCACGACACCGAGTTCCTTGGCGATGCGCAGCGCCAGTTCCTCGGCCCGCACCGCGAGCACCTCGTCCAGGCCGGGGGCCGGGGCGATCACCGTGTCGCAGACGCCGTCGACCTGCCGGGACTCGACCACCGGGTAGGCGACGGCCTGGCCGTGCGGGGAGCGCACGACGTTGGCGGCCAGCTCACGGACGTAGTCGACCTTCTCCTCCGCGAGGACCGGCACGCCGGCCCGGAACGGGTCGGTGGCCTCCTCGGCGGTCTCCACGACCCACACGCCCTTGCCGTCGTAGCCGCCGCGCACGGTCTTCAGGACGACCGGGAAGCCGTTCCCCTCAGCGGCGAAGCGGACCACGTCCTCCTGGTCGGCCACGATCCGGTGCCGCGGGCAGGGGATGCCGATGGCGTCGAGCCTGGCCCGCATCACCCCCTTGTCCTGGGCGTGCACCAGCGCGTCCGGGCCGGGGCGGACCGGAATGCCCTCCGCCTCCAGGGCCCGCAGATGCTCGGTGGGCACGTGCTCGTGATCGAAGGTGATCACGTCACAGCCCCGCGCGAACGCACGCAGCGTGTCCAGGTCGCGGTAGTCGCCGATGACGACATCGCTCACGACCTGCGCCGCGGAGTCCTGGGGAGTGTCACTGAGAAGCTTGAACCTGATGCCGAGCGGGATGCCTGCCTCGTGTGTCATACGAGCGAGCTGGCCCCCGCCGACCATGCCGACTACCGGAAACGTCACGCCCCCAGGGTATCGGCCACGCCACGGCGGCCGGATTCCGCTCCTCTTCGCCCGCGTCTCACCCGCTTTTTCCCCGTCTCTTGCCGACCTATGGGCCGATACGGAGGCGGGGAGGGGAGGCGCTGGTTAGCATGGCTGGGTTGACGGAAACCTACGGACAGGAGCCTGCACGACCATGGAACCCGGTTCCTCGGGGCTGCGAAGGCTTGTGCACGAGGTCGCCAAGTTCGGCGCCGTGGGCGGTGCCGGACTTCTCGTCAATCTCGGCGTGTTCAATCTGGTACGGCACGTCACCGACCTTCCGGTCGTCCGGGCCAGCATCGTCGCCACCGTCGTCGCGATCGTCTTCAACTACATCGGCTTCCGCTACTTCGCGTACCGGGACCGCGACAAGAGCGGCCGTACCCGGGAACTCACCCTGTTCCTGCTGTTCAGCGTGGTGGGCCTGGTGATCGAGAACGGCGTCCTGTACGCGGCGACGTACGGGTTCGGCTGGGACAGCCCCTTGCAGAGCAACGTCTTCAAGTTCCTCGGCATCGCCGTCGCGACCCTGTTCCGCTTCTGGTCGTACCGCAGCTGGGTGTTCCGGGCGCTGCCCGCCCGGGAGACGGTCGCCGACACGGAGTCCTACCTCGCGACGGAGCCGGCGACCGACTCCCCGCGCCAACGAATCCCCTGACCCCCGGCCCACCAAGGGGCACGAGGAACCCACGCCCACCGATGGGCCCGGGAAACCACGCCCGCTGAAGGGGCGCGAGGAACCGCGCACGGCACCCGAACCAACGGATCTCCTGGGCACGGGCCCACCCCGTCAAGGGGCGCGAGGAACCGCGCACGGCAAGCACAAACCACCCGCGCACCCCGGACCAACGGTCCAACCCCCCAAGCCCACCCCAGCGGAGCGAACCGTCAGCGGACGGTCGGCTGGTCCCCCCCGTCCGGCTTCTTCAGCAGCGGCGTACGGGACAGGAACAGGCCGAACACCGGCGGCTGGGACTGGAGCAGTTCCAGCCGCCCACCGTCCGCCTCCGCGAGATCGCGGGCCACGGCCAGGCCGATCCCCGTCGAGTTCCGCCCGCTGATCGCCCGCTCGAAGATCCGCGCGCCGAGGTCGGCCGGGACCCCGGGCCCCTCGTCGGTGACCTCGACCACGGCCTGGTTGCCGGTGACGCGGGTACGCAGCGCGACCGTGCCGCCGCCGTGCATCAGCGAGTTCTCGATCAGCGCCGCCAGCACCTGGGCCACCGCGCCCGGTGTGCCCACGGCCCGCAGATGGCGTTTGCCGGAGCTGACGATCGCCCGGCCCACGTTGCGGTAGGCGGGACGCCATTCGGCGAGCTGCTGCTGGATGACCTCGTCGAGGTCGAAGCTGACCGCGGAGCCGGTGCGCGGGTCGCGGGCGTTCGTCAGCAGCCGCTCCACCACGTCCGTCAGCCGCTCGACCTGCGTCAGCGCCACGTTCGCCTCTTCCTTCACCGTGTCCGGGTCATCGGTGAGGGTGATCTCCTCCAGGCGCATCGACAGCGCGGTCAGGGGCGTGCGCAACTGGTGGGAGGCGTCGGCGGCGAGCCGCCGTTCGGCGGTGAGCATCCGGGCGATGCGCTCGGCCGAGGAGTCCAGCACATCGGCGACCCGGTCCAGCTCGGGCACCCCGTACCGCTTGTGCCGGGGGCGCGGGTCACCGGAGCCGAGCCGTTCCGCGGTCTCCGCGAGGTCGGTCAGCGGGGAGGCGAGGCGGTTCGCCTGGCGCACCGCGAGCAGGACCGCGGCGACCACCGCGAGCAGCGCCACCGCGCCGATGATCAGCAGCGTCCGGCCGACTTCCCGGGTCACCGCCGAACGCGGCTCCTGGACGGTGACCCGCTCGCCCTCCTCGCCGTCGGCGCTGGACTGGATCACATCGCCCTGCGGCGGCTTGGTGCCCACCGTGATCGGCGGCCGGTTGGGCATGCGGATGATCGCGTACTGGTCCTTGCCGACCTGGTTGCGCAGTATGTCGGCGGTGACGTCCTCCGCGCCGAGGATGCGGCTGTCCACGATGCTGGCCAGCCGCAGCGCCTCGGAGTCCACCCGCTCCTGCGCGCTGTTGCTGATCGTCCGGGTCTCGACGATGACGAGGGACAGGCCGAACACGGCGATCACGACGAGCACCACGGCGAGCGTGGACTGGATCAGTCGGCGGCGCATGTCCTCTTACCCGGAGAACCCCCGACGGGGCTCAACTCTTCTCGAAGCGGAAACCGACTCCGCGGACGGTCGCGATGTACCGGGGGTTCGCCGCGTCGTCACCGAGCTTCTTGCGCAGCCAGGAGATGTGCATGTCGAGCGTCTTGGTCGACGACCACCAGGTCGTGTCCCAGACCTCGCGCATCAACTGGTCGCGGGTGACGACCCGGCCGGCGTCCCGGACCAGGACCCGCAGCAGGTCGAACTCCTTGGCGGTGAGCTGGAGTTCCTCGTCGCCCATCCAGGCGCGGTGCGACTCGACGTCGATCCGCACACCGTGGGTGGCCGGGGGCTGCTGCGGCTCGGCGGCGCCGCGGCGCAGCAGGGCACGGACGCGGGCGAGGAGTTCGGCGAGCCGGAAGGGCTTGGTGACGTAGTCGTCGGCGCCCGCGTCCAGGCCGACGACGGTGTCCACCTCGTCGGCGCGCGCGGTCAGGATGAGGATGGGAACGGTGTGGCCTTCGGCGCGCAGCCGGCGGGCGACCTCCAGGCCGTCCATGCCGGGCAGGCCCAGGTCCAGCACCACCAGGTCGACGCCGCCCTGCATTCCGGCGTCGAGCGCGGTGGGTCCGTCCTCGCGCACCTCGACCTCGTAACCTTCCCGGCGCAGGGCGCGGGCCAGCGGCTCCGAGATGGACGCGTCGTCCTCGGCGAGCAGTACACGGGTCATGGGGTGATGGTAGTCCGCCCGGCCGTCGTGCCGGGGTGTGATCGCCTCCCGGGATTCTTACCTTGGGTCACAGCGGTACGAACCCGGGGGCGCAAGGCCCCGTCGGGGGCGGGGCCTTCGAAACGGGGCGCCGGATTCCGCCGACACCTCTGATCCAATTCGTAAATCATCCCATATCCGACACTATCCTGTCGTATGGTGACCGGAGAATACCTGTCGGTGACGGCGACCTTTGGCGCGTATTCGACGCTGGGGGTCTCTTTTGTTGCGGGACGTGGATCCCGGTGGTCGCGGTCGCTGCCCCGCGGTCCGGGGCGGGTACCCCGTGGGCATGGGGGCGCGCGGCCCCGCCGCCGGGGCCGGCCGCACCCCCCACCGGGCGCGCGACACCGTACGGCGCGTCCCGACCAGCGAGGAACGACCATGGCGTCCAGCCTGACGAAGGACCCGGTGCAGCCGGACACGCCCGGCACCGGGAAGACCTTCTTCGGCCACCCCCGCGGACTGGCCACCCTCTTCATGACCGAGACGTGGGAGCGCTTCTCCTACTACGGCATGCGGGCCCTGCTCCCGCTCTACCTGGTGGCCCCGGCGGGGCTGCACCTCGACGCGGCCACCGCGACCGCGGTCTACTCGGTGTACCTGTCCCTGGTGTATCTGCTCGCCCTGCCCGGCGGCTGGGTCGCGGACCGCGTCCTCGGCCCGCGCAGAACGGTCGCCGTGGCCGGTGCGGTCATCATGCTCGGCCATCTCACCCTGGCGCTGCCGAGCGCCGGCACCTTCTACACGGGGCTCGGGCTGGTCGCGATCGGCTCCGGTCTGCTGAAGGCCAACATCTCGACGATGGTCGGCCACCTCTACGACCGCCCGGACGACCCGCGCCGGGACGGCGGCTTCACGATCTTCTACATCGGCATCAACCTGGGCGCCTTCGCCGCTCCGCTGGTCATCGGCACCATCGGGCAGAAGGTGAACTGGCACCTGGGCTTCGCGCTCGCCGCGGTCGGCATGGCGCTGGGCCTGGCCCAGTTCCTGCTCGGCGGCCACCGGCTGAGCCCGCGCTCGAACGTGGTGCCGACGCCGCTGTCGGCCCGGGAGAAGGCCGCCACGCTGCGCAGGGCGGGCCTGTGGGCGGCCGTCGCGGTGGTCTTCTACGGCGTCGCCGGACTCTCCGGCGCCTTCACCCTGAACTGGGTGATGGTCCCGATCATCGCCGCCGGCCTGGTCATCCCGGTGGTGGTGCTCGCCCGGATCAAACGGGACCGGGACCTGGACCGCGCCGAGCAGTCCCGGATGTCCGCCTACCTCTGGTTCTTCGTCGCCGCGGCCCTGTTCTGGATGATCTACGACCAGGGCGGTTCGACACTGTCGATCTTCGCCTACCACAAGGCCGAGAACAGCGTCTTCGGCTGGAGCTTCCCCGTCTCCTGGTACCAGTCGGTCAACCCGGTCATGATCATGGCGCTGGCGCCGGTCTTCGCGGTCATGTGGACCGTGCTGGCCCGGCGCGGCAGGGAGCCGAGCACGGCGGCCAAGTTCGGCCTGGGCCTGATCCTGGTCGGTGCGTCCTTCTTCGTCTTCCTGGCCCCGCTGGCCATCGCCGGGAGCGGCCACAAGGCCGCCGCACTGTGGCTGGTGGCGATCTACTTCGTGCAGACCATCGGTGAGCTGCTGCTCTCCCCGGTCGGCCTGTCGGTCACCACGAAGATGGCGCCCGCGAAGTACGCCTCCCAGATGATGGGTGTCTGGTTCCTGGCCGTCACCGCCGGCGATGCCACGACCGGGCTGCTGGGCGTGGCGGGCGTCGACCTGGACCGGATGGACATCGTGGTCGCGGAGGCGGTCCTCGCGGTGGCCGCCGGTACGGCGGTGTGGATGTACCGCGGCAAGGTACGACGGCTGATGGGCGACTTGCACTGACGGGTGACGGGTGACGGGCGCTGGCAGGCGGCGGGCGCTCGCGGGCGGGCGGCGTGAACAGCTGACGGGCGGCGGGCACGGGGCACATCGGCCTCGCGCCCGCGCACCCTCACGCCCGCGCACCCGCGTCCTCGCACCGGAGGGCCGTCGCACGCTGTGGTGCGGCGGCCCTCCGGGCGTTCGAGCGGCCCTCCGTCCGGTGGCCCGCCGTCAGGCAGGCTCGCCTTTCAGACGGCGTTCCCGGCGCTCACCGGGTCCTGCGGCGCGGCATGAAGGTGAAGACCGCCGCGCCCAGCAGGATCGCCGTGCCCGCCACCAGGCCCAGCGCCTTGATCGCGCCGTGGTCCTCGGAGCCCGTCGCCGCGAGGCCCCCGCTGGTGCCGCTGCCGCCGGCCGCCGAGCCGCCCCCGGACCCCGAGGACGACGAGCCGCCCGCGGCGCCGCCCGGCTGCGCGGTGGTGTCGAGGGTGAGCGAAACCGCCGTCCTGGTGGGGGTGCAGGTCGTCGTCGTCCCCAGGGCCTCGACCGTCAGGACGCCCGGCGACAGCGTGGAGGTGCCGCTCGCGCCCGGCTTGTAGGTGCCCTTCAGGTCGGGGATCTCGATCGGGTCGCCCGACTTGATCGCGGCGGAGTTCATCGGCCCCTCCACGTGCACGGTGCCCTTGTCGGAACCGCCCAGGACCACCTCCATCGACGGCTTGACCGAGCCCTTCGGGATGTCGGCGGGGCTGTCCATGACCGACTTCTTGAACTGCACGGTCAGGTCGTAGCTCCCGCCGTTCTTCTTGGCGTCGATCTGCACCGGCGAGGTCGCGTTCTTGTCCCCGATCGGCGTCTTGCAGGCGTAGGGCACCTGGATTTCCTTGCCGGTGAAGTCGGTCTGGCCGCCACCGGTGCCGTCGCTCGCCGAGGTGGTCGGAGTGGCCGTGCCGGTGGGCGGCGGCGAGTCCGGGTCGGACGGCGTGGGTGACGTCGTCGGCGTACCGCCGCCCCCCGCCGTGACCTGGATGGTCGCCGCCTTCTGCACGGTCTGGGACGGGGTGCACTTGGTGTCCGTCGTCATCGCGTTGACCGTGTACGCGTCGGGCGTCAGCGTCACCTCGCCGGGCGCCGTCAGCTTCAGCGAGCCCTTCATGTCGGACAGCACCATGGCGCCGCCCTTGGGGATCGCCGGGTTCTCGCGCGGCCCCTGCATCGCGATGTCCGCGCTCTGCGCACCGGCCGCCTTGAGGGTGCCGGACGGCTGCACCGAGTTGGCGGGCAGGTCGATGATGTCGGGGTTCTTCGAGGCGGCCTGCACGAACTTCCAGCCGACGTCGATCGTGTCGCCGACCTTCGCGGTGGCCGGCGCGGTGATCTCGACCTGGGTCGTGCCGTCCACCGGGTCGATGCCCGCGGGCGGTACGCAGTGGGTGGCGAACGACACCTGGGCGGCCTGCGCGGGCGTCGAGGCCGCCCCCAGCAGGACTCCCGCCCCGCCGAGGACCAGCGCGGCCACCGCCGCGCCCGCTCTGCGTCCGCCGACCGGTGTGACCGGTGTGACTCTCCTTCGCATGCTCACGTGGGTCCCTTCGGAGTGGGAGTCGTAGGACTCGTCGGGCTGTCGTCGTGCGGTGCGGAGAGCCGGCCGGCCGGGTCCGGACCGGAGTCCGAGCTGAACCACGGCAGGGTCGGAGTCGGGGTCGGTGCGGTGCCTTCGGTACGCGCGCGCGGCCCGGCCGGGCGCAGCACGGGCCGCGGCAGGCGGAACGCGGGCCGGGACAGCCCGCGCCGGCGTACGCCGCCCGGCCCGCGCGGTCGTACCCGGTCCACCACGGCCAGTCCGATACGGAACACGCCGGCCGGTACGACCAGGCAGAGCAGGATCCAGAACAGCGTCACGCCCCAGGGCCTGCCCACCCCCCAGGGCTGCTCGGCGAGCACCTTGCCGCCGTACCTCAGGGAGACGCTGTAGTCGCCGTGTGCCCCGGCCGTGAGTTCGACGGGCAGCTTGACCTGCGCCTTCTTGCCGGGTCCGAGGGTGCCGCGCCACTGCTGCTCGTCCCACTGCGGGGCGAAGACGCCGTGCGCGGTGCCGACCTGGAACACCGGGTTCTCGACGGTCGTCGTGCCGAGGTTGCCCACGGTGAAGACCAGCGTGCGGGAGGGCGGCGCGCCGAACCAGGTGAGCACCCCGCTCGACCCGTCGAGCCGGGTGTCGGTGAGGACGGCGAGACGCCCCGCGGCGGATTCGGCGGGCAGCGGCTCGACGGCGTGCCCGGCGACCTGGAACTCCGCGTCCGCGTCGGCCTTCGCGCCGGTCACGGTGGCCACGTGCACCACGCACGGGCAGGGCACCGGCGGCTCGGCGACCGGCAGTTCCTTGCTGAAGCCGCCCTTGGCGTCCGTGGTGACCGCCCGGCCGTCGCCGTTGGCGCAGGAGTTGGTGCCGCCGATCACGCCCCGCGCGGGCGTGGCCCGCCCGCAGATCAGCAGCATCAGCAGGGTGTCCGGCCGCCAGCCGCTGCCGCTGACGGTGATCGAGCCTCCGGTGCCCGCCTGGGACTCGGACAGTTCGACGGCGGGTCGCGGCGCCGCCGACGCCGGGCCCGCGAGCGGCAGCAGGAGCAGCGCGAACACCGCCGCCAGCACCGGAATCCGCAGCCTGCCGCTCACGTCATGACTCCCGTCAACTCGACCTCCGTACCAGGGACTTCGGCCTGTGCGTCACGCCTGCGACGACGACGGCGGCGACGGCGTACCGCGAGCGCGACCGCCGCGCCGGCCACCAGGGCGACCCCGCCGCCCAGCGCGCCCCAGGGCACGAACCGCGCCGACGTGTCCGCGGTGGCGTGCGCCCCGCCCGCCGCCGTCACGGTCAGCCGCACGTCGACCGCGTCCAGCGCGGGCGGGTCGGACCACGGCTCGCTCAGCCGCAGTCGCTGCCCCGGTGCGAGGTGGACGGCCAGGGTGCGCGGGGCGCGGTCCAGGACCCGGCCGAAGACACCGTCCGCGCGCACCGCAAGACGCGGTACGAGGACGGTCGTACCGCGGTTGACCAGCTCGTACGTGATGCGCCCCGCGTGCACGGCCGGCTTCTCCACGGTCAGGGCGGACAGCGCGGGGCCGCCCACGCGCAGCCGGATCGGTACGCTCTCGGTCCGGCCGTCGCCGTCCTCGGCGACGATCGTGCCGGAGCTGTCACCGGGCGCGGCCCCGGCCGGCACGGCCACCGTGAAGGGGACGTCGGCGCGGGTGCGGGCCGGGACCCGGAGGCCGGTCTCGGCGAAGGTGATCCGGACGCCGGTGCCGTGCAGCCGCAGCGTGACCGGTCCGGCGCTCCGGTTGGCCACGGACACGGTGTCCTGCTGGACGGTCCCCGGGGTGCCCTCGGCGTAGAACGACGGCCGTCCGCCGCCCGCGGGCGCGAGGGCCCAGCCCCCGGACCCCGTGGCCGCCGGGGGCGGGGTACCGGACGCCGCCGCTGCCCCCGGGGAGGCGGCGAACAGGGACAACGGGACGAGCAGGCCCAGCCACAGCGCACGGGTGAGCATGGCCAGGCGGCGGGCAGGAACGAGCACGGACCGGCAGTGGGCAGGAGCCGACACGGACCGGCTCCGCACACGGGCGAGTACGGACGGACAGCCGACACGAGCGGACACGGACCAGTTCCGCACACGGGTGAGCACGGACAGGCTCCGGGCGCGCGTGGGCAGGGACGAGCGCGGGACACGGGCGGCGGTCGGCATCGGCGGCTCCAGCGGGTCGGGCCCGGGGTTCAGCGGCGTACGGTCTGGTTCCGCCGCGTCACCCACAGGACGCCGCCGAGACCGGCGAGCAGGACCGTGCCGCCGAGCGTCCCGAGGGCGATCGCGGAGTCCTCGGGGCCGGTCTGCGGGAGTTGCCCGGCGGCGTCGCCGCCCTGGGAGGACCCCGACGAACCCGAAGAACCGGAGGAGGAGCCCCCGGACGAACCGCCCGAGGACCCGCCGGCCGCCGTGACGTCGAGGGTCAGCGAGGGCTTCGGGGTGTTGCTCGGCGTGCAGGTCGTCGTCGTACCGAGCGCCTTGATGGTGAGGATGCCCGCCGTGAAGGTGACCTTGCCCGACTTCTTCGGCGTGTAGGTGCCGCTCAGATCGCTGATCTTGATCGGGGTGTTGGCCGGGATCGCCTCCGCGTTGGCCGGGCCGGACACCGCCATCGTGCCGCTGTCGGCACCGCCGAGCTTGATGGTGGCGCTCGGACTCATGGCGCCCTTGCCCAGTTCGACCGGGCTGGAGGAGACGCCCTTCTGCCACGACATGGTGATCTTGTAGCCGCCGCCGCTCTTGACGCCCTTGATGTCGATGGGCGACACCGCGCTCTTGTCGCCGATGGGCGTCTTGCACTGGTAGTTGACGTCGACGACATCCGCTCGCGCCGCGGGCGCGGCCAGCAGCACCACCGAGCCGGCCAACGCCGCGGCGGACGCGAGCGTGGCGGTTCGCTTCGGGTACGACACGGTCCACCCCATTCCTGACGGCACATCAGATTGGCCGTCAAGGTACGCCCGGGGGGATGAGGAGGGAAGAGACGGTGCGCCCCGGAGTTGTGACGATCCGGCGCGCGCGGGTGGCGGCTCGGGTGAGGGCTCGGGTGGAGGGAGTGCCGCGAGTGACAGTCAGTCGGGCGGCGGGGCCGCTTCGGGCGGGTCGGGCGGCAGGAGGCCGCGGCCGGCAGGGGCCGAGGTCGTGATGGCGACTCTTGGTCCTGATGAGAACCCGTGGTCCTGACCAGAACCCGTGGCCCGGATGAGAGAAGGAGCTCTTACCTGCCCTTGCCGAGCTTGCGGGGGGCGACGTTGCGATAGCCACGGCCCCAGGGGCGGCGAGCCGCTGCGTTCCCGTCCGCCCTTGCGGGTCGGCCACCGGTCCCGGGGGGCAGGAACCGCCAGACGGCCGCCGCACGCCGACCGGCTTCTTCGAGGTGCCGAGCCTGCGACTGGAGGATCTCCTGCCGTGTCTGTTCGCCGTCCAGTCGCTGAACCCGCACGTCGTCGTGCAGGTTCACGGCTTCGATGTAGGCATACCGCCAGTCCTCCATCTCGTCGAAGGACTGGCGGTATGCCTCCGCGACCGCGTCCTGCGCGGCCGGGTCGCCGAGGGGACCTGCCGCGTACACGTTCCTCAGCTCATTCCCAAGGGCCGCGGTCTGGTTTTTCAGGAGGGTGTACTCACGCCCTGTCTCGTTCTCGGCCTCGGCCAGCCCGCTCAATTCCGAGCCCACGCTGTAATCGAGGGCACCCGCGAATTCCCCTGCGAGCAGGGCGTTCTGCTCCCTCCTTGCCACCGCCCTCGCCGTTGCTTCCTGTGCTTCCCGCGCCCTTTCGAACCCCTCGTCCTCGGCCAAGTCGCCTCCTCTGTCGCGGGCTCCTCGAAGCCCCGGTCGGTGCCGGGCACCCCTCGTACGACACCTTGCCGTCGGCACCTTGCCGTCCGGTGGTCGGAGGAGGTCAGGCCCGGCTCTGCCAGGAACGACAACGGCCCCCGTGACGCCCCTGGTTCATTCGAGGACCCGGGCCCGTGCGGGGCCGAACGCCCCTGCCGACACGGCCGAGGCAGGGCTTGATCCGCCGGGCGTCCGCCTCCGTCAAGCCGGTGCGCCCAGCTCGGCCCAGACCCTCTTGCCGGACACGCCCGGGGTCCGTACGACACCCCAGTCCAGGCAGAGCCGCTGCACGATGAACATGCCGTGGCCGCCTGGGCGGCCCGCGCGGTGCGGGGTGCGGGGGGCCGGCTGGCCGCTGCCGCGGTCGGAGACCTCGACGCGGATCACCTTGTTGTCGCGGGCGAGGAAGAGTTCCTCGGGACCCTCGGCGTGCAGACAGGCGTTGGTGACCAGTTCCGAGACGACGAGCAGGACGTCCTCGGCGGCGGCCCGCTGGTCGGCGGAGGAGGCGGGCAGCCAACCCCACGCATACAGCGCCTGACGGGTGAAATCACGGGCGAGCGGCACGACACCGCTCTCCCCGTCCAGACGGATTCGGCGGGTCTGTGGACCCTCCGGCGGTACGGCCGCTGCCCCCGTGGACGCGCCGTCGCCCGGCGCTCCCCCCTCGGACGCCCCGGAAGCACCGCTGGGCTCCGGGCCGCGGTCGCCCGGCGGGTAAGGCCGGGTGGTGCTCATCAGCGCTTCACCTCACCGATTCACCAGTTCACGTTTGAGCGGTCAGCAGTCAGTAGCGGTCGGTACCTGTCGGCACCCGTCGATACAAAGTCGTACGCAGGCGGTTCGTCGGTTCCGTATACCCCCGGGGCCGACCGGTCCAGCATCTCTCCTGCCCGGCTGACCGGGTGAAACACCCCCCGATCCGGGACGGCCCGGAACCCCCGCGGCAGGGCTCAGCCGGTCTCGTCGGCCAGGGCCGCCTCGACGGAGTCATGCACGGTGAAGACCGCCTCCGCCCCGGTGATCTCGAACACCCTGGCGACCACCGGCTGCATGGCCGCGAGATGCACCCCACCCCCGGCGGCCTCCGCCTTGAGGCGGGCGCCGAGCAGCACGTTGAGTCCCGTGGAGTCGCAGAACTCCAGCCGTGAGCAGTCCACGACGAGTCGCGAGAACCCTTTGTCGTGAAGATCGTCGAGCGGTTCGCGCAGCAGATCGGCGGTGTGGTGATCCAACTCACCTGCCGCGGCCACCACCGCGCTGGAGCCCTCTTCCCGCACCTCCACCAGAAGCCGGCCCGACTGTGCGCTGCCGACCGTCCCGCGGTCCATGCCGTCTGTCTCCCGAGGTCGTGGCTGCTGACTGAACGCTCCGCCGATGCCCACTCACGCTCTGCACAGGTACTTCCGGGGCTCGTACGGTGACCTCGAACACTACGCCTTCCGTACGCGCTCCGACACCCGAACAACCGCACACAATCGGACATATGGCAACAAATGACACTTGCCACGGGCTCGGTGAAGCGGGTAGGGCTAAGAGGACACACAAACCGACTCGGCCGGCTTTGGAGGCGCCGCACACCGCAGTGCACGCATGGCTTCGGCAGCCCAATGCCGAGAACGATGGAGGACACCATGTCACCCCGGCTCGACGCATCGCATACCCCGACCGCGACGTCGACACCCCCACCGGAACAGCTGGATCCCATCGCGGGGCTCCCCGAGATCCCCCCGTACGACGAGATCGGCCCCGTCGACGCGCGGGCCCTGTCCAAGACCCTCTTCGAGCGGCTGGAGTCGCTGGAGGAAGGCACCCACGAGCACGCGTACGTGCGCAACACGCTCGTCGAGCTGAACCTCGCGCTGGTCAAGTTCGCCGCCTCCCGCTTCCGCTCCCGCAGCGAGCCGATGGAGGACATCGTCCAGGTCGGCACGATCGGCCTGATCAAGGCGATCGACCGCTTCGAACTGTCCCGCGGCGTCGAGTTCCCGACCTTCGCGATGCCGACCATCATCGGCGAGATCAAGCGCTTCTTCCGCGACACCTCGTGGTCCGTGCGAGTGCCGCGCCGGCTCCAGGAGCTGCGCCTCGACCTGGCCAGGGCGAGCGACGACCTGGCCCAGCAACTGGACCGCTCGCCGACGGTGGGCGAACTCGCCGACCGGCTCGGCATCTCCGGTGACGAGGTGGTCGAGGGCATGGCGGCCTCGAACGCGTACACCGCTTCCTCCCTGGACGCCCAGCCGGAGGAGGACGACGCCGAGGGCGCGCTCGCGGCCCGCATCGGCTACGAGGACCACGGTCTTGAAGGCATCGAGTACGTCGAGTCGCTGAAGCCGCTCATCGCCGAACTCCCGTCACGGGACCGCAGGATCCTCTCCCTCCGCTTCGTCGCCGGACTGACCCAGTCGGAGATCGGCGAGGAACTCGGCATCTCGCAGATGCACGTGTCGCGGCTGCTGTCGCGGACGCTCGGCCGGCTGCGCGACGGCCTGACCGTGGAGGAATGAGCCCGGCTTCCACGGGCCCCGGCTCCCCGGCGGAGCCCGGACGGCCCGAACGCCTCTCGGGTTACCCGAAGTAACACCTGTTCCCGGCAGCCTTCCCGCCCCCTGCGGGCGCCCCGCCGGCCGGTACGTCGACGAGGACGTGCCGGCCTTCTGGTGTGTGTGGGGGCACCGGACGGCTCCGGGGCCCGCGGCCGGGTGCCGGTTCAGCGGACCCGGGTGCCGCGCCGCCACACCCCGGTGACCAGGGGTACGCCCGGCCGGTAGGCCAGGTGCACATGGCTCGGGGCGTCCAGGAGGAGCAGGTCGGCGTAGGCGCCGGAAGTGAGGCGGCCGATGTCGGTGCGGCGCAGCGCCGCGGCACCGCCCGCCGTCGCCGACCACACCGCCTCATCGGGGGTCATGCCCATGTCCCGCACGGCCAGCGCGACACAGAAGGGCACCGAGGACGTGAAGGACGAACCGGGGTTGCAGTCCGTGGACAGCGCCACCGTGACGCCCGCGTCCAGCAGCCGGCGGGCGTCGGGCCACTCGGCGCGCGTGGAGAACTCGGCGCCGGGCAGCAGCGTGGCGACCGTACGGCCGCTCGCGAGGGCGTCGACGTCCGCGTCCGTGAGGTGGGTGCAGTGGTCCGCGCTCGCCGCGTCCAGCTCGACGGCCAGCCGGACGCCGGGGCCGTACGAGAGCTGGTTCGCGTGGATGCGCGGGTGCAGCCCCTTCGCCCGGCCCGCGGTGAGGATCGCCCGGGCCTGGTCGCCGTCGAAGGCGCCCTGCTCGCAGAAGACGTCGATCCACCGGGCGTACGGCGCGCAGGCGTCCAGCATCTCGCCGGTGACCAGCGCGACATATCCGGCCGGGTCGGCGGCGTGGTCCGGCGGCACGATGTGCGCGCCGAGGTAGGTGACCTCGTCGGTGTGGGCGGCGGCGATGCGCAGCGCCCGTGCCTCGTCGGCGACCGTCAGGCCGTACCCGGACTTCGTCTCGAACGTCGTCGTGCCCTGCCGCAGCGCCTCGGACAGGTAACGGGTGAGGTTCGCCTCCAGTTCCCCGTCCGTGGCGGCACGGGTGGCCGCCACCGTGGTGCGGATGCCGCCCGCCTGGTAGGGGCGGCCGGACATGCGGGCGTTGAACTCGGCGGTGCGGTCGCCCGCGAAGACCAGGTGCGAGTGGGAGTCGACGAAGCCCGGCAGCACCGTCCGGCCGTCGGCGGAGACCCGATTGTCAGTGGCGGGTGCTTTGCTGGATTCACCGGTCCAGACGACCCGGTCGCCGTCGATGACGACGGCCGCGTCCTGGACCAGACCGAGGGGGGATCCCCGTCCGAGGGAGGGGTCGTTGGTGACCAGCGTGGCGATGTCGGTGATGACGGTGCTGCTCATGGCGTCCTTGGTGGGGTCCTGGGCGGGGTCCTGGAGAAGGTCCTCGGCGGGGGCGGCCTGCAGATGGTCCTCGGCGGGGGTCTTCAGAAGGTCCTCGGCGGCGTCCTTGGCAGTTGTCCGGTCGGCGAGCGGACGGGGCGAGCGGGGCGGGGGCGTCAGGCGCGCAGCGCTTCCACCGCCGCCGCCAGCGCCCGCGGGACATCGGGGACGAGCGTGTGCGCCCCGTCGCGCACGACGTGCCGTCCCGCGACGACCGTGTGCCGCACATCCGCCGCGCTCCCGGCGAATACGGCGGTCTCGGCACCGAGTCTGGGCAGCGGCCCCGCGGTCCTGACCGAGTCGAGCGCGATCGTCGTGAGGTCGGCGAGCGCGCCGGCCTCGATGGTGCCCGCCTCGTCCCAGCCGAGCGCGGCGTGCCCGTCGGCGGTGGCGGCCCGCAGCAGGGCGGCGGCCGTCCAGTGGCCCCGGGTACGGGTGCGCAGGCGCTCGTTCAGCTCCATGGCGCGCGCCTCTTCGAGCAGGTCGACGACGGCGTGGCTGTCGGAGCCGAGGCTGAGCGGGGAGCCCGCGCGTTGCAGGGCCGCCGCGGGGCCGATGCCGTCCGCCAGGTCCCGCTCGGTCGTCGGGCACATGCAGGTGCCGGTGCCGGAGCCGCCGAGCAGGGCGATGTCCTCGGCGGTGACATGGGTGTTGTGCACGCCGGTGGTGCGCGGGCCGAGGACGCCGTGGTCGGCGAGGAGCCGGGTGGGGGTGCAGCCGTGTGCCTGGAGGCTGGCCTCGTTCTCGGCGGTCTGCTCGGACAGGTGCACGTGGAGCGGGGCCCGCCGCTCCTCCGCCCAGCGCGCCACCGTCGCCAACTGCCCCGCGGGCACGGCCCGTACGGAGTGGACGGCGGCTCCGATCCGTGCGTGATCCCGCTCCTTGAGAACTGAACAGCGTGCGGCCCAGGCTTCGGCGGTGCCGTCGGAGAAGCGGCGCTGGTGGGTGTCGGGCGGGCTGCCGAAGCCGGCGGAGAGGTAGCAGGTGTCGAGGAGGGTGATGCGGATCCCGGCTTCGGCGGCGGCGGCGATGAGCGCTTCGCCCATGGCGTTCGGGTCGGCGTAGCGGGTGCCGCCGGGTGCGTGGTGCACGTAGTGGAACTCGCCGACCGCGGTGACGCCCGCCAGCACCATCTCCGCGTACACGGCGCGGGCCAGCGCGTGGTAGGTGTCCGGGGTCAGCTTGTCGGCGACGGAGTACATGACCTCGCGCCAGGTCCAGAAGGTGCCGGAGCCCACCTGGACGGTGCCGCGCAGGGCGCGGTGGAAGGCGTGGCTGTGGGCGTTGGCCAGGCCGGGGAGGGTGAGGCCGCGCAGGATCTCGGCGCCGGACGGCGGGGTGGGGACGCCGGTGCGGACGGCGGCGATCCGCCCGTCCCGCACGTCCACGGCCACGCCCGGCTCGACGTGGGTGTCGAGCCAGGCGTGCTCCAGCCAGTACGTCCGGGGGTGGTGGGTCTGCCCGGACTGCGGTTGCTGCGTCGGCGTCACCTGCGGACCAGCCCTTCCAGTACGTCGGCGAGCGCGGTCACCCCGGCCGTGCAGTCGTCCTCGGTGGCGGACTCGGCCGGGGAGTGCGAGACGCCGGTGGGATTGCGCACGAACAGCATGGCGGTCGGGACGCTCCCGGACAGGATTCCCGCGTCGTGTCCGGCGCCGGTGCCGAGGACCGGCACCTTCAGTTCCGTCTCCGTGCCGAGGATGCGGGCGAGTTCGTCGCGCAGGGCGTGGTCGAACTCGACGACGGGCGTGAAGGACTCGCGGACGATGTCGAAGTCGACGCCGTGCGCGGCGGCGTGGTCGCGGGCGGCCCGCTCCACGCCCGTGACGACCGTGTCGAGGGCCGTCTGGTCGGCGGCACGGGAGTCGAGCCAGCCGCTCACCAGGGAGGGGATGGCGTTGACCCCGTTCGGCTCGACGGCAATCTTGCCGAAGGTGGCGACGGCGCCGGCCAGCCGTGCCTCGCGGCGGGCGGCGAGCACGGTCTCGGCGTACGGCAGCATCGGGTCCCGCCGGTCCGCCAGCCGGGTGGTGCCGGCGTGGTTGGCCTCGCCGCGGAAGTCGAACCGCCACCGCCCGTGCGGCCAGATGGCACTGGCCAGGCCGACCGGGTCACCGGACAGGTCGAGCGCCCGGCCCTGCTCGACGTGGAGTTCGACGAACGCGCCGATCCGGGCCAGCCGCTCGTGGTCCGGGCCGATGGCGTCGGGGTCGTGTCCGGCGGCCTCCATGGCCCGGGGCAGGGTGATGCCGTCGCCGTCGGTCAGCCGGTGCGCCTGCTCGACGGTGAGCTGTCCGGCGGTCAGCCGCGAGCCGACGCAGGCGAGCCCGAACCGGGCGCCCTCCTCGTCGCCGAAGTTCACGATGGCGAGCGGCCTGGTGAATCGCGTTCCCCTGCGGCGCAGTTCGTCGAGGGCGGCGAACGCGGACACCACACCGAGCGGCCCGTCGAAGGCGCCGCCGTCGGGCACGGAGTCGAGGTGGGAGCCGGTGACCACGGCGTCCGACGCGGCCGGGTCGCCCAGCCAGGCCCACTGGTTGCCGTTCCGGTCGACCTCGTGGGTGAGCCCGCGGGTCTCGGCCTGCGCACGGAACCAGGCCCGGCACTCGGCGTCGGCCGCGGTCCAGGCGTGGCGGCGATAGCCGCCGGTGCCGGGGTGCCGCCCGATGGGCAGCAGCTCGGCCCACATCTCCTGGAAGGAGGGCGTGGTCGTCTCGCGAGGGGCGAATGTCGATGTCCCCCCTGAATCCGGGCCGGCCGGAGCTTCTCGGCGGAGGGTGGGCACGGCCGAGCCCCTGGCCGACGACGAAGGCGCCGAGCCCGCGGCCAGCGACGCCGCCGCCGGACCCGCGGCCGACGACGGGGCATCGGCCCCCGCAGGAGAGCCGCCGTGCCCGCCCGGATCCCGGCTCACGCGTCGTCACCCTCGCGCATCGGCACCCGTACCCCGCGCTCGCCCGCCACCGACTCCGCGCTGTCGTAGCCCGCGTCCACGTGCCGGATGACGCCCATGCCCGGGTCGTTGGTGAGCACCCGGCGGATCTTCTCGCCGCCGAGCTTCGTGCCGTCGGCCACCGTCACCTGGCCGGCGTGGAGGGAGCGGCCCATGCCGACGCCGCCGCCGTGGTGGATGGAGACCCAGGAGGCGCCGGAGGCCACGTTGACCATGGCGTTCAGCAGCGGCCAGTCGGCAATAGCGTCGGAGCCGTCGAGCATGGCCTCCGTCTCGCGGTACGGAGAGGCGACGGAGCCGCAGTCGAGGTGGTCGCGGCCGATGGCGAGGGGGGCCGCCAGTTCTCCGGACGCCACCATGTCGTTGAAGCGTTCACCGGCCTTGTCGCGCTCGCCGTAGCCGAGCCAGCAGATCCGGGCGGGCAGGCCCTGGAAGTGGACGCGCTCACCGGCCAGTTTGATCCAGCGGGCCAGGGACTCGTTCTCGGGGAACAGCTCCAGGATCGCCTTGTCGGTCTTGGCGATGTCGGACGCCTCGCCCGACAGGGCCGCCCACCGGAAGGGTCCCTTGCCCTCGCAGAACAGCGGGCGGATATACGCGGGGACGAAGCCGGGGAAGGCGAACGCCCGCTCGTAGCCCGCGAGTTGGGCCTCGCCGCGGATCGAGTTGCCGTAGTCGAAGACCTCGGCGCCCGCGTCCTGGAAGCCGACCATGGCCTCCACGTGCCGGGCCATGGACTCGCGGGCGAGGGTGGTGAAACCGGCCGGGTCCTTGGCGGCGGCGGAGGCCATGTCCTCGAAGGCGACGCCGAGCGGCAGGTACGCCAGCGGGTCGTGGGCCGAGGTCTGGTCGGTGACGATGTCGATGGGGGCGTTCATCGCGAGCAGCTGCGGGACCAGTTCGGCCGCGTTGCCGAGGACGCCGATGGACAGCGGGCGGCGGGCGTCGCGCGCCTCGACGGCCAGCCGCAGGGCGTGGTCGAGGGAGTCGGCCCGGACGTCGAGGTAGCGGTGCTCGATGCGGCGTTCGATGGCGCGCGGGTCGCAGTCGACGCAGATCGCGACGCCGTCGTTCATGGTGACGGCGAGCGGCTGGGCGCCGCCCATGCCGCCGAGCCCCGCGGTCAGGGTGATCGTCCCGGCGAGGCTGCCGCCGAACTTCTTCGCGGCGACCGCGGCGAAGGTCTCGTAGGTGCCCTGGAGGATGCCCTGGGTGCCGATGTAGATCCAGGAACCGGCGGTCATCTGCCCGTACATGGTCAGACCGAGGGCCTCCAGGCGGCGGAACTCCTCCCAGTTGGCCCAGTCGCCGACGAGGTTGGAGTTGGCGATCAGGACGCGCGGGGCCCACTCGTGGGTCTGCATGACGCCGACCGGCCGGCCGGACTGGACCAGCATGGTCTCGTCCTGCTTGAGGGTCCTCAGGGTGCGGACCATAGCGTCGAAGGAGCGCCAGTCGCGGGCGGCCTTGCCGGTGCCGCCGTAGACGACGAGCTTGTCGGGGTGCTCGGCGACCTCGGGGTCCAGGTTGTTCTGCAGCATCCGCAGGGCGGCCTCCTGCTGCCATCCCAGGGCGCTCAGTTCCGTGCCGCGCGGCGCTCGTACGGCGCGAGGTCCTGACATGGTCTGCCTCCTAGCGGGTTGGTCCCGGCGGGTTCCTACTGCCTGTTAACACCTCTATTCACATCCTTGCCTGATGAATAGAGCTAGTCAATACAGGGGCGGGCCGCCACGGGCGCGTCGCGGATGTTTGGCTGGATGCATGAGCTCAGGCAACGACTGGACGGTGGGCGCCGTGGACACCGGCGAGGACAGACACGCGGGCGGGGCGTCCGGCGGGACCCGCGAGGGCACGTACGGCGAGGAGCTCGGGGACGGGCGGTACGGGGACGATCCGCAGAGGGACGGTGCCGGGCGGGACGGTGCCGAGCGGGCCGCCCGGCGGGACCGGGCGGTGCGGGCCGCCGTGGCGCAAGGGCTGGTCGGGCCCGCGGCCCCCGTCGTCGGGCTGCTGGACGTCACCGGCATCCGGGACTCGGCGGCCGCGCTGCGGGCGGCGTTCGACGCGGTGGTGGCCCCCGGGACGCCGGTGCTGCACGCCTTCGCCGTGAAGGCGACCCCGCTGGTCGCGGTGGTGCGGCTGCTGGACGGCGAGGGTATCGGCGCGGAGGTGGCCAGTCCGGGCGAGCTGGCGCTGGCGCGGACGGCCGGGGTGCCGCCCCGGCGCATCGTGCTCGACTCGCCCGCCAAGACCCCGGACGAGCTGCGTGAGGCGCTGGCGCTGGGCATCGCGGTCAACGCGGACAATCCGCAGGAGCTGGACCGTATCGACGCCCTCGTGCACCCGCACGGCCCGAACGGCGCCCAAGGCCCCGCGGCCCCGGTCGGATCCCCGGTGGGCATCCGGGTCAATCCGCAGATCGGCGGGGGTTCCATCGGGGCCACCTCGACGGCGACGGCGACGTCGAAGTTCGGGGTGGCACTGCGCGACGAGGGCGCGCGGGAGTGGGTCATACGGGCCTTCCTGGACCGTCCGTGGCTGACCCGGCTGCATGCGCACACCGGCTCGCAGGGCATTCCGCTGGCGCTGCTGACGCGGGGCGTGGCGGAGACGTACGCGCTCGCCGAGGAGATCAACGCGCGGGTCGGGCGGCGGCAGATCGACACCGTCGACATCGGCGGCGGTCTGCCGGTGAACTTCGACTCGGACGCGATGACGCCGACGTACGCGCAGTACGCGCGCGTGCTGCGGGAGGCCGTGCCGGGGCTGTTCGACGGGCGGTACGGGCTGGTCACCGAGTTCGGGCGGTCCCTGCTGGCCAAGCACGGCACCGTGGTGGCGCGGGTGGAGTACGCCAAGAACGCCGGCGGACGGCGGGTCGCGGTGACGCACGCGGGCGTACAGGTGGCGACGCGCACGGTCTACGCGCCGGCGGCGTGGCCGCTCAGGATCGCCTCCTACGACGCCGGGGGGCGGCCCAAGTCCGGGCCCGGGGTGGTGCAGGACGTGGCGGGACCGGCCTGCTTCTCCGGCGACCTGCTGGCCGAGGGCCGCACGCTGCCCCCGCTCGACCAGGGGGACTACGCGGCGGCGCTGGACACGGGGGCGTACTACTTCGCCCACCACTACTCGTACAACTCCCTGACCCGGCCCGGGGTGTACGGCTTCGTGGCGGACGGCCCGGACGGGGTGGACGGGGTGGCCTTCGCGACGGTGCGTTCGCCGCAGACGGTCGAGGAGGTCGTGGCCGAATCCGGCGGGGCGCACGCCGCCGCGCTCACCGGCCTCCGGCCGCCCGAGCGCCCCTGACACGGCCCGGGGTGGGACGGCCGGCCCGCCCTGCCGCACACCGTGCCCACGCCGCCGCCCCTCGCCCGGAAGCCCGGCATCCCGGAGTTCCAGCTTCCCGGACCGACGGTCCGAGGGAACCGGCCCGGACCGGCCACCGGGCGGGCGGCGTCGGCCGCCGTCTCACCGGGCCGGCCCGGTACGGGGCCGGCATCCGAGCCACCGTCCTCGCCCGTGCCCCCGCCGCCGCTCGTGCCCCCGCCCTCGGTCGTGCCCCCGCTCGCGCCCGGCCCGTACCTGGGCCCGTCCCTCCCCGCCCGGCCGTCCTCGCCGGGGTCAGACGAGTGCCGCGGTGTGGCGGCGGGATCCGCCCGGGGCCGCGTCGCCCGCCGCGATGCCCGTGCCGCGGTAGGCCCGGACCGCCTTCCCCGCCGGACGGCCGGCGCGCCGGTCGAGCCAGTCGACGCGCACCCACAGCAGCGCGTCCCCGGCCCGCTCGCGCCGTCCGAGCCAGGCGGCCTTGAGCCGCAGCCCGGTGCCGGTACCGGCCAGCAGCATGCCGCCCGCGGCGGGCACGGCGAGCGAGCTGCCGAGCGCGACGACGAAGGCGAGCAGCAGCCACCAGCGGTGGCCGCGGCGCCAGTTGCGGACCGTCACCGCCCGGTCCTGGAGCACATCGTGCTTGCCCGCGCGGGCCGCGGCACCGGCGAGGGCCGTGTAGCGCCGCCGCCGGGTGCCGGCCACGACGGCGGCGCCGACGATGAACAGCGCGGCCCCGCCCATGACGCCGATCCTGCGTCCTGTCATCCCGGGCAGGAACACTCCGATGCCCGCCGCGAACACCCCGAGCCACCACAGCGGCGCCGCTCCGGCCCGCATGACGACGGCCACCCGGGCCAGTCCCTGTCCTCCGCGTCCTCCGCGTGCCACGTCCGACCTCCCGTGCCCGGCTCCTTCGACTGCGAGCAGGCACGTTAACGCCGCAACGTGAGACAAGTCTGAGAGCGCCCGGTCACCCCGCGCCGCACCACCTCAACGGCGGGCCCCGCCCGGTCACCTCGCGCCGCACCACCCCGACGGCCCCGCCGCCGGTCACCACCCCTGGTCACCGTCCCTGGTCACCGTCCCCCGTCACCACCCCCGGCTCACTCCACGAACAGCCCGCGCGCCGCGGCCCTGGTGTCGAACTCCTCCAGCCGTGCCTGCGCGTCCGGCAGGTCGTCGCACATCGCTTCCAGCAGCACCCGCCCCAGCAGCATCGGCGCGCACACGGTGTCGAAGGCGAGCCCGGTGCCGACGGCGGCGGGCAGCAGCAGGTCGGAGTGGCGTGCGACGGGCGCGAACGCCGAGTCGGCGACGGTGACCACGGTCAGCCCGGCCTCCTTGGCATGCGCCAGGGTGTCGACGACCTCCCGCGGGTGCCGCGGCAGCGCGAAGCACAGCAGCGCGCTCGCCCCCGCCCGGACGGCCGCGTCGATCCGGTCGTGGATCATGGAGCCGCCCTCGTTGAGGAGCCGTACGTCCGGGTGCACCTTGGCGGCGAAGTACGCGAATCCGTACGCCTGCGAGGCGGCGGCGCGCAGCCCCAGCACCAGCAGCGGCCGGGAGGCGGCCAGGGTCCGGCCCGCCTGCTGCACCGGCCGCGGGTCGGCCAGCACCTCCGCCAGATGCCGGAGGTTCTCGATCTCGGCCTCCACGGCCTGCTGGTACTCGTTGGACGACGCCGCGTCCACGGCCGGTTCGGCGGGCACGACGTCCCGCAGGTGCCTGCGCAGGGCCGGGTAGCCGTCGAAGCCGAGGGCGACGGCGAAGCGGGTCACCGACGGCTGGCTGACCCCGGCCAGTTCGGCCAGCTCCACGCTGGACAGGAACGGCACGTCGGCGGCCCGCCGCACCATGCTGTGCGCGATGCGCCGCTGGGTCGGCGTGAGCCGGTGTCCCTCGAAGAGCGTCTGCAAACGGGTCGCAGGGCTGTCGGTCACGCTCATCACGCCTTCCCCCTCCAGATGTCCGTCAACCGGTCGAGCAGGCCGGCCGCCGCCGTCACGTCGTCCGTGAGCGGCCGGTCGGCCGGGTCCTCGTCGAGCACCGGTTCGGCGAGCGCCAGCGCCCGGCCCACCGGCAGGTCCGGATCGGGCCTGAGGCCGCGCTGACGCAACGCCCGTACGGCGGCGACGAGTTCACAGCCCACCACCAGACGGTACGCACGGCAGGCGCGCAGTGTCTGGCGCGCGGCGAGCGAGGCGAAACTGGCCTGTTCCTCGACGCCTCGGGAGAGTACAGCGTGGCCGAGTGACGCGGGTGCGGAGAAGGCCCGCAGATCGCCGAGGGCGGCCCCGGCGGCGTACTCCAGGATCATCACTCCGGAGGAGGCCGGCTCGGGGTCGGCGAGGAAGGGGCGCAGCCGGGTGTAGGCGGGCTCGTTGAGGGTGGACAGCCGGGAGGTGGAGAGCCGGGCGACCTGGGTGAGGGCCAGCCTGAACTGGTCCAGGGCGAGGACGAGTTGGGCCTGGTAGAAGCCGCCGTGGTGATAGGCGGTCAGGTCGGCGGGCGAGATGAACGGGTTCTCGGCGGCGGCGTTGAACTCGACGTCGAGGACCGCCTCCAGCGAGTCCGCCGCGTCGTGCGCGGGCCCGTGTATCTGGGGCAGGCAGCGGAAGCCGTACGGGTCCTGGATGCGGCCGAGCGGCGGTGTCGGCCGGTCGGCGGCCCCGATCAGCTCCCGCATCCGGCGGGCGACCTCGACGCTGCCGCGGTGCGGACGGGCGGCGTGCACGGGGGCGGCGTACGCCTCGTGCGAGCCGTCGACCGCGAGCAGGGAGAGCGCGGCGACGACCTGGGTGGCGGCGATGAGGCCGCGCAGTTCGTGCAGGGCGAGCGCAGACTGTCCCAGGGTGAGCGCGTTGCTGCTGATCAGGGCGAGGGCGTCGTTGTTGTCGAGGGGCTGGGGCGCCGGGGCGCCCGACCCCCGCCAGGGATGCTCCCCGGCCAGGGCGAGACCGAGCTGGGCGAGCGCCGCTATGTCGCCGGTGCCGACCGAACCGAACTCGTTGACGACCGGGTGGGCACCGTTCTCCAGCGCCTCGCACAGCGCGGTGACGACACCGGGCCGCAGTCCGGCGCCGCCGGCCAGCAGTTGATTGGCGCGGACGGCGAGCATCGCCCGTACCTGCCGGGCCGGGAGTTCGTCACCGATGGCGCCCGCGTGGCTGCGCAGCAGGCGCAGGCCGTGACCGGCGGCGGTCTCGGTGGGCACGTCCTCGGTGCGGTTGGCGCCCACGCCGGTAGAGCGGCCGTAGACGCGTCCGGTGGCGGCGATCTTCCGGGCCGCGTTCCAGGACTCCTCCGCGCGCCGCATCGCGTCGGTCCCGGGGACGGGCCGCGCGGTCCCGTCGGCGAGGCGTACGACGTCGTCGACACCGAGGCCGACCCCGTCGAGAATCACCAGGCCGCTGTGCACGGCCCCCGGCACATCGACGATCCGGGACGACATCACGCTCAGACTCCCCTCAGACCAGGACAGTCGATCTCGGCCTTCGGCCGTCCGTTGCCGCGGACCGCCGCTGAGGCATCGACAACATCGACAACATCGACAACACGACAACATATTCAGACACGAAGAACTCTGCATGATGCTATACAGCCGGGCAAGGGACTCCTCGCCGGAGATGTCGGAGGGGGCGCGGCGGCACGGTCCGGCGGAGGTCCGGAAGTGATCCGGCGCCCCGGCCCGGCCCGCCGCGCGGCGCCGCGCGATCCGTACGCCGGGGCGGAGGACGTCCGCGCCGGTGACCGGTCAAGAGGCGGTATCGCGGTGGCGACGATGCACCGACGAGTCGGCCAAGGATCCTTAAACGACCACTCAGAGTCATCATTCGCATGCATAACGTGAGCAGGCGCTGCAAGCACGATCTCTGAGGAAGCGTCATGGTCCCGAACCGCAGGGCCTTCCTGACGGCCACCGCCGTCGGCGCGCTGGCCGCCGCCTCCGCGACAGCGGCGGCGGCCACGCCCGGCCCCCTGTCTCCTCCCCCGCCCACCACGCCCACCGCGCCCACCGCCCTGGACGAACTGCTCGCGGGCAACCGGCGGTACGCCACCGGCCGTCCCCGCCACCCGCGCGAGGACCGACGACGGCGCCGGGTGCTGGCCGCCGAGCAGCACCCCATCGCGGTGGTCGTCGGCTGCGTCGACTCCCGCGTACCGCCCGAGCTGGTCTTCGACCAGGGGCTCGGCGACCTGCTGTGCACACGGACCGCCGGCCAGGTGCTCGACGAGGCGGTGCTCGCCTCCGTGCAGTACGGCGTGGAGGAACTGCACATCCCGCTGGTCCTGGTGCTCGGGCACGAGCGCTGCGGTGCCATCGCCGCCACCCTGGAGCACCTGCGGACGGGCGCACCGGTACCGGGGCACCTGCGGCTGCTGGTCGACGAGATCACCCCCGCGGCCCGCCGGACCCGGTCGGCGCCCGGCGACTGGGCCGAGCAGACCATGCGCGCCCACACCGCCTGGGTGCGGGACGCCATCCGCGCGGACCCGGCGTTCGACCCGGCGCACATCGCGGCGGCCCGCTGCGACCTCGACACCGGGGTGGTCTCACTGCTGCCGTGAGGCTGCCCCCTGAGGCCGGGCGCTGAGCCCGCGGCCCCGCGGGTCCGCGGTCCGCGCCGCCCGCGCACGGCGCCGCGTGCCCGCCGACCGCGCCGGCGTCCCGACCGCGCCGACATCCCGGCCACTCCGGCGGAGGGCGTCCCGGCGGCAAAGGGGGGCTAGCCCCAGTGCGACCGGCCCGCCCGATCCCTACCGTGGCCGTATGACCGGAATGGAAGCGCAGGACACCGACCTGAAGAAGGAACTCGACGCCACCCTGCACGCGCGCAGGGAACTCGGCGAGGACTACGAGTCCGCGCTGGTCGATTCCTTCCTGGAGAAGGTCGAGCAGCGCATCGACGGCGCGGTGGAGCGGCGGGTGCGCAGGCAGCTGGCCGAGCAGCAGTTGCAGGTGGCGCGCGGTTCCCGGTCCCCGAAGGCGACCGACTCCTGGGGAGAGCGGTTCGGCTTCGGCATCGTCTCGCTGGTGCTCGCGGTCCCGCTGTCGGCGATCGGCGGTGGCGTCGCCCATCTGCCCGGTCTGATCGTGGCCTGGGCGGGCATCGTCGGCGTCAACGTGGTCCAGGCGGCACGCACCGCGCCGGGTCTGTTCGGCCGGCTGCGCCACGGCGCACGCTCCGGGGGCGACGACTGGGAGGAGTGACGGCCGCGGGCCGGTCCCCGCGGCCGGAACCGCGGCGCGGGGGAAGGAGATCGCCGAGACCGCGGCGCCCGGGAAAACCGCCGGAACCACAGCGCCCGGACAGCACCGGCGCCCACCCCCGCGCCGGGGAGAGAAGCGCAGCGCGGCTGCGGCGCCTTGTTCGCCTTGAGGGCGTTGCTGAGGGTGCTGCAGTGGTCGTTCGCGCAAAGGGCGGAAAAGTAACGCGCGGGGACCGCCGCACCCCCGTTGCCGGGGGGCGGGACGACGGCGGTCCCCGCGAAGGACGCGGGCCGGGTCAGGGCCGGGCTTGCGCGTCCATGGCGTCCATGGAGGTCCGGGAGCCGCTCCGGAGGTCCTGGGCGCCGTTCGGGCGCCGGCCGGGGCGGAGAGCCTCCCCCAGTGCTCCATGCCTGGGAGGTGGTACCCCCGTCGCCCTGCCGACACCCACCAATGTGCCGGACGCGTGTTAAGCGGGTGCTGCGCGCACGTGACACGCTCGTACACCTTCCGGGACGGCTCCGAAGGCGCAGGACACCGCGAGTTCGCCGCCGCCCCGGTCCGTTCACCGGGGTGTCGCTACTGCTTTCCGCCCCTGGCGAGGAAGGCCAGCAGGTCCTGCCGGCTGACCACGCCGGTCGGCTTGCCCTCGACCAGGACGATCGCCGCGTCCGCCGCTTCGAGCACCGACATCAGGTCGGCGACCGGCTCCCCCGAACCGACCTGGGGCAGCGGGGCGCACATGTGCTTCTCCAGCGGGTCCTCCAGCGAGGCCCGGTTGCTGAAGAGGGCGTCGAGCAGTTCCCGCTCCACCACCGAGCCCACCACCTCGGCGGCCATCACGTCGGGGTGCCCGGCGCCCGGCTTCACCACCGGCATCTGGGAGACCCCGTACTCGCGCAGCACGTCGATGGCCTGTCCGACGGTCTCGTCCGGGTGCATGTGGACGAGGGACGGGATGTGGCCGCCGACCTTGTCCCTGAGCACGTCGCCGACGCGGGCGCTGGGACCGGTGTCCTCCAGGAAGCCGTAGTCGGCCATCCACTCGTCGTTGAAGATCTTGCTGAGGTAGCCGCGCCCGCTGTCGGGCAGCAGGACCACCACGACGTCGTCGGGACCGAGGCCCTCGGCGACCCGCAGCGCCGCCACCACCGCCATGCCGCAGGAGCCGCCCACCAGCAGGCCCTCCTCCTTGGCCAGCCGGCGGGTCATCTGGAAGGAGTCCTTGTCGGACACGGCGACGATCCCGTCGGCGACGGTCCGGTCGTAGGCGGTCGGCCAGAAGTCCTCACCGACGCCCTCGACCAGGTAGGGCCGCCCGGAGCCGCCGGAGTAGACGGACCCCTCCGGGTCGGCGCCGATCACCTTGACCCGGCCGTCGCTGACGTCCTTCAGATAGCGGCCGGTGCCGGAGATGGTGCCGCCGGTGCCGACGCCCGCCACGAAGTGGGTGATCCGGCCCTCGGTCTGCGCCCACAGCTCGGGCCCGGTCGAGTGATAGTGCGAGAGGGGGTTGTTGGGGTTGGAGTACTGGTCCGGCTTCCACGCCTTGGGCGTCTCGCGCACCAGCCGGTCGGAGACGTTGTAGTACGAGTCCGGGTGCTCGGGTGCCACGGCGGTCGGGCAGACGACCACTTCGGCGCCGTACGCCCGCAGCACGTTGATCTTGTCGGTGCTCACCTTGTCCGGGCACACGAAGATGCAGTGGTAGCCCTTCTGCTGGGCCACGATGGCCAGACCCACACCGGTGTTCCCGCTGGTCGGCTCGACGATCGTGCCCCCGGGCTGGAGCTCCCCGCTCTGCTCGGCGGCCTCGATCATGCGCAGGGCGATGCGGTCCTTCACACTGCCGCCCGGGTTGAAGTACTCGACCTTGGCCAGGACGGTCGCCCTCAGGCCCCTGGTCACGCTGTTGAGCCTCAGCAGCGGGGTGTTGCCGACGAGGCTGATCATCGAGTCGTGGAATTGCACCGTTATCTCCGGTTGCTTGCAAAAAGAGTGGTCGTCGTGGTGCCGTCAGCCTAAGGCCGCAGGCCCGTACGAGAAGGTCGTTCACTCGCTGTTGGGATTGGCCGACGGGCGGTACGGGGCAAGGTCTCGATGAACGGCAAGGAGGAGGTGACGGCGTCGTATGACGAGCATGTCGAGGGCGAGGGTGGCCCGGCGGATCGCGGCCGGCGCGGCGTACGGGGGCGGCGGGGCCGGGCTGGTCGGGGCGGCCGCCGTCGGTCTGCTGCTGGCCGAGGTGCAGCTGGCCAAGCGCCATGTCGGCAACGGCACGGCCGACCGGGTCCCGTCGGCGGAGGGGCTGTACGGCCGGGCCTACGCCGTCCCCGGCGAGCCACCACTGCGGCTGATCATGCTCGGCGACTCCACGGCGGCGGGCCAGGGGGTGCACCGGGCGGGCCAGACGCCGGGCGCGCTGCTCGCCTCCGGTCTGGCGGCGGTGGCGGAGCGCCCGGTGGAGCTGCGGAACGTCGCCCTGCCGGGCGCGCAGTCGGACGACCTGGACCGTCAGGTGGCGCAGGTGACGTCCGGGGGCGACCCGGTGCCGGACGTCTGCGTCATCATGATCGGCGCGAACGACGTGACCCACCGGATGCCGCCGACCCGCTCGGTGCGGCATCTGTCGGCGGCGGTCCGGCGGCTGCGTACGGCCGGCGCCGAGGTCGTCGTGGGCACCTGTCCCGACCTGGGCACCATCGAGCCGGTGCAGCAGCCGCTGCGCTGGCTGGCCCGCCGGGCCTCCCGGCAGCTGGCGGCGGCCCAGACGATCGGGGTGGTGGAGCAGGGGGGCCGCACGGTGTCCCTCGGCGACCTGCTGGGCCCCGAGTTCGCGGCGAACCCGCGCGAGCTGTTCGGCCCCGACAACTACCACCCCTCGGCCGAGGGGTACGCGACGGCGGCGATGGCGGTGCTGCCGACGGTGTGCGCGGTCCTGGGCCTGTGGCCGGCGGACGAGGAACGTCCGGACGTGTCGCGGCACGAGGGCTTCCTGCCGGTCGCCCGAGCGGCGGCGGAGGCGGCGTCCGAGGGAGGTACGGAGGTCACGGCGGCGATGCCGACGGGTCCCCGGGGACCGTGGGCGCTGCTGAAGCGGCGGCGCAGGCGGCGGGTCAACGAGCCGGAGCCGGCCTCCGAGCCCTCTGCGTCGGCGCAGCCTTCGTGACGGGAGCCGTCGCCCCCGGCGGGCGGGCCCGCCGCTCCTGCGGCGGGCCGGCCGGGGGCCGCCCCGACAGCGGAAAAGCAAGCGCTTAGAAAACTGCGGCCAGGGTCACACCGCGCCGCCGGTGACCGCGACGGTACGTACGGGTAGCTTCGCAGGAAGCCCTGTCCCCGCCCGATCGCCCTGGAGCCGTGATGCCCGAAGCCGTCATCGTCTCGACCGCCCGCTCCCCCATCGGCCGCGCCCGCAAGGGCTCCCTGACCGAGCTGCGCGCGGACGACCTCACCGCCACGGTCATCCAGGCCGCCCTGGCGAAGGTCCCCGCACTGGACCCGAAGGACATCGACGACCTCATGCTCGGCTGCGGCCTGCCCGGCGGCGAGCAGGGCAACAACCTCGGCCGGATCGTCGCCGTACAGATGGGCATGGACCACCTGCCCGGCTGCACGATCACCCGCTACTGCTCCTCGTCCCTGCAGACCAGCCGGATGGCCCTGCACGCCATCAAGGCCGGGGAGGGCGACGTCTTCGTCTCGGCCGGGGTCGAGACGGTGTCCCGGTTCGCCAAGGGCAGCTCCGACAGCTGGCCGGACACCCACAACCCGGTCTTCGCCGAGGCCGAGGCCCGCACCGCCGCGGTCGCCGCCCAGGAGGGCACGACCTGGCACGACCCGCGCGAGGACGGTCTCGTCCCGGACGCGTACATCGCGATGGGCCAGACCGCCGAGAACCTGGCCCGCTGGAAGGGCATCACCCGGCAGGAGATGGACGAGTTCGGCGTCCGCTCGCAGAATCTCGCCGAGACGGCCATCAAGAACGGCTTCTGGGAGCGCGAGATCACCCCGGTGACACTCCCCGACGGCACGGTGGTCGCCAAGGACGACGGCCCCCGCGCGGGCGTCACCCTGGAGAGCGTCCAGGGCCTCAAGCCGGTCTTCCGCCCGGACGGGCTGGTCACCGCGGGCAACTGCTGTCCGCTGAACGACGGCGCCGCCGCGGTGATCATCATGTCCGACACCAAGGCGCGCGAGCTGGGCCTCACCCCGCTCGCCCGGATCGTGTCGACCGGGGTCTCCGCACTGTCCCCGGAGATCATGGGCCTCGGCCCCGTGGAGGCGTCCCGGCAGGCGCTGCGCCGGGCCGGTCTGACCATCGACGACATCGATCTGGTCGAGATCAACGAGGCGTTCGCCGCCCAGGTGATCCCCTCCTACCGCGAACTCGGCGTCGACCTAGACAGGCTGAACGTCAACGGCGGCGCCATCGCGGTCGGCCACCCCTTCGGGATGACCGGCGCCCGCATCACCGGCACCCTCGTCAACTCGCTCCAGTGGCACGACAAGCAGCTCGGCCTGGAGACGATGTGCGTCGGCGGCGGCCAGGGCATGGCGATGGTCCTCGAACGCCTGAGCTGACGGCATGCCTGACCCGACGGCGCCCGGGGCCGGCCGCCACGGCCCTGGGCGACGACCGGCCGTCACCGCCCGCACGGCGACCGACCACCGCGGCGCCCGCCCCGGCGAACGTCGCGGTCCCGCACGGTGACCGTCGTGGGACCCGACGTGACCGTAACGGCCCGGCGTTCGCAGCAGAACCGAACGCCGGGTCGATTTGTGATCCAATCTCCCCCAGGATGTGACCTATCTCCCTTCCGGGAGATATCCCGCAGGTCAGAGCGGTTGTGGAGGTAAACCCCAGGCCCAAAGTCCTGTCCGTTTCGTGACGTTACGCACTGACAGCTGGTTAGTCCGCCCTTCAAGCTGATGTAGGAAGTCGGGGGTCGACTTTGAACCGGGAGTACGTCAGTGAGCGCCATGCCGATCGCCTTGCTGCTCACCACGGCCGCCACGGGCGCCGTGGGCGTCGCCGTCCTGCGCACCGTTCTCGTGCTGCGCCGCCAGGTCACGGCCCTGCACACCCAGCTCGCGGAGAGCCAGGCGGCGGCCGCACGCGCCCTGCTGCCCGCCGCCCGCACCACCACCGACACCGAGCAGATACGCGCCGCCGTCGCCGAGGCGCTCGCCGAGGAACGGGAGCGTGAGCTGGCCGAGGCGCGCGCGTTCTGGGCCGCGCAGGAGGCCCGGGACGCCTCCGACGCGCCCTCGCTGCTGGGCCTCGCCGACAATGAGCCGTTCCTGCCCCGGCAGACCGACTTCGCGGGCCTGGAACCGGTCGCCGAGCCGCTGGCCGAGCCGGCCACGGAGGCCGACGAGTTCTCCGGCGGAGACTCCCCCGAGTTGGCCGCGGCCCGCCGCCGGCACCCCTCGCACCCGGACTTCGTGCCGGTGCAGTCACCGGTCGTGGGCGACCACGAGCGCACCCTGTCCACCCTGGAGGAGCTGGCCGAGTCCAGCGTGGAACTGACCGACGTCCGGCCTGGCCCGCTCGGCACCCTCGACGTCTATGTCTTCGCCGACGGCACGACCCTGTGCATGACGCCCGGCCACCGCGAGACCGCGGAACACCTGGCGGCGGCCCTGCGCTCCGGCGAGGCACCGGTCCTGCTGGGCGGCTCGGGCATCTCGGGCGCGTACACGCTGACGTTCGCCTGCGGCGAGGAGACCGTGTACATCCTGGCCGACCGGGTCATCACGTCCCTGTAGACCGTCCGCGGCCCCGCCCGTCCGCGCTTGCGCGGTGCGTACGGTGGGCTCTCCGGCACGTCCGCTACACGCCCGCGCGCTGCCGGGCCTCGTCGACCAGGCGCACCGCCTCCGCGACCTCGGTGTCGCTCCGCAGGACCAGGGCGAGGTCGTGTCCGGCCACGGTGATCTGGTCCGCGGCGGCGAACATACCGGCGTCCGGCATCTCCCGCGGCTCCACCGCGGGGTCCTCGATCCGCTGGGCGCGCACGGCCAACTCCCTTGCCAGACCCAGCGCCTCGGCGGCGGCGCTGCGCTGCAAGCGGCTCTGCGGGGCCGCGCGCAGCCGGTCGGCGAAGTGATCCACGGCACGAGTGAGGGGCGTCGTATCTACCACGCGGTGAGCGTAACGCCTCTTACCAGGAGTGTTGCCAATGTGCCAACACTCAGGCACGGTGACGTGAAGGACTGGCTTCGAATGCGTCCGGAGGCGCCGATGTCCGAAGTCTTCTCGGAAGAGACCCACCGAAATCTGCTCGCCCGTATCCCCCGCTGCACCGGTCGTGAAGTGTCCGACTGGTTGCGGACCGTCGACGAAGGCCCCGCCCTCTTCCGCTTCGAGGAGAAGGTCAGCTGGCTCCGCCACGAGCACAATCTCGCGTACGGCCATGCCAAGGCGCTTGTTCATGAGTACGACTTGAGGCGGGCCGCGCGCAAACTTCTCTAGCGCGTGCGTCCACCACGCCGAAGGGCCCCGGGAAAACCCCAGGGCCCTTCGCGCTGTCACCGGCCGGTCGTTCACGACCGGCAGCCGGACGGATCCCGACGGCCGGACGGCTACCGGCTACCGGCTACCGGCTACCGGCTACCGGCTACCGGCTACCGGCTACCGGCTAATCGTTGCTACTGAAGATCGCCACGAGTCGCAGCATCTCCACGTAGATCCAGACAAGGGTCAGGGTCAGGCCGAACGCGGCGAGCCACGCCTCCTTGCGCGGGGCGCCGTAGGCGATGCCGTCCTCGATCTGCTTGAAGTCGAGGGTCAGGAAGAACGCGCCGAGCAGGATCGCGATGATGCCCACGATCGCGCCCAGCGGACCGAAGCTGCGCAGCCCGCCGTCACCGGCGACACCGAACGCCACCAGCAGCAGGTTGACCACCATGACCAGCACGAACGCCATGGCGATGGCCATGCCGATGCGGGCGTAGCGGGCAGTGACGCGGATCCAGCCGGCCTTGTAGACGACCAGGGTCGCGGCCGAGACCGCCAGGGTGCCGAGCACCGCCTGGAACGGGGCACCGCTCCACCGGCTGTTGTACATCTCGCTGATCACGCCGAGGAAGACGCCTTCGAAGGCGGCGTATCCCAGGATCAGCGCGGGGGACGGGGTGCGCTTGAAGCTCTGCACCAGGGCCAGGACCATCGCGATCAGCGCGGAGCCGATCGCCAGGCCGAAGCTGCCGGACGAGACCGGGAGCAGGGCCCAGGCGAGGACGGCGCCGAGGGCGACCACGCCCAGCGTGGTGGCCGTGCGCATGACGACGTCGTCCATCGTCATCCGGCCGGCGGCGGCCGGGGCCTGCGGCGGAGCGCCGTGCTGCTGGGTCTGCTGGGCGTAGGGGTTCGTCGCGTACGGGTTGCCGCCCTGGGCGTACGGGTTGCCCGTCGCGTACCCGGCCTGCGGCGCGGTGTTGAAGCCCGCGTAGCCGTTGTCGCGGCTGAACCCCCGTCGCGAGAAGACCGGGTTGCTGCTCCTCATTTCACTCCTCCACGGCCACCCTGCGCGGCCTTGGCTCAAGAGTAATAGGTTGGCAAAGGATAGACCCTAGTACCTGGGGAGGATCTTTTCCCAGCCGTGCTCGCAACACGCTACGCGGAAGCCCCATTCCCGGCCACGGAGAGCGGCATTCCATGACAGTTCCGCTACACGTCCGTTCGGCCGAATTACCGAACGGGCGTTCGACAAAACGGCCCATCGCGGGGCGCGTCAGTCGAGCGGGAATCCCGTGTAGCCCTCGGCCAGGTCCGTCCGGGCCGCCCGGTTGGCGGCGATGCGCTCCAGCCGGGCCAGCTGGAGGCGGTGCTCGAAGTCGGTGGCGTCCGGGGCCGGGTGCAGCAGGGTCGTCATGTCGTAGGAGAAGCGCTCCGCCTGCCAGACGCGGCGCAGGCAGGTGGCGGAGTAGGCGTCCAGGAGCCCGGCCGAGCCGGTCTCCTGCCGGTGGGTCAGCGCTCGGGCGAAGGTGACGACGTCCCCGACGGCGAGGTTCAGCCCCTTGGCGCCGGTGGGCGGCACGATGTGGGCGGCGTCCCCGGCGAGGAAGAGGCGGCCGTACCGCATGGGCTCGTGGACGTAGGAACGCATCGGCGTGACCGACTTCTGGGTGATCGGGCCGCGCTCCAGCCGCCAGCCGTCGGCGGTCTCGAAACGCCGCTCCAGCTCCGTCCAGATGGCGTCGTCGCTCCAGTCGGCGGCGTCCGTGTCCGCCGGCACCTGGAGGTAGAGGCGGGAGACCCGCGGGGAGCGCATGGACAGCAGGGCGAAGCCGCGGTCGTGGCGGGCGTAGACCAGTTCGTCGTGGGAGGGGGCGACGTCGGCGAGGATGCCGAGCCAGCCGTAGGGGTAGGTCCGTTCGAAGGTCCGGGAGAGCGCGGCGGGGAACGCCGTGCGGGCCACGCCCCAGAAGCCGTCGCAGCCGACGACGTAGTCGCATTCCAGGACGTCCTCGCGGCCGTCGTGCCGGAACGGTACGCGCGGGCGGGCGGTGTCGGCGTCCTCCACGGCCAGCGCCTCCGCCTCGAACAGCAGCGGTCCGCCTTCCTCCAGCTGGAGGGCGATGAGGTCCTTGCAGACCTCCGTCTGGGCGTACACCATCACGGACCGCCCGCCGGCCAGCCCGGGGAAGTCGACGCGGTGGCGCTGCCGGGCGAACCGCAGCTCGATCCCGTCGTGCCGCAGCCCCTCCCGGTCCATGCGCTCGCCGGCGCCCGCCGCGCGCAGCACGTCGACCGTGCCCTGTTCCAGGATTCCGGCCCGCTGGCGGTGCTCGACGTAGGCGCGGTCGCGGCCCTCCAGGACGACCGAGTCGATGCCGGCGACGTGCAGCAGCCGGGCGAGGAGGAGTCCGGCGGGTCCGGCTCCGATGATGCCGACGGTGGTACGCATCGGTCGTTTCCCTTTCCACGGTGTCACGGGGTCACGGTGTTCGGCGGCTCGCACCGGCGAGCCGTGCGGGCGGCCCCGGTGCGCCTGGCCGAGCCGCTGTGTTCGGCGCTGCGTACGCCTTCACTTGTTCGCCTGGTGAAATTTACTTCACCATTCTGCTTCCGTGAGTCTGCGACCCCGCCCGCCGGGTGTCAACAGGCTGCGCCTGTGCCCCGGGGTCGGCCTCACCTGTTCGAAGCCTCCGGGGCTCCCGGGGCGGCGCGGGCGCGGTGGGCCGCCACGCGCTCGCGGGTCGCGCAGCGGCGGGAGCAGTAGCGGCGTTCCGGGCCGCTGCCCTGGGTGATGAAGACGTCGTGGCAGGCGGCCGACGCGCAAACGCGGCCGGGCGGGCGCTGGCGGTCCCAGACGAGGACGGTGAGCGCCATGCAGGACGAGGCGAGGAACCACTCGTCCCAGGGGGCGTCGTCGGCGCGGTCGAGATGCGGGTGCCAGGGCGTGCCGCCGCCGTGCGAGGTGAGCCGGAGCCGTCCGGTGTGCGCCCGCAGCAGCCCGTTGAGCGCGGTGGCAGCGGCGTCGGCGTCCTCGGCGGCGAAGACCTCCCGCAGCCGGGCGGCGGCGCCGCGCATCAGGTCGACGTCCCGCGCCGTGAGGTCGAGGGGATCGCTCTCCCCGTGCTCGCGGAGCACCCGGGCGACCTCGGCGGGGTCGGGGGCGTCCGGGCCGAGCACGTTGACCAGGGCGGCGGTACGGCGCGCCATGGTCAGCACGGAGTGCCGGGTGGACCAGTCGTCGGTGGTGGTGGACACCGGTCGAATGTAACGCATATTGCGGAGTTTTCCGTTACCCCCCTAACGTCTCGCGCGTGAGTGAACGTGAGCGTCGCGCGACGCGTCGCAGCTCCCGCCGCGGCCCGCTCGCCCATCTAGTGCCTCGGCAGGCAACGTTTGCCCGTCAAGGAGCGGCGTTCGGTGCGTGCTCTGGGGGTCCCCCTGCTCGAAGAGCTTGGGGGAGTGCCGGCCGGAAGTCCTCGTACTGGACGTACTTGGGCTTTCGGCCGGTGCGGCGAGAGTGCGTGCCGGGCGTCGCGACGGGGCGAACGTTGCCTGTCGGGGCACTAGCCGGGGCGCTGGCGGCCCGTACCGGGGACGAGATGTCGGGACCCGCGCTGATGCTGGCGGGACTCGCCCGTACCGGATCGGCCGCCGCGGCGGCGGCCCTGCTCGCGGGCGTCACCGTCGCCGCGGCCGTGGGTGGCCCGGTACTGGGCGCGCTGCTCGACCGGGTGGCGCGGCCCGGCCGCCTGCTGGCCACGGCACTCGTGCTGTACGCGGCGGGTCTGACGCTGGTCCTGCTGGGACTCGGGCGGCTCCCGTTCCCGCTCAGCCTGCTGCTCGCGGTGGTCACGGGGCTGCTGGGTCCGGCGCTGTCCGGCGGCTGGACGGCCCAGCTGCCGCACGTCGTGCCCGCCGACCGGCTGCCCCGGGCGAACGCGCTCGACGCCATGACATTCGGCGCGGCGAGCCTGGCCGGACCGGCCCTCGCGGGCGGCGCAGCGGCGGCGCTGGGGGCACCGACGGCCGTCCTGCTGGCAGCGGCCCTCATCGGGGTGGCGGCGCCCACGGCCTGGCTGCTGCCCACCCGGCCCACGGGGACGGACGGCCCACGCGCCGCCTCGTTGTCCTCTTCCCCACCCGCCGCCCTGCCGACTTCCACGCCCTCCTCCCCACCCACCTCCGCGCCCTCCTCCCCGCCCGCCTCCGTGTCGGCCGGGGTCGCCGCCGGTCTGCGGGCCGTTGTCGGCAGGCCCCGGCTGGCCCGGGCCACCCTCACCTCGGTCGTGGCCTGCATCGGTCAGGGCATGGTGACGGCCTGCCTCCCGCTCCTGGGTGAGCGCGCCCTCGGCGGAGCCGACCGCGGCGCGGCGCTCCTGTCCTGCGCGGCGGCCTCCGCCCTCGCGGCCAACGCCCTGCTCGCCCGGTTCCCGCGCACCGTCGCCCCCGACACGGTCGTGTGGGCCGGGTGCCTGCTCCAGGCGACGGCAACGGCGCTGGCCGTGCCCGGCCGTCCGGTCCCGCTGATCGCCGCCGCAGTCCTGACGGGAATCGCCGAAGGACCGTCCCTGACCGCCCTGTTCGCGGTGCGCCACCGGGAGGCCCCGGCCGGGTTGCGCGGCCAGATCTTCACCACCGGCGCCAGCCTGAAGATCACCGCCTTCGCGCTGGGCGCGGCCCTCGCCGCCCCGCTGGCCGCCCGCTCCCTGCCCCTCACCATGACCCTGGCGGCGGCCACGGCAGCGGCGGCGGCCCTGGCGTTCTCGGCGTTCTCGGCTCTCCCGACTTCGCGGCGCGACGGCGCCGTACGACGTCCCTAGGCGGCCGGCCGCACGACGGTCAGGCCGCACCGGTAGGGCTCGTCGAGTGCGCCGGCGGGGAAGTCCCGCACCAGCGCGGTGTGGTTCGCGCCGAGGATGTCGGCGCGCTCGGCGGGATCCATGATCACGAAGTGCGAGTGGGTACCGAGGTTGCGGGTGTGCTCGTCGACCGTGATCCGGCGCGACCAGGTGAACTCGCGGGTGGCCACCTGGACCGGATACGCGGTGAACAGCTCGGCCACGGTCGTCGGGAAGCGGCGGGTGAAGGGCGCGAGCCGTTCCTCCTCCTCCGCGACCCAGGCGACGCGGAGGTCGGCCTGGTTCCACCACAGGGCCAGCGCCCCGTGCGGGCGCAGGACGCGCAACGCCTCGGGAACGGAGCGGGCCGGATCGGTCCAGTGCCAGCTCTGCGCATAGGTGATCACGTCGAAACTGCCGGCCGCGAACGGCAGGGCTTCGCCCTCGCCCCGTACCAACGGGACCTCCGGCTCGGCCCGGTGCAGTTCTCCGGCCATGCCCGCGCCCGGCTCCAGGGCGACGACACGGGCTCCCCGCTCGCGCAGCAGCCGGGTGGCGATACCGGTGCCGGCTCCGCAGTCCAGTACGTCGGCCCCGGCCAGTCTCCGGCCGGCGAGTTCCGCCACGGCGTCGAAGAGGTCCGGCGGATAGCCGGGGCGGGCGCCCGCGTACTGCGTGGCGACACCGTCGAAGGACAGGGCGCGGGCCCGGTTCGCGTCGGATGCCATGATCACGACCTTTCGTCGCCCGGTCCATGGTCCACGGTCCATGACAAGTCGGCAAGACCCTGACCGCACGCACCACGGGCAGGCATCCGTCACGGCGACCGTCACCACGGGCACCACGGGCACCACGGGCAAGTGATCACGCCTCGCCCGCCCGCCTGTCCGCCTGTCCGCCCGCTCCGTTCAAGCGCCCACAACACCATGCCAGGCATTTTAGTTGTGCACGACTCAGTAGTGCACTACTATTCTGCCCGTGCCCAGCCGGACCGGCCGGGTGCACCGAGCATCGACGTACCGCAGGAGGAGCCCCATGTCCGAGCAGACCGGCCGTCCCGTGCTGGAACCCGCCGCCGCCGCGTTCGCCGAGGCCACCGCCAACCCGCCCTACCTCTTCGACCTCGGCCCCGTCGAGGGCCGCAAGGCCGTCGACGACGTCCAGTCGGGCGCTGTCGACAAGCCGCGGGTCGACGAGGAGTGGATCACCGTCCAGGGCGGACCCACCGGATCGGTCAAGGCCCGTGTCGTCCGGCCGGCCGGCGCCGACGGCCCGCTGCCCGTCGTCCTCTACATCCACGGCGCGGGCTGGGTCTTCGGCAACGCGCACACGCACGACCGCCTCGTGCGCGAACTCGCCGTCGGCACCCGTGCCGCCGTCGTCTTCCCCGAGTACGACCTCTCACCCGAGGCCCGCTACCCCACCGCCGTCGAGCAGAACTACGCCGTAGCCCGCTGGATCGTCACCGACGGCCCGGCGAAGAACCTCGACGCCACCCGCATAGCCGTCGCCGGCGACAGCGTGGGCGGCAACATGGCCGCCGCCCTCACCCTCATGGCCAAGGACCGCGGCGACGTCCCCCTCGTCCAGCAGGTCCTCTTCTACCCCGTCACCGACGCCGCCTTCGACACCGGCTCCTACCACCAGTTCGCCGAGGGCTACTTCCTGCGCCGCGACGCCATGCAGTGGTTCTGGGACCAGTACACGACCGACCCCGAGGACCGCGCCCGGATCACCGCCTCCCCGCTGCGCGCCACCACCGACCAGCTCACCGGTCTGCCGCCCGCCCTCGTCATCACCGCCGAGGCCGACGTCCTGCGCGACGAGGGCGAGCGCTACGCCGGCAAGCTCCGCCAGGCCGGCGTCCCCGTCACCGCCGTCCGCTACCAGGGCGTCATCCACGACTTCGTCATGCTCAACGCCCTCCGCGAGACCAACGCCGCCGAGGCCGCCATCACCCAGGCCGTCACCACCCTCCGCACCGCCCTCGGCACCGACTGAGCGGCGCGCGCACGCCCCTCGGCACCGACTGAGCGGCGCGCGTCCGGCCCGCCGCACACCGGGCACACCGGGCGCGGCGGGCCGGACCACGGCTCCGCCGGGGTCAGCGGCGCAGGAACTCCAGCAGGTCGGCGTTGAACCTCTCCTTGTAGCCGGGCACCATCGCGATGCCGTGGCTGCCGCCCTCGTACACCTTCAACTCGGCGTCCGGGATGATGTTCACGGACTTGCGGGCGGTGGCGTCGATGGGTACGACCTGGTCGTCGTCGCCGTGCACGATCAGCGTGGGCACGTCGAACTGCTTCAGGTCGTCGGTGAAGTCGGTGTACGCGAAGGCGTCCACACACTTCACCCCGCCCTCGATGGTCTCGGCCATGGCCATGTGCCAGAACGCGTCGCGGTTGCCCTGGGTGACCTTGTTGCCGGGCCGGTTCGCGGAGAAGAACCCTTCCGAGGTGTCCTTCCAGAACTGCGAGCGCTCCGCGAGGATGCCCTGCTTGAGCTGCTGGAAGACCTCGTCCGGGACGCCCTCGGGGTTGGCCGCGGACTTGAGCATCAGCGGGGGGACGGCCGACAGCAGGACCGCCGAGCGGATCCGGCCGGTGCCATGGCGGCCGATGTAGCGGGCCAGTTCGCCACCGCCCATGGAATGCGCGACCAAGGTGACGTCACGCAGGTCCAGGGTGGTGATCAGGTCGTTGAGATCGTCGGCGAAGGTGTCGAAGTCGTAGCCGCCCCACACCGGGGTGGAGCGCCCGTGGCCGCGCCGGTCGTGCGCGATGCCGCGGTAGCCGGCATCGGCGACCGCCTTCAACTGGTCCTGCCAGGCATCGCCGTTGAGCGGCCAGCCATGGCTGAAAACCACGGGCTGGCCGTGCCCCCAGTCCATGTAGAAGATCTCGACTCCGTCTCGGGTGGTACACGTGGGCATGGTCAGTGCCTCCGGTCTTCCTGGACGTACCCCCCTTCTCCACCACCCTGCACGCGCCACCGACGGTGTGCACCTCGGCCGCCCCATCGGCGGGAGACGGACCCGGACGTCCGGGCACACGGCACGCGCCCGGACGGACACGGAGCGTACGACGAGCCCGGCAGGCCCCCTGGGGCCCTCGCGGAGGGAGGCCCCAGGAGTCGCCGCCGGGCGGGGTGATCGGCCGGACCGCGCTAGGGGCGGAAGTTCGGCTGCTTCTCCTTGCGGAGCGAGTTCATCACGGTGTCGTTGAGGTTGAGGTGGTGGCGGACCAGCTCGCTGGGGGTGAGCGCCATCCACTGGGCCAGGCTGACGTCCTCGAAGCGGGGCGCCAGGAACATTTCGAGCAGCTTCAGCGGGGTGTCGCCGGTGTTCTCGATGTAGTGGCCCATGGCGAACGGGACGTAGCCCACGTCCCCGGCCTGGTAGTCGAACGTCCTGTTGCGCCCCGAGTCGGCGAAGACGCCCATCCTTCCCTGCCCGGAGAGGTAGTACTGCCACTCGTCGTTGGTGGGGTGCCAGTGCAGTTCCCGGATGGCGCCGGGCTCGATCTCCACCAGCGCGGCCGACGTGGTCGTCGACGCCTCGAAGTTGCGTGAGTCGACGACCCGGGCCGTGCCGCCGCTGGTGGCCACCGGCGTCTGGGAGTCCAGGCTGTGCTTGAAGCTGCGGGGCACGTCACCGCTCGGGCTGAGAATCCGGTCGGATTCGAGCGACGGCGGGACCTGGCCGTTGAACATGTACAGCTCGGAGGTCGGGAGCGAGGAGAAGTCCTCCTCGCGGACGCCGAAGTTCTTGGCCAGCACCGACCGGGGCGTGTGGGCGAACCAGTCGCTGATGAGGAACGTGTTGTTCTCGGAGAATCCGCCGTCGTTGAAGACGAGAAGGAACTCGACGCCCTCGTCCAGCGCCTGGATGTGGTGCGGTATCCCCTGCGGGAAGAACCAGAGGTCGCCGGCCGAGACGTCTTCGAGGAAGTTCCGGCCTTCCTGGTCGACGGCGCTGATCCGGCACTTGCCCTCCAGGACGTAGGCCCACTCGGACTGCTTGTGCCAGTGCAGTTCCCGGATCGCTCCGGGCTTGAGCCGCATGTTCACGCCGGCGAGGGTGGTGGCGATCGGCAGTTCGCGCTGGGTCACCTCGCGGGCCCAGCCGCCGTCGTCGAGTCGCATGTGTGCCTGGCTGAAGGAGAACTTCAGGTTCGGCACGGTGCCCGAGTCGGTCTCGGGCGGGACAAGGATGTTGGGGTTCTGGAGGTCCATCTGCGTGTTGCGCGGGCCGTCGTCGGTGGCCCCCTGGCCGTCCCGGATGGGCTGCGGCACCTCGCGCGTGGGGGTCTCGGTCATGGCGGAGCCCTGCCTTTCTGATGTGGGGTGGCCTGGCCGACCGTTTCTGACGGTCCGTCATGCCAGTGGGTCGGAGCCTGTGGCGGTCGCGGTGGTCCGGGGCCGCGGCGGTCCTAAGCGATCGGTCGGAACGGTCGGTCGGAGCAGCCCAGCCCTTCGGGTCGGTCGGAGCCGTCCTTCGGGTCGGTCGGTCGGAGCGGTCCTTCAGGCCGGTCTCCGGGTTCAGGCCGGTCGCGGCGGTCGGATCGGGTCGGGTCGGGTCGGGTCAGGTCAGGTCAGGTATCAGCCGCCTTTCACCATGGTCACGATGAGATAGGCGTTCAGGCAGATCACCAGGGCGCACACGAGAGCGCCGGCCGCGGTGGTGACGGGCCGGTTGGCCAGCGGGCCCATGAGGTCCTTGCGCCGCGTGATGACGACGAGCGGAAGCAGGGCGAAGGGGATGCCGAACGCGAGGACGACCTGGCTGAAGACGAGCGTGGAGGTGACGGGAAGCCCGACGCACAGCACGAGCAGCGCCGGTGCCATGGTCACGAGGCGCCGTGCGAGGAGCGGGACGCGCCGCCGCAGGAATCCCTGCATCACCACCTGCCCGGCGCACGTCCCCACGCTCGCGGAGGAGATGCCGGACGCGAGCAGCGCCACCGCGAAGGCCATCGCCGCTCCGCCGCCGACGGTCCGGCCCAGGTCGGCGTGTGCGGCGGTGATGGCGTCCAGACTCCCGAGGTCCGTGTCCTGGAAGAGAGCCGCGGAGAGGCAGAGCATGCCGAGGTTGACGGCGCCCGCGAGGGTGAATCCCACGGCGCAGTCGATCCGCAGGTAACGCAGCAGGAAACGCCGGTCGTTCGGCCCGTCCGCCCGCACCCGGCGCTGGGTGAGCGCGGAATGCAGGTAGACCGCGTGCGGCATCACGGTGGCCCCGACGATGGCCGCGGCGAGCAGCCCGGTGTCCGCACCCCGGAGGTCGGGCACCAGGCCGGCCGCGACGCCGGTCGCGGAGTGCCGGCCGACGGTCAGCAGGTCGTAGGCGAATCCGCACAGGACCAGGAGCAGCAGGGCGGACACGGCGAGTTCGAAGGTGCGGCAGCCTCTTCGCTGACAGGCCAGGACGGCGAACGACACCAGCGCCGTCACCAGCGCGGCGAGCGGGATCGGCATGCCGAACAGCAGGCTCAGCCCGAGCGCGGCACCGGCGAACTCCGCCAGGTCCGTGGCCATCGCGACCAGCTCCGCCTGCGCCCACAGCAGTCGGCTCAGCCACCGCGGTGCCAGCTCGCGGCACTGTTCGGGGAGGTTCCTGCCGGTGGCCAGCCCGAGCTTCGCCGACAGGTACTGCACGAGCAGCGCCATGACGTTGGCGAGTACGACGACCCAGACGAGCAGGTAGCCGGTGCGTGCGCCCGCCTCGACGTTGGTCGCCACGTTGCCCGGGTCGACGTACGCGACCGCCACGACGAAGGCCGGACCGAGCAGCGCCAGCCGGAACCGCCACCGGCCCCGGGCGCGGATGTCGGAGAAGTCTCCGAGGACCTGCGCGGTGTCGGCCGGGCCGACGGGACGTGCGGGCCGCGCGGTGACCGGAGCGCTCATCGCCGCCGCCCGGGATCCGGCCGGCCGGGCACGGAAGGTGCCGGCCGGTTGTGGACGAGGCGGCGGCTGGTCAGCCGGAACACGAGGAAGGCGGCGAGGAGCAGCCCCCGGCCGGGCATCTGGTGGGTCACGGCCAGGACGACGAGGAACATCAGCAGCGCGTCGTAGGTCCGGGCCGGAATTCCGGTGCGCCGCGGACGGAGGGTGCCGGCGCCCGGCAGGAGGCCCGCGCACCAGGGGGACGGAGGTGAGGATGTGGAGCGGTGCGTGAACACGGTGTCTCCTCTCGTCTCATGGCCGGTCCCCGATACCGGGTCACACGGGGAGCCTGGAGGAACCGGATCACCGAGTCGTCACCACGCCGTCACCCGCGCGGCGGGGCGCCTCCCGCGGGCAGGGGGCGGCCAGGAAGGCGCCGGTCCGTGCGCCGTGCGCACGGTCGGGGCGGGGACGTCCGGGCCCAGATGTGCGGACGGACCCACGGTGTTCCAATGGGAGGTGCGGCCCGCCCGCGCCGCCGCACCACCGGCCGGCGACGATCCGACGGTGCCCACGGCGGAGCCGCAGAGCATGTGTCACCACGAACTCCGCGGACACCAGGCACGCCGCGGACGCCGAGAACTCCGCGGACACCACGCACTCCGCGAACTCCCCGGACACCGCCGGGGCCACCGGACGTGCCACCCGGAGATTCCTCTTTCCGCCGGCGACGGCTTCTTCGCGGTCCGAGGAGACGCAATGGACGAGCACTCCGCCGAACAGCAGTCGCGCGACCTTCCCCAGCTGACGCTCATGGGCGGTTTCGACCTGCGGTACGCGGGACGGTCCGTGCCGGTCGCGCCCGCGGGCCGGCGCTTGCTGAGCCTCCTCGTGCTGAGTCGCCGCACGCTCACTCGGGAACACGTCGCCGGGAAACTGTGGCCCGACACCTGTGGCGACCGGGCGGCCGGCTCTCTGCGCTCGGCCCTGTGGCGGTTGCCCAGACCGGAACGGCCGCTGGTCGTCGCGACGGTGAGCACCCTTCAGCTGTCACCGGACATCGCCACGGATCTGGCGGCCGTCGAGGACACCCTGCAACGGGTGATCGTCTGGTCGGAACGGTCGGAACGGTCAGAGCCGCCGGGGCCGCCGGGACCGTCCGAACCGCCACGGCGGCCGGACGGGTACGCCGCGGCGCCGCCCCCGGACCTGGCGCCGGCGGACCACGCCCTGAGCAGCGACCTGCTGCCGGAGGCGTGGGACGAGTGGGTGATCGTCGAGCGGGAGCGGCTGCACCAAATGCGGCTGCACGCCCTGGAATCGCTCGCCCGGGGCCACCGGTCGGCCGGCCGGTTCGGCCGGGCGCTGGACGCGGCCCTGCGGGCAGTCGCCGGCGAACCACTGCGCGAGAGCGCGCACCGGCAGGTCATCGAGACCTACCTCGCGGAGGGGAACACCGGCGCGGCCCTGCGGCACTTCGGCGAGCTGCGCGAGCTGCTCCGTACCGAACTCGGACTCGAACCCTCCCCGGCGCTGTGCCGCCGCATGGACAGCGTGGTCGCGGCCCTGCGCACGCGACGGTGACGTTCGGGTGGCGGCGGCCCGCGACGCTGGAGCCATGACTGTTCCTGACACTCGCACCGGAGTACTCGTCATCCGTGTCTGGTGGGAGCCGGGACAGACCCCGGCTCTACGGGCCCGCCTGCTGGTCGCCGACAGCGCCCTGCACCCCCCTGTCGTCTACGCGACCGCCGCGGGTCCGGACGACGTCTGCCGGCAGGTGGCCGCATGGCTCCAGAGGTGGACCGAGAGCATCACGGCCCCGGGTGAGTGACCTCACCCGGCCTCACCCGGCCCCGGACCGCACCGGCGCATCCACCGGTGTTCCCGTCGTGCTTCCGCGGCAGGGCAAAAGTATGGCGCCGACCAGCCGTTTCCGCAGGTCAGCGCCGATGTACCAAGTGGTGCCCGGAACCGGACTTGAACCGGTACGCCCGCGAGGGCAGCGAGGTTTAAGCTCGCCGTGTCTGCATTCCACCATCCGGGCAGGCCTTGGCTCCGCTTTTCGGGGGTCCCGAGCCTATCGGGACGGCCCCCCTGAACAGCGGGCACGCGGACCGATGTTGTCTTATTTTATTGATGTCTGAGGGTGCATCAGACCACGGTACGGTCCATCCGCACTTGCCAATAGCGTGACGGCCGGTGGGTACGTGCGTACACGGAATGACGGAATTTCACCGTCCCTACGAGGGCGCTCCACCTGTTCTTGGCAAGTCACCGGGCCGGTGCCCGGCGGGCGGCGGCGTCTCCTGCTTACGGGTCGTCCCACCGTCATCCCCAGGTATGACGCGGCCCTCTCCCCTCCGACCGGAGTCGGCCCCGAGAACGGGAACAGCGGCTGACTCCCGCGCCCCGGGCGGCCGGGACGATGGACGCAGTCCCCATGAAGCCGTCGTCCTGACAGGAGCACCCTCCCGTGACCACCACACCCCTCGCCGCCCACCAGGCCACCGCCGTGGCCGCGCGCGCCACGGAGCTGTCGAAGATCTACGGGCAGGGCGAGACCCAGGTGGTCGCCCTGGACCGGGTCTCCGTCGACTTCCAGCAAGCCCAGTTCACCGCGATCATGGGGCCGTCGGGCTCCGGCAAGTCCACGCTGATGCACTGCGTCGCGGGCCTCGACACGTTCTCCTCCGGCTCCGTGCGGATCGGCGACACGGAGCTGGGCTCCCTGAAGGACAAGCAGCTCACCAAGTTGCGCCGGGACAAGATCGGGTTCATCTTCCAGGCGTTCAACCTGCTGCCGACGCTGTCGGCGCTGGAGAACATCACGCTCCCGATGGACATCGCGGGCCGCAAGCCGGACAAGCAGTGGCTGAACACCGTGATCGAGATGGTGGGCCTGTCGGGACGGCTCAGCCACCGGCCGGCCCAGCTCTCCGGCGGCCAGCAGCAGCGCGTCGCCGTCGCCCGCGCCCTGGCTGCCAAGCCGGACATCGTCTTCGGCGACGAGCCGACCGGAAACCTGGACTCCCGCTCCGGCGCCGAGGTGCTGGGCTTCCTGCGCAACTCGGTGCGCCAGCTGGGGCAGACGGTGGTGATGGTGACCCACGACCCGATGGCCGCGGGCTACGCGGACCGGGTGGTGTTCCTCGCGGACGGACACATCGTCGACGAGCTGTACGGGCCGACCGCGGACTCGGTCCTGGACCGCATGAAGCGGTTCGACGCCAAGGGCCGCACGAGCTGATCCCCGACCCCACCACGGACTGAAGAGAACACCATGTTCCGCACCGCCCTGCGCAACGTACTCGCGCACAAGGCCCGGCTCCTGATGACCGTGCTCGCCGTGATGCTCGGCGTGGCTTTCGTGTCGGGGACCCTGGTCTTCACCAACACCATCTCCGATGCCTACCAGAACAGTTCCGCGCAGGGCTACGACGGCGTCGACGTCGCCGTACAGCCCAAGCACCAGGACGCCGCGGGCGACCGGACCGGCAAGACGCCGGAGCTGACCCAGTCGGTGCTCGACGCGAGCGCCAAGGTCCCGGGTGCCGCCTCCGCCACCGGTGTCGTCAGCGGATTCACCGCGATCGCCGACAAGGACGGCAAGCTCGTCGGCGGCGGCTGGCAGTCCCGCGGCGGCAACTACTGGGGCGACAAGGACGCCCGGTACCCGCTCATCGGCGGCCACGCCCCGAGCGGCCCGGACCAGGTCCTCATCGACTCCAAGTCCGCCGAGCGGGCCGGCTACAAGGTCGGCGACACCGTGCGCGTCTCGGTCGACGGCCCGGTCCTCACCCCGAAGGTCGCCGGCATCTTCACCACCGACGACGGCAACGTGTCCGCGGGCGGCAGCCTCGCCCTGTTCGACACGGCGACCGCGCAGAAGCTGTTCGGCAAGCCGGGCACGTACGACGAGATCGACGTCCGCGCGAAGCCGGGCACCGGCCAGGCCGCCCTGAAGACGCAGTTGGACGCCGCCCTGCCCAAGGGCCTGACCGAGACCACCACCGGCAAGAAGCTCGCCGACGACCAGGCCGAGCAGATCGCCTCCGGCATGAGCGGGCTGCGGCAGGGGCTGCTGGTCTTCGCCGGCATCGCGCTGTTCGTCGGCACGTTCATCATCGCCAACACCTTCACCATGCTGGTCGCCCAGCGCACCAAGGAACTGGCGCTGCTGCGGGCGGTCGGCGCCTCCCGCCGCCAGGTCACCCGGTCGGTGCTGATCGAGGCGTTCGTGGTCGGCGCGGTCGCCGGTGTGGCCGGTCTGCTCGCCGGCATCGGCATCGGCGCGGGGCTGCGCTCGCTGATGGGGTCGTTCGGCCAGACGATGCCCGACGGACCGCTGGTCGTCACGCCCGGCACGGTGGCCGCCGCCCTCGTGGTCGGCATCGTCATCACCATGCTGGCGGCCTGGCTGCCCGGCCGCCGGGCGGCGAAGATCCCGCCGGTCGCCGCGATGAGCAGCCTGCACGCGCAGGCCACCACCAAGTCGCTGGTACTGCGCAACACGATCGGCGCGCTGTTCTCGGCGGCGGGCGTCGCGGTGATCGTGGCGGCCACCGGGATGGAAGGCTCCGACGGCCAGGCACCGATGGGCCTGGGCGCCGTACTGCTGATCATCGGTGTGTTCGTCCTGACGCCGCTGCTGTCCCGCCCGCTGATCGCGGCGGCGGCCCCGGTGCTGCGTGTCTTCGGGGTGGCGGGCAAGCTCGCCCGGCAGAACTCGGTGCGCAACCCGCGCCGCACCGCCGCCACCGCGTCGGCGCTGATGATCGGCCTGACCCTGATCACCGGCATGACGGTGATGGCGGGCAGCCTCCAGACGGCGATCGACAAGATGGCTGGCTCGGCGCTGCGCGCGGACTACGTCGTGTCGATGGCGAACGGCAACCAGCTCTCCCCCGACGTCGCCCGCAAGCTCGCGGCCACGGACGGCGTGACCGCCAGCAGCCCGCTGCGCAGCGCGCCCTCCCGTATCGACGGCGAGACCGAGTACCTGACCGGCGTCAACGGCTCGGCCATCGGCAAACTGACCGACCTGAAGGTCGATGCGGGCTCGTTCACGGTGGCCGGCACCCAGGTCGTGGTCGACGACGACATCGCCAAGTCCCGCGGCTGGAAGGCCGGTTCGGACTTCACGGTGCACTACGAGGACGGCAAGCAGCAGCGGTTGACGGTGGCCGGCGTCTACGAGGGCAACGACATGATCCGCGGGATCATGCTCGACACCGCGACCCTCGCGCCGCACCAGTCCGACGCGGCCGACATGCAGGTCATGGTCAAGACCGCGGACGGCGCGTCGAGCGCGGCCAAGGACCGGCTGGAGAAGGCCCTCGGCTCCAACCCGGCGATCCTGGTCCAGGACAAGAAGGACCTGTCCGACAGCATCGCGCAGGTGTTCACCATCGTGCTGAACATGGTCTACGGCCTGCTCGCGATGGCGGTGATCGTCGCGGTCCTCGGGGTCGTCAACACCCTGGCCATGTCGGTGTTCGAGCGCTCCCAGGAGATCGGCATGCTCCGCGCGATCGGCCTGGACCGCAAGGCAGTCAAGCGGATGGTCCGCCTGGAGTCCCTGGTCATCTCCCTCTTCGGCGGCATCCTCGGCCTCGGCCTCGGAGTGTTCTTCGGCTGGGCCGCCGGACAGCTGATCGGCGCCCGGCTGTCGACCTACGAACTGGTCCTGCCGTGGCCCCGGATGGGCATCTTCCTGCTGCTCGCGGGAGTGGTCGGCATCCTGGCCGCGCTGTGGCCGGCCCGGCGGGCGTCCCGGCTGAACATGCTGGCGGCGATCAAGTCGCAGTAGCCGCCGGCGATCCGGTACGGATGTGCGCGGGCCCCTTCCTTGCTCGGGAAGGGGCCCGCGTTCCTGTCTGCGGTCCGGTCAGTTCCAGGTGCGGGTGCGCAGGGGCAGCCCGGACTTCCCGGGCTCGGGAGTGCGCACCGCGAGGACCTGGTTCACGCCGATGCGGTTGGTCTCGAAGGCCAGCGCGGAGGCGGCCATGTACAGGCGCCAGACGCGGGCGCGGCCGGGCCCGGCGAGGCGGACCGCCCGATTCCAGTCGGCTTCCAGGCGGGTCACCCACTGGCGCAGGGTGAGCGCGTAGTGCTCGCGGATCGACTCCACGTCCCGGACCTCGAAACCGGCCCGCTCCAGCAGCGTCACGGTGCTGCCGACCGGGGCCAGCTCCCCGTCGGGGAAGACGTAGGAGTCGATGAACTCGTCCACCCGGTAGGCCGTTTCGTCCCGCTGCGGACGGCGGGCGATCTGGTGGTTGAGGAGCCGTCCGCCGGGCTTCAGCAGGGCGTACAGATCCGTCGCGTACTCCAGGTAGCGTTCGGCGCCGACGTGTTCGGCCATGCCGATGGAGGAGATCGCGTCGTAGGGGCCGTCGACGACGTCCCGGTAGTCCTGCACCCGGATCTCCACCCGGTCGGTCAGCCCCTCCTCGGCGACCCGCTTGCGGGCGAAGGCGGCCTGTTCCTGGGAGAGGGTGACGCCGACGACGTGCACGCCGTGCTCGCGGGCGGCGTGGATCGCCATCGAGCCCCAGCCGCAGCCGACGTCGAGGAGCCGCATGCCCGCGGTGAGGCCGAGCTTGCGGCAGACGAGTTCGAGCTTGTCGCGCTGCGCGGACTCCAGGGTCCCGGCTTCCTCCCAGTAGGCGCAGGAGTACACCATGGACGGGCCGAGGACGATCTCGTAGAAGTCGTTGCCGACGTCGTAGTGGTGGCTGATGGCCTGCTTGTCGCTGCGCCTGGTGTGCAGGTGCCGGTGCCTGCGGACCTCCTCGCGGGGCGGGGCGGGCGGGATCGGCGGTCCGGCCATCTTCAGCAGCTCACCGGCGGCGGCGAGCACCCCGGGCTCGCGCAGTCTGCGGCCGAGCGGACGGGTGTCCTCGCCGCGCTCCCACACCAGTGGGGACATCAGCGCGAGCGCCGAGTAGAGGTCGCCCTCGACGGTCAGGTCGCCGGAGACCCAGGCCCGGGCCAGGCCCAGCTCGCCCGGCTTGAACAGCAGTCGGCGCAGGGCGCGCCGGTTGCGGACGACCAGGACCGGCGCGCCCGGTGGGCCGGCCTGTGAGCCGTCCCAGGCGCGGACGCGGACCGGGAGCGGTGCTCCCAGCAAGTGCTCGACAAGACTCTTCAGCCGCGACGCGGCGTCGGCCATGATGCACACCTCCGGAAGAGGGATCGGGTGGGACGGAACCTGCGGAATCTGCCACTGGATTCGGTCACCTCAGGCAACGATCGCACTGGGCGACGTCATTCCCCAACGCTGTCACCGGCGCCACCATGCCCGTACCGCCACATCGCCGCCACACTGACGCCACCGTTCGTCCACAGGACACCCGATAGTTCGGCCACAGACACCCGATAGGCGGATCGGGGCGCTGCGCACCCGCCGGGACGAGCGCCGCGACACACCGTCCGGGCCGGGCATTTGAGAAGCGTGTCACGAACGTGTATGACACCATCCCCCATGAATTCCGAAGCGCCGGCGGGGGAAGTCGCAGTCGATGCCAGGCCCTGGCTCCCCGGCCTGAACGACACGCTGATCGACGACCTGCCGTCCCTCGACGACCCGACGCTGCGGCCGGCCGTCACGGCGCTGCTGCACGACGTCCGGCGCCCCCTCAGCTCCGTGGCGGGCAGTCAGGGAAGCTGAACCGGACGTGACACCAGGACACCACCGGCTCTCCCCGGCCTGCTCCACGGCGCTCGGTTCGGCCGGGGACAGCGCGCCGGCGGCCCGGGAACCGCCGGCCGCCGAGTACAGCAGGCGGCTGTTGCTGCTGCGGATCCTGCTGGAGCGGGGCGGCCCGGTCACCGACGGGGCCGGCCGGCTCCCGGCGACCGCGTCCGCCTGGGACCTGCTGGCCCGGGCCCAGCGCACGGCCCCGGACCGGGTACGCCGGGTGATCCTCGACCCGCAGACCGGGATCTGGGTCGCGGACGCCCTGCGGGCGATGCCCGCGACCGCGTCCGGCACGACCGGGAGCCACGCGGCCGGGGGCGTCCCGTTCTGGGCCGAGTGCGGCGGTCTGCACCGGCTGGCCGCCGCGGCGGCCGGCGTCGCGGGCCTCGACTTCCGGATCGAGGTGCCCGTCGAGAACGGCACCGTCCTGCTGCCCGGCCTGGGCCGCGCGGACGTGCCGCACGGCGACACGGCGGAGGTGTGCGGCGGCCCGGCCGGGCTACGGATCGGGGATGTCGCCGTGCTGCGGGACCCCGAGACGTCCACGCCCGGCTGGTCGGGGCTGCGCCGACTGCGCGCGGAGTGCGCCGGGCAGGTCCTGGACGTCGCCCTGGACGACCTGGGACGCCCTCCGGTCGGCGGGCACGCGCGGCGCCCGGCGCAGCTGACCGGCACCGAGTACGACGGCTGGCGGCGCCGCGCGCAGGGGGCGTGGGCGGTGCTGGTGCGGGACCACCCGGACACCGCGGCGGCCTTGTCGGCGGGCCTGCTGTCACTGGTGTCGCTGCCGCACGGGGAACGGCTGAGGCCGCACAGCGCCTCCTTCTCGGACGCCTTCGGCTGTGTGGTGCTGTCGGCTCCGCATCCCGACGACGAACCGGGCGCGGCCACCGAACTGGCGGTCACCCTGCTGCACGAGTTCCGGCACACGGTGCTCAACGGGCTGATGCGGCTGGCCCCGCTGCACGACGGCACGGACGACGGGCTCTACCACGCGCCCTGGCGGGACGATCCGCGCCCGCTCATCGGGCTGCTGCACGGGGCGGACGCCTTCGCCGGGTGACCGCGTTCTGGCGGGCCCGGCGGTCGGCCGACGGCGGGCCCGCGGCGCTCCTCGCCCACTTCGAGTTCGCGCTGTGGCGCCGGCAGACCTGGGCCGTGCTGACGGTCCTCGGCGAACGCCCGGCGCTGACCGCGGCGGGCCGCCGTCTGGTCGAGGGCCTGCGGGCGGCGCTCGCCCCCTGGCTGGACGAGCCGGTGCCGCAGCCCGCCGCACGGCTCGCCGAACTGTCCGCCGTCCACCACCGTGGGGTCTGGCGGTCGTACCACGTACGGCCGGACAAGGAAGCCGTACGGGCGGTGGCCGCGGCGCTCGCCACGGGCGGCGCCCTGCCCGACGCGGACGTCCCGGCCCTGCCCGACGGCACGGTCGAGCCGGACCCCCGGGGCTGCCCGGCGCCACCCCCGCCGACCTCGCCCTGGTCGCCGGGGACCGGAGCGGGCCCACGCCCTGTACGCCGCCGGCCTGGGCCGCCCCGGCGCATGGGCCGGTCTCGCCCTGGCCCTGCGCGAGCGCGGCACCCCGCCCGTTCGGCTGCTCGCGGAGCGACCCGAGTTCGTCCGCGCGGTGGCCGCCGAGCCGGGCGGCCGGTTCGACGTGCCCGGCCTGGTACGCGGCTGACCTGACACCGGCCGACCGGCCGACGGTGCCACCCAGCCCCTGCCTACGACGAGCGACGCCCGGCACACTCCGGGCATCGCCAACGATCGTCTCGGCACCCGCCTCCTCCGGGCACCGCCCAGGACCGTCTCGGCTCCCGCCCGCCCTGGGCGCCCGCCACGGCCGTCTCGCACGGCCGGGGCGCGACCGGCGCGGGCACCGCCCGCGCCCGGCGACCCACGCCCGCCGGGCCACGCTCAACGGCGCGCGCCCAGCGGTCCGCGGCTGGCGGCTGGCGGCTGGCGGCTGGCGGTCACGCTCAGCCGCTCACGTTCAGCCGGTCACAGTGGCATCGGGTCGATGTCGCAGTTCGCGCGGCGGCTCGTGTCCAGGGCCTGGACGACGGCCGGGTGCTCCTCGCCGAGCGTGGCGCGCAGGCGTTCCGCGGTGGCGGAGTGGAGCGCGTCCGCGTCCGCCGTACGGCCCGTCTCGCGCAGGTTCATGGCCAGGTTGGCGGCGCAGGCCGGCGTGGAGGGGTGGTCCGCGCCGAAGATCTCGGTGCTGCGCCGCAGGGTCTCGCTGTCCAGGTCACGGGCGGCGCGCACCCGCCAACGGGGCCGTGCCGAGGAAGCCGTGCCAAGGGGGCACGCGTGCCCGCCCACCGGACGGGGCGGTGTCGAGGGGCACGCGAACCACCGGCCGCACACCGAGCAGGCCGCCCGGTGCCAGGGCCCGGCACCAGGACAAGTACTCGCCGCACGCCGAAGGGGCCGCCCGCACCACGGATGGCGGGCGGCCCCTTCGGGCGGCTGGACGAGGCGGACGGGAGCCCCGGTCGGGCTCGGCCGGTCAGGATGCCTTGGCCTTGGCCTCGCTCTTGTCGGACCCGGCCACGGCCGCGGCGGCGACCGGCGCCGGCTTGGCGGCCTCGTAGAACTCCTCGCGGGGGTGCTCCATGGCGCCGAGGGAGACGACCTCGCGCTTGAGGAACATGCCGAGGGTCCAGTCGGCGAAGATGCGGATCTTGCGGTTCCAGGTCGGCATGGCCATGCCGTGGTAGCCACGGTGCATGTACCAGGCGAGCCGGCCCTTGACCTTGATCTTCATCTTGCCCATGACGATCATCGCGACGCCCTTGTGGAGGCCGAGACCGGCCACCGCGCCCTTGTTGGCGTGCGCGTACGGCTTCTGCGGGAAGCCCCGCATGCCGGAGATGACGTTGTCGCCGAGCACCTTGGCCTGGCGCAGCGCGTGCTGGGCGTTGGGCGGGCACCAGGCGTTCGGGTTGCCGGCCTTGCGGCCGACGAGGTCCGGCACCTGGGCGTTGTCACCGGCGGCCCAGATGTAGTCCGTGCCCTGCACCTGGAGGGTCTCCCCGGTGTCCACGTGGCCGCGCGGACCGAGCGGCAGGCCGTAGCGGGACAGGACCGGGTTGGGCTTGACGCCCGCGGTCCACACGATCGTGTTGGAGTCGACCTCCAGCCCGTTCTTCAGCACCACGTGGCCGTCGACGCAGGAGTCCATGGAGGTGGAGAGGTAGATCTCCACGCCACGGCTCTCCAGGTGCTCCTTGCCGTACAGGCCGAGCTTGGGGCCGACCTCCGGGAGGATCTTGTCGGCGGCGTCGACGAGGACGAACCGCATGTCCTCGCGGGAGACGTTGTTGTAGTACTTGGCCGCGTCCCGGGCCATGTCCTCGACCTCGCCGATGGTCTCCGCGCCCGCGAAGCCACCGCCGACGAAGACGAAGGTGAGCGCCTTGCGGCGGATCTCCTCGTCGGTCGTGGAGTCGGCCTTGTCGAGCTGTTCGAGGACGTGGTTGCGCAGGCCGATGGACTCCTCGATGCCCTTCATGCCGATGCCCTGCTCGGCGAGGCCGGGGATCGGGAAGGTGCGGGAGACCGCGCCGAGCGCGATCACCAGGTAGTCGAAGGGCAGTTCGTACGCCTCGCCGACGAGCGGGGCGACGGTCGCGACCTTGCGGTCCTGGTCGATGGTGGTGACCCGGCCGGTGAGGACCTCCGCCTTCGGCAGCACGCGTCGCAGGGGGACGACGACGTGGCGAGGGGAGATGCTGCCGGCGGCGGCTTCGGGGAGGAAGGGCTGGTAGGTCATGTACGACCGGGGGTCGACGACCGTGACGGTCGCCTCGCCGTAGCGCATCTTCTTGAGGATGCGCCGAGCTGCGTACAGGCCTACGTACCCACCGCCTACTACGAGGATCCTGGGACGCTCCGTGGTGCTCATGGCATTGAGTATCCACCTGCCTCAGGGGGGTGGCTCGTGCGCCCCTTCACAAGCTTGGCAGGGCCTTGTGTTAGACTCCGCGGCCCACTCGGACCAGGCCATGGCGGGGCCGCGGGACCCGTGTCCGGTACCGACCGTTGTCAATGGCGCGTGAGCTGCCCGTCCGGAGTTCCAGGGGAGGCGGACAACCCCTTCCAACACCGCCGCACGACCCCTCCGGATCGCTCCCTTGAGCACGCCCGCAGGGCCGTTGAGCCCCCTGACGAGAGGCCCCGACCCGTTCGGCCCGACACCCGGCAGGAAATCCTTGTGAAGAACTTCACGAAGTTTTCCGGCAGCGCGTCGCGGGACGGCATGTCGAGGCCCCCGCAAGCCGCTCATATGTTATCCGGATGGCTCAGCGGAGTGCCACCGGCGGGTGAAAGGTCGGTGGAGGCCGGGTGGAGAACGGCCTGGAGGACCAACGGCGTGGGCTCAGTTGACGGCGGCGCCGGTGGCCTGGCGCCGCCCCGGCCGGCCGGTACCGCCGATGGCCGGTACCGCCGCGGTCGGGGCGGTGGTGCGTCGGCCGGCCGCCGTCATCGAGGAGGGCCGGGACCTGTCCTCGACGAGCGGCATGCCGGCCGACACCGCCTGGCGTGTGCCGCCGGCCCGGCGGCCCGGCCTCACTTCAGGTGGCGGCCGAAGAACCGGTCCCCGTCCTCCCGCTCGAACCACGGGGTGCCGGTGTGCCCGCCCAGATTGGCGTGCAGCGTCTTCTGCTTGCTGCCGAAGGCGTCGAACAGGTCCAGGGCCCGCTGCCGGGGGTTCCCCTCGTCGTCCCACTGCAACAGGAACAGCAGCGGAACGGTGATCTGCCGGGCCTCCTCGCGCTGGGCGCGGGGCACGAAACCCCCGGCGAAGAGACCGGCGGCGGCGATACGCGGTTCGGTCACCGCGAGGCGGATGCCGAGGGCGGTCCACCCCGAGTACCCGACCGGGCCGCCGGTCTCGGGCAGCGCGAGGAGGGCGTCCAGGGCGGTCCGCCATTCCGGGGCCGCCTTTTCGACCAGCGGGCCGACGAGGGACTCAAAGATCTCGTCGGTCGGCTCGCCCGCCCGCATCGCCCGGCGGAGGTCGGCGCGCGCCTGCTCGTCGGCGGCGGAACGGGGCCGGTCACCGCACCCGGCGGCGTCGATGGAGGCCACCGCGTAGCCGCACGCCGCGGAGAACCGGGCGCGGGCCACCAGCCGGGGTTCCGCCTTGGGCAGGCCGTTGTTGTGGGCCATCAGGATCAGCGGGACCGGCGCGGACGCGGACGCTGCTTCAGGCGTCCACAGGGTGCCGGGGATCTCGCCGAGGGAGAACTCGCGCTCGATGACGCGGTCGTCGAGGCGGTGTTCGGAAATGAATCGCACTGTCGTGCCTTTCGGGAGTGCTCAGAGTGGCGCTCCCGGACGACCTACCGCCCGACCGTGACCCCGGAGGGAAGCACCCATGTCGATACGTTCACGGGTACCACCTCCTCGATCTCTCGCACGGCCTCCGGAAAAGTAGCAGTGGCCGCCGTGGTCCGCCAACGGGTTTTCACGGCGGCACCGGGGCGCTGCTCTCCGGGTGGCGGGCCGTTCGGTGCGCGATCCGCTCGTTCGCCGGGGTCCGGCGAGATCCCGCCGGTCATGTGTACACGAAAATGCGTACACTGACCTCATGACTGAGAACACCGTGACCGTACGGGAAGCCCGCGCGCACCTCGCCGACCACATCAACCGGGCCGAGGAAGGCGTTCCGACCGTCATCACACGCAACGGCGCTCCGGTGGCAGCCGTCGTCCCGATTGCGGACTTCGAAGCGCTGGAGGAAGCGGCCGACGTCATGCTGGCACGCGAAGCCGAAGCGGTCCTGGCCGAGGGCGGCCCCACCGTGACGATGGCGGAATTGCTGGCGGATCTGTTCACCGAGCACGGCGGCGAGGCCGCGTGAAGTACGCCTTCCGGTTCACCACGACGGCGCAGCGGCAGCTCCGGGCCATCAGTCGGCCCGACGCCATGCGCATCCTGGCCGCGCTGACCGCGCTCGGTGACGACCCGTACCGCGAGGACGCCGACACCAGGAAACTCACCGGCCCGTCCGGGCTCTACCGGCTCCGGGTCGGAAGCTACCGGGTCGCCTACCAGATCAACGACGGAGAACTCGTCATCCTCGTCGTCAAGGTGGGCGACCGGCGGGACGTGTACCGCAACCTGTAGGCGGTCAGGCCAAAGACCATCCGATGCCGTCGATGATGTCCTACAAACTTCCACTCCCGCCCGGACCGGGCGGGAGCAGCCACTACTGCACGAGCGCCGGTTCTTCCTTCCACATGGGGATCACGCGAGCCGGCAGCCTGGTAGCGGGATGGACGAGGCAGCACCCACACGTACCGCATCAGCTGCCGCAGCAGCAGGTTCTTCTGCACCGTGGTCAAGAGGTGCGGCTCCTCCCACTGAGCGAGCAGATCGGCCGCCAGGGGCTGGAAGTCCGCAGCCGTCTTCTTCGGTTTCTCCCCTTCATGTTGTGCCAGCTGGGCGAGCACCTGCTTGCGGTCGGCTTCCAGATTCTTCACGGCCTGGTCGTAGGCGTCGGCCGGGTATCTGTCTGGATTGAGGGCGTAGTCGGTGGTGAGCCTGGCCAGTGCGTCTGAGAGCCGTGCCGTCTCGGCGGTGAGCCGGGCGCGCTCCACAGCCGGGTCGGGTCCGGCCGGGCGCGGTACGGGAATGGTGGACGGAGCCGCGTCCACGCCAGCCGCCACGTCCTGGATGAAGGGACGCACAATCTCGGACAGGAGCCACTTGCCGGGGGCGGTGGTACCGGGGCAAGTCACGCCGTCGGACTTGCGTGAGCACCGCCAGTCCACATCGCGGCCGTCGGCGCGGCGCTTTGGGCTCATCGAAGAACGGCAGTAGCAGCAGCGAACCAGGCCCGTGAGTTCGTAGGTGGCGTGGCGTGCGCGGATCGGCTGGCGGCGGACCAGGGATCGCCGCGCACGGTACGCCTCCCAGATCTCTGTGGGGTCGGTGTCTACGCCGTAACCGATGATCGGCAAGTGGGCGCCGTCCATGTACCGCCAGTGCTGACAGTTCTTATAGCCGCGGCCCTCAGCCTTGGGGCAGTCGCAGTCGTCACGGACACGCAGCATGCCAGCTGGGAATCCGCTGTCCATGTAGCGGAGCAGGCTGCCGTAGCCCCATGGGCCGCCGCGGGTGCTCTCGTGGCCGGCGACGTTGAGCTGCTGGGCGAGCGCGACCATGCCGGTGCCGCCGAGGTACTGGGCGTAGAGGGATGCGACGACCGGGGCCAGCTCGGAGTGCGGTTCGTACAGCTCTGGTTGGGTGCCGTACCCGGTGGGCGAGGTGGGGTCGGGGATTCGGCGCGGGTGCCAGATGTAGCCGAAGCGGGGGCGGCCGGCGGAGGGCACGCCCTGGGCGAGGCGGTGCTTGTGGGTCTCCTGCCATGCCTCGCCGATCCGTTCGCTCTCGAATGCGGCCAGGTCGAACTGGATACGCCTGCTGAACCGGCCGACGGCGTCGCTGGCGTCAATCCGTTCGGTGGCGGACTCCAGCTTGCCACCGACCGCTTCGAGGGCATGAAGGTTGAAGCGGATACCGTAGTCATCGCGACCGAACCGGCTGTACTTCCAGACGGCAATGCCTCGGCCGACGCCTCGTTGTACCAGCTCGATGGCCCGCTGGATCTTCCGCTTGAAGTGGCGACCGGATACGTCCAGGTCTGAGATCCACTCCACGATGCGGCGGCCGGTCTGCGATGCCCACGCCTCGATCGCGGCCCGCTGGATCTCAGGGCTGATCTTCTCTTCTTTCCAGGTCGAAACACGGATGTAGCCGATCCACGGCTCCAGTTGCAGGTGATCGGCTGACTGGAATGTGGGTGGTGCCTCTGCTGCTGTCATGGTCTGGCTCCGGGTACAGATGAGCCCCGGTCGCGGTGCCGCGCCGGGGCCTCGATGCGATGCGGTGCGCGCTACCTCGCGCGCTTGTCCAGGCGCAGTACGTCTGCGGTGTCGCCGCGGGCGAGCGTGGCGTCGAGACGCAGATGCCTGGAGTGCGTGGTCACCCCCCGGTCGTGGGCCCAGTGGTAGTAAGCGCGGGCGGCGACCGGGAGCGTGGCAGCGAGGCTGAGGGTGCCCAGGGTGGTGAGGGCGAGACCGATATCGGACGCCGTGGTGATCGTGTTGGTGGTGCGTGCCGTGATCTGGACCGCGAGGCCCACGATCATGGTGAGTGCCGCGATGCCGGCGAGTGCGTACCGGGTGCGCGAGCGGATGTCGATACGGCGTCTCATGTCGTGCGCTCCTAGCTGGTGTTCGCCCCCCCTGTGAGGGCGCTGATCATGGTGAGTACGGCCTGTTGGTGCGCTGGGTTAGTGACACCCAGGGCTTCGAGGGCCTCGCGTTGAGTGATGGTCCGGTCCCCCCGGGCCGGGAGTTCATCTGGATCGATGTAGCCGCAGATGGCGAGGAGGGGGGCGATCGGGACACCGAGGCGTCGGGCGATCTGCTCGATGGCGGTAGTGGCGGGGCGCTCGATGCCGCGGAGCCATCGACCGAGGGCCTGGGGGCTGACCCCGGCATCTTCTGCAAATCGTGTGCGGCCTCCGCCTCTGGGGCCGAGGTCATACCCTCTGGCCTCCAGCTGCTCAGCCAGCCATACGCCGAAGCGTTGGGCATCCGTCTTGTGCGTAGACATGCCGGAGAGGCTATCGCGCGTGATAGGTCGACGGGAGTAGCTATCGCGACATGGAGTCTCCGATCGGGGCAAATGGCATATGCGGTGGGGCTAGCCTCCGCACAGTATCCCCCACGTGTTCGATACTGCAACCGTTACAGAGAACGGTAGTTGAGGCAGAAAATCGAACAAGCTGACTCACCTGCAAAGAGCCCTCCATCACGGAACCTTCACGCAAATCATACCTACCTCTCCAGGTAGATAGCTGATACGGTTCATCTACCGCAGCAGGTAGATACCTGCTGAGCGAGAGAGGTATGTCTCCGTGAGGTACGACCGAACAGCACTACGAGCAGCGGCCCGCAGCGCCGGCCACAAGAACAGCCGCCAGATGTCCCTTGCCCTGGGCGTCGGCGAGATGACCGGGTGGCGGCTGTGGCACGGCGTCGGTGGCGTCAGTGCCAGCACCGCCGAACGCGTCCAGGTCAACTACCACTTGCCCGTCACAGTCCTGCGCATCCCCGCCGAGCAGGCGGAGGCGCGCACGGAAGTGCCGGCGTGAGCGCGCTGACCGTGACCCGCGCTCAGGCATACGCCGCGACGCGCGCCGTTCTGGACCAGGCGCTCGCGGATATTGCCGCTGACTACGCGGCGGGACGGCTGAGCCCGGAGCGGGCTGCCGCCTACGAGCGGCTGCTGACGCGGCATCGCCGCGACCAACTGGTGGCCGCCGCCTGACCCTCCATGCGCCGAAGGGCCGCCTGACTTCCCGGCCTGGCGACCCCACGACTCGGCGCCTCCACACACACAGAGAAAGCAGAGGTCACCGTGACCAACAAGATTACCGACAGTGGGGCGCGAGCCGTTCTCGCCCTGCGCGCGATGGAGGCCAACGCCTTCCGCGTGAGCCAGGTGACGACCCGGCTCCTGGACGAGCGCACCGACCTTCCCGAGCTGATCGGCGTACGCCCCATGGCCACGGCGAGCGACGCCAGCGTCGACCTTCAGCCGGACACCGTTGACGACGCCCGGCAGTGGGCGGCGTCGCTGAGCATCGAACTGGAGATCAAGGACGAGGAAAGTTACCTCCCTGGCTGGCGGGCGCGCAGGTCGTGCGGAAGGGCGGTCATCGATGGGGTGACCGTGTTCGTGGCGACGTCCGAGACCTACTCGCCGGAGGAGTGGGCCGCGCTCCAGGCCGCCGAGGCGGTGACGGCATGACGATCTCGTCTCTCGCCCTCACGGCGAAGAGGGTCATCGAGGCGGCGTGGCTGGATGGTCCGTCGTACGACTTGGCGACGCAGGCGGCTGAGGCGCTGGAGTCCGCGCAGTTGCTCCAGTCGCCTGAGACGGCCGCCGAGCACGAGCGGCTGCGCAAATCCCGTGACGCGTTCCGTGACCAGCGCAATGCGGTGTTCGGGACGAACGAGCGGCTGCACGCGCAGGTAGAGGAGTCGGGTCAGGCGCGGCTCTTGGCGGAGAACGAGACGCGCTCTGTGAGGCGCGAGGCCGACGCGCTGCGCACCTCGTTGGAGAAGCGGACTGCGCTGCTGCGCGAGGTGCAGGCGATGTGCCGCCAGCGTGGCAAGGAAATCGCGGGCCGGAAGGCGTATGGCGACCAGCTGAAGGCGGAGGCCGCCGAACTGCGGGACCTCAGCCGGAAACTCGTCGAGCAGGCGCGTGACGCTCGCGCGATGGTGACGGCGATGCGCCCGGACTATCAGGCCGCGGGGCGGCTGCGGGCCCGGGTCGCCGAGTTGGAGGCCGCGCTCTGCACGAAGGATCGGCCGGTCGACGAGGACCCGATCGCGTACGCGCTCACCGACCAGGCCGCCGCCGAGGCGGACGGGATCACGCAGCGGATCGCGCCGGTGCAGGCCCTCCGCGAGGACGAGACCGCCGCCGTGTGCCAGTGCGGCAAGCCCGGAGCCGATCCGTACTCGTGCGAAGCCGACGACTGCTCGGGCCACTTCTCCGAGCTGAACCCCTTCGCGGGTGCGCGCCCGGTCGACGAGCGGAGCGCCGAGGTGTCCCGTAAGTGCGGCGCGTGCGGGTGGCGCACGACTGTCTGGCACGTGGATGACGGATCGGCTGAGCAGGAGCTGCACGAGCACGTCGTACGCGTCCATGGCCGGGACCTGATCGAGGCGGGCGGTGAGCGCTCGTGATCACCGCCCTGATCGTCACCGCCGCGCTCGCCCTGTACGCGCTCGGCTGCTGGGCCGTGGTCTGGGGGTGTGAGCGATGAGCGCCCGTCGTCAGATCATCGCCGCGCTGTCCGAGGACAGCATGGGTGGGATCGCCACCCTGGAGGACGTTGCCCGCGCTGAGCAGCTGGTCGACGCGCATCGTGCCGAGGTGCTGCGCGAGGCCGCCGACCGCATCGACGGGACGTCCGCTATCTCCGCGGCCGTCCACGCAACGACAGAACTGCGCCGGATAGCCAGGGAGAAGTGCAGCCGCGCGGCGGCCGATGCCACTCCCGGCCCGGCCGACCCCCGGCTTGAGCACTACGTCACCGCCCTACGCAGCGCCGACCCGTACGCCCTCGTCGAGTGCCGTGACGACCTGGAGCGCCTCGCCCGCGCCGTGATGGCCGTGGCCGACGAGGAGACGGACCCGGTCTACCGCAGCGGCTACGCCACCGGCCGCATGCACGCGGCCCCCGAGGGGTGGGTGCTCGGCCAGTTCACGCCCGTGTTCACGACGAGCGACGGCACCGATCGTGCCGCGACGGAGCTGCGCTGCTCGGCGTGCGGCGGGCTGGACCAGGGCGTCGGCCCGCACTCCCTCGTCGACCTGATGGCGCTCGCGTCCCGGCACCAGTGCCAGCCCAACTCAAGGAAGGACGGCGCCTGATGACGACCGTTGTTGAACTGGAAGAGCAGATCGTCAAGTTGGAAGAGGCGCTTGAGGACACGGAGAGCAAGCTCGCCGAGGTCACCGAGGAGCGCGACGACCTGAAGCGTGAGCACCATCTGCTGACGGAGAAGGTCGCCGACGCGCAGCACCTCGCCGAGGAACTCGTGCGGGAGCTGGACCGATGACGACCGTCGTGCAGGCCGGGGCGCAGGCCCCGGCCGCCGGCCGCCGGGTCACACCCACCGGCCGCCTCATCCTCCCCGCCGACGCCGATCGTACCGACTGGCTCACCGCCCGCCGCTCCGGCATCGGCTCCAGCGACGTCCCCGCCATCCTCGGCCTGATCAAGCAGAAGCCGCCGGTCAAGGTCTACTACGACAAGCTCGGCTACGACGTCGACGACGCGGGCGAGGACGCCTACTGGGGCACCGTCAACGAAGCGAACGTCGCTGACCGCTGGGCCATGCAGAACCGGTCGGTGATCCGCCGGGTCGGCCTCGTCGCCCACCAGGACCATCCGCACTGGATGACCACTCTCGACCGGCGCGTCACCGAGTGCCCGCTCGACTCCGACGAGCAGGCGCCCTGCGCGCTGGAGATCAAGACCCGCTCGGCGTTCAAGTCCGCGCAGTGGCACGCCGGAGCGCCCGACGACGTCACCGCACAGGTGCTGTGGCAGATCATCGTCAACGGCTACGAGCACATGCACTACGCCGTCCTCATCGGCGGCAACGACTACCACCAGGGCGTCATCCGCGCTGACGAGTACCGCGACGTCATGGCCGACATCACCGTCGCCGTGGACCGGTTCTGGACCGAGCATGTGCAGGCCGAGGTGCCGCCGGAGCCGACCGGTGACGGCGACGCGGTCACGAAGATGTTCCGCCGCCTGCACCCCACCCGCACCGGGTCGGTCGACGTCGACATGCACCCCGACGCTTACAGCGCACTCCTCGACTACACCCGGCACCAGCGCGCCGAGGCCGCCGCGAAGAAGGCGAAGAACACAGCGAAGGCCCGCCTCGTGGCCGCGCTCGGCCCGGCACAGGAAGCCCGCCTCAGTGGGGAGCGCGCCTACTCGCTGGAACCCACGAACGCCGCTCCGAAGGTCGACTTCGAGCTGATGGCCGAGCGCTACCCGGACGCCTATCGGGACTGCGTCGCGCCCAACCCGACCGAACGCATCGCTATCGCACCGCAGTACAAGGGGGGCATCTGACATGGGACTGCGTGAGAACGCAGCCGCTGCGGCCGGCCGGACACCGACCGAGGGCGAGCCGCCGTTCAACGGGCCGGCCGCATCCCGGCCGGCGCCGGACCTGACCGAGCCGGACCTTGGGGACCTGACCCAGGACGCCGAGTCCATCCCGGCCGTCGTCGCCTGGTCCCGGGTGATGGGCGAGGTGCGGGCCATCGGGAAGAACCAGCGCTTCGACGGCGGCAACGCCGGGCGGTTCAACTTCCGCGGCGTCGACCTGGCCCTGAACGCCTTCGGCCCGGCCTGCCGTAAGCACGGCGTCGTCGTCGCGCCGGTGAGGGTCGAGCCCCAGTACCGGGACATCAGCACCAAGAGCGGCGGCGTGAAGCGGGAGTGCACCGTTCTGGTCACCTACCGGATCTTCGGCCCGGCCGGTGACTTCTTCGATACGCAGGCCGCGGGCGAGGCATCCGACTCCGGCGGCCGGTCCACGCCGAAGGCCCAGTCGATCGCGCTGCGGACGCTGCTGCTGTCGGCGGGCCTGGTGCCCACGGAGGACCGCGATGCCGACGCCACGGAGTTCGAGCGCTCGGAGTCTCCTGTCCGGCCCGCTGCGAGCTACCTGGACGAGATCTGCAGCCCGCACACGAGCGCGGGCCGGTTGCGGCAGATCCATCACGAGCTGGGCAGCACACGTCAGCTGGGTGCGCTGGTCACGAACGAGGTCGGTGACGAGGAGCAGATCGGCGCGATGGTCGTTCGGATCGGCAAGGAGCGCGCCGCCGGAGGTGGCCAGTGAGCTGGCACCTCGGCCGCCTCGCCGGCTTCGACCTGGAGACCACCGGCGTCGACTTCGAGAACGACCGCATCGTGACCGCCTGCGTCGTCCAGTGCGGCGGCGGCCAGCCCACCGCCTCCGCAACATGGCTGGCCGACCCCGGAATCGAGATCCCCGAGCAGGCCGCCGCCGTGCACGGCATCACGACGGAGCGCGCCCGCGCGGAGGGCCGGCCCGTCGCGGAGGTCGTCGCGGACGTCGTCGCCGCGCTCGGGCAGGCCATCACCCACGGCCTCCCGGTCGTCGCGATGAACGCCCGCTTCGACCTGACCATGCTGGACCGCGAGGCCCGCCGGTACGGACTTGAGCCGCTGCCCGCCGGGTTCCCGGTCGTCGATCCGTACGTCATCGACAAGCAGGTCGACAAGTACCGCAAGGGCTCACGGAAGCTGACCGCCCTGTGCGAGCACTACCAGGTGCCGATCGGGGACGCGCACACCGCCGACGCCGACGCGATCGCCGCCTGCCGCGTCGCCTGGCGGCAGGGCTCCCGGTACGAGCAGCTCGCCGCGATGAACCTCGACGAGCTGCACACGGCGCAGGTCGCATGGGCGGCCGAGCAGGCGGCCGGCCTTCAGCGGTTCCTCCGCAAATCCAACCCGGACGCGTTCTGTCCGACCGCCTGGCCGCTCGTCCCGCACCAGCGGAACGGAGGCGGCGCATGAACGCCCAGATCGCCGTCGGCGCCGCCGCCCTCATGGCCGCTCTGACCGCCGCCACGTTCCTCGCGCGCTGGTACGTCCGCCCGGCCCCCGCCAGTGGCCGGCACCGCAACGAGCCCTCGCTCAAAACCCCCCGGAAGGAAGGACAGTGAGTACCCCGGCCCTGTTCGACACCGAGGTTCCGGCCGCCACCACGGCGGCCGGGCCCCGGCCCCGCTACCGAGTCGCCGGACTCGACATCAGCCTCACCGGCACCGGAATCGCCACTCTCGGCGGCACCACCCTCATCCCCTCCACCGGACGCCGCAAAGACACCATCGTCCAGCGCCGCACCCGCTTGAAGGGCATCACCGATCAGGTCCTCACCGCCGTCGGCATCGTCGATCTCGCCGTCATCGAAGGACCCTCACACCACTCCGTCGGCGGCTCCGTCTGGGACCGCGGCGGCCTGTGGTGGCTCATCGTCGACGGCCTGTGCGCCCGAGACATCCCCGTCGCCGTGATGCCGCCGATGTCCCGCGCGAAGTACGCCACCGGCAACGGCGGCTCCCGGAAGGCCGCCGTGATGGAGGCCGCACAACGCCGGTACGGGGCGGTCCTCGACAACGACAACGAAGCCGACGCGCTGGTGCTCCGGGCGGCCGGACTGGACTGGCTTGGGCAGCCTTTGGCCGAGGTCCCGGCCGGGCACCGTGCGGCACTGGCCGGCTGCCAGTGGCCCGACCGCGAGGCGGTGACCACCCGATGAACCAGAACGCCACCCGCGCCGACATCACCGCCATGCTCCGCGACGGCCACAGCAACAGCCGTATCTCCCGCGACCTGCGCTGCGACAAGCACCGCGTCGCCCGCATCCGCGCCGAGCTGGACCTCCCCGCGTACGTCCCCGTCGAGCAGACCCGCACCCTCGAAGAGAAGTGGGCCGCCTTCACACAGCCGGCCGACGGCGGACACCTGGAGTGGACCGGCGAACGCGCCGCCACCTCCGCAACCCCGGTCCTGCGCTACAAGGAGGAGTCCCACAGCCCCGCCGCGGTGGCCTTCCGCATCCGGACCGGCCGCGACGCCGTGGGCTACGCCATCGCCGACTGCGGCCGTCAGCACTGCGTCGCTCCGGACCACGTGGAGGACGAGGCCGGCCGGAAGAGGAACCGCGAGCAGCTGCGGTACCTCACCGGCGGGCAGGAGCGGAAACCGTTCTGCGTCCACGGACACGACCAGGCCGAGCACGGCCGGTACAAGCCGGACGGCACGGCGTACTGCGAGGCGTGCAAGGCAGACCGGAAGCAAGCTGCGAGGGCTGCCGCGTGACGCCCCGCCGACGTCGTCATGCCCCGCCGCCCGCCTACGAGCCCGGCCGGCTCCTGGACTGGCGCGACGGAGACGTGCACTGGTCCGGCCGCGAACTCCCCTGCCGCTACTGCGGCTTCCCCACGCACCTGCGAGACGGCAAGCGCAAGCCCGCACACAAGGTCTGCGCCGAGGACGCCCTGACCCTCCAGGCCACCGAGACAGCCGCCGCCTATCACCTGAACGGACAGCACCTGTGACCGACCGCCCGTACACCGATGACGACCTTCGCGCGGAGGCCGCCCGCCAGCACGCCGCCCTCACCGAGGACCCCGACTTCATGGGCGTCGGTGAGCAGATGGACGACCAGACATGGCGCAGCCTCAGTGAGGACGACTACGACGCCGCGCAGCGCAGCATCCACGACCTGATCAACGGGGCGGCCGACGTATCCGAGTGGGCCGTCAACCTCGGCGCCGACGGCCTGGAGCCCACCGGTCACACCCTCCAACTCGGCGTGGACCCGGGCGACGGCGACCGGCCCCGTATCCGCCTCCACTTCGCCTTCGCTCCCGAGATGGACGACGACGCCCGCGACCGCTTCGTCATGGAGCTGTCCAAGGCCATCGCCCGCAACCTCTGACCTCTACCCCGAGCACCACCGATCCAGAAAGGCCCAGCACATGCCCAAGCTCAGCCCCGCCGACGTCCCCGAAGTCAAACTCGACTCCGCCGCCGCCAGCATCGAGAACAGCCTCTCGCGCGAACAGCGCCGAGGACTCTTCGAGAAGCCCGGCAAGGTCGTCTTCGCCATCGTCGAACTCACCTCCAAGTCCTACACCGGCCACGCCGAGGACGAAGACAAGGACCCCCAGGTCAAGCTCCGCGTCACCTCCTGCGAGGTCGCCCGCAGCGACGAGGACGCCGCCGCCCTGGCCGACGCCAAGCGCGCCATGTGGAGGGGCCGGCAGATCGACGGAACGTTGGACGAGGTCGGTGACGGCCCGCAGCGCCCGGACGCCGCCCTCTTGGACGTCACCGCGTCGAAGCCGACCGAGGCCGAGCTGAAGGCCCACAAGCGGCGCCAGGAGGACCGCCGCCGCGCCGAGTACGTCCGCTAGCCGCCCGTCGTCCGGGGCGGCCGTACAGCGGTCGCCCCGGGCCTTGCCGGATCGGTCCCGCACCATCGCTGAGAAGAGAGCACGTTGAGCACAGAGGAGCAGGCCACCCCAGCGGGCGGCAGCGTGCCGAACGCCTTCGGCAACGCCCTCGCCTGGAAGTGGACACGGCAGATGCCCACCGCCCTACGGCGCACCGGGCTGCCCACGCTCCTCTATGCCCTGCGTGCCATGGCCAACGCCGCCGGAGAGCTGCGCTTCGCCGACCGGAAGCCCATCCGTATCCAGGACATCGCCAAGGCCGCGTGCGCCGACGAGAAAGACAGCCGCCGCTACCTGGAGGCCGCGATCCGCGCGGGCGTCGTCGGTATCAGCGGAGCACGCCGTCGCGGCGCCCCCACTCTGTATGTCCTGCTGCTCGCTCCTGCACCGGACTGGACGGCCGCCGAGGAGTACCTCAGGGCGACCGCGCGGCGTCCGGGCAAGCGGCCAGCGGTGTGGCAGGGCGAGAAAAGTTCGGGGGACCGCGACCCGAACCAGTTCGGGGGACCGCGACCTGAACTTACCGACGGTACGACGGAGGAAGTTCGGGGGACCGCGCCCCCTATGAGTTCGGGGGACCGCGCCCCGATTGGTTCGGGGGACCGCGCCCCGAACAACCCAGGGATAGCCAAGGAACTACCCCAAGAACTGGCTGAGGTCTCTTCCCAACCTCAGGTAGGTGAGCCCACCGGTGAGCAGATCGATCACCAGGACAAGCCAGGAACGGACCCGCCCGACGAACCCGCCGACTTCGTCCGCTGCGCCCGCTGCCACACGCCCATGATCCGCCGCCCCGGCCGCATCACTCACACCCACTGCCAGCCCCTCGACGCCGAAAGGACCGCGTCGTGAGCACCCCGTACGAGCGGCTCCTCGCCGAGGCCATCCCCACGCGTCCCCCAGCCAAGCCACCCGGCGAACCCTGGACACCCGAAGAACAAGCCCAGCACCTCGCCGACCTCGAAGCCGAACTCGCCGCCATCGGCCGAGACCGCCGCCAGACCACCGCCTGACCCCCAGGGGCCCACATGACCGTCACCGCCCTCCGCCACCTCCTCGACGAGATCGACACCCAGGGCGGCCCCGACGCCGCCCGACACAACCACCTCCACCTCCCCGACGACGAAGGGATCGAGCCCATGAACACCACGGTGCACGCAGCCCAAGCCGCCAGCTCCGATCAGCTGCCCGTCGGCAAGCTCCTCGCCTGGGGCGACGCTCACCCGGACAAGGACGTCCAGGAGCAGGCCGCACGCGCCCGCATGGCGCTGCACGGCCTGCGCACCCGGCACGCCGCGGACCAGGAGCTGACCGCCATCACCACCGAGCGCCAGGAGCTGGAACAGCGCCTGGCCGAACTCCAGGCCCGCGAGCAGGAACTGGCGCCCGCCAAGGCGAAGCGGAAACGCGCCGCCTACGTCCGCGACTACGACACCCGCGAGGTCCGCGCCTGGGCCGACGCGAACGGCGTCGAATGCCCCCGCGTCGGCCAGATCCCCAAGCGCGTCCTCGACGCCTGGCGCGCCGCCACCGCGACACAGGGCGGACAGCAGCCGTGATCCTCTTCGAAGCCATCGGCACCCTGACCAGCCTCGGCAGAGCATTCCTCGCCTGGCTCGCGGTCCTCGCCGCCGTCGCCACCATTGTGCTCCTCGCCGGAACCGCCCTCGGAGCGTGGGCCGTACGCGGCCTGTGGCGGCACGTCGTCCGCCCCTCCTGGGCACACGGACGCCTCCACGCCCGGATCATCGCCCGCACCCGTGTACGAGCCTCACAAGGGCGTACAGAGCCCCACAGCCCCCGGAGTCACCGATGACCGAACGCCACACCGCCGACACCATCACCGACGACGCCCTCGACGCGCTGTACCGCCGGATCGAGACGCTCGAACACGTCGCAGCGGGCAACAAACGCCACGTCCAGCAGATCGTGCCCGACCTGGAGCGCGCCGAGGCCGCCATCGAGCGGGTACGCGCCCTGGCCTCCCGGTGGGCCGTCCTTCGCGCCTACGGCAGCGCCGCCACCGAGTTGGGCGCCGCCCTCGACGGCCCCCAGCAGCCCACCACCTGAGCCACTCCCGTACGTCCGCAAGGAGCGCAGCCCCGCGATGACCGCTGCCACCCCGGTACAGGTCAACCTGGAGACCATCGCCCGCCGATGGACCGACCTCCAAGACGCCCTCGCCTCGACCGGCACCACCACCTGGCCCCCCGCCGGCCGCATCAGCGACTACCTGACCGCCCTCGACCAGGCAGACGCCGAACTCGTCGAAGCCGCCCACTGGCAGGCCGCCTACACCCGCCAGTACCTCGACCGCGACCCCAACCAAGTCGGCGCCACCCGGCCCCCCTTGCGCATCGAGATCCTCGACACCATGCGCACCGTGGAGGCCGCCCTCGTCGCCACCGCCGACCAGGTCGCGGCCATCGTCCAGCGCTCCCCCATGCCGTCCGCCCCGCGGTCATGGCCGGCCGCCGACCGCGCCCGCCGCGACCAGCTGGCGCACGCAGACGCCACAGACCCCCGACGCTGGCAGTACTCAGGCAGCCGTACAGCAACCCGCGCAGCACTGTGGCTCCTCGCGCGCGTACACGGCGCACCGGGCCCGTTCCGGCCGCTGCCCGACCGCGAGGCCCAGCTCATCGCCAACGTGGCCGCAGGCGCCCGCCAGCGCATCGAACAGGCCCTCGACATCGGCAGCCGCACAGCCGCCATCGCCCGCCCCTGCCCCGGCTGCGGCGGACGCCTGGAGATGCACGGAGGCGCCGGCGCCAGACCCGTCGCCCACTGCACCGGATGCGGCCACACCTGGACCCACCCGGACCCCGCAGCCGCAGCCTGACCCACACACCAACGCGGGCCCGCACCGGCGACTCCACCGCCGAACGGGCCCGACTACCCACGATCGGAGAACCCCGACCATGAGCAGCACGAAGCGTACCCAGCCCACCCCGCCCAAGACCGGCGCACGTCCGACCGTCCGCGTCACCGACGACGCGTTCGCCGAAGACATCGCCGACCTCATGCGCGCACACGACACGTTCGCGGACGCCGTCCGACAGGCCGTCGGACAACTCGCCGCCCTCTACCGCACCGCATGGGCCCACGGCATCGTCCCCCGCGGCACCGCGCCGACCCTCGCCGCCTACCAGTTCGCCGAGCGTCCGACGCGCGAGAACTTCACTGCCAGCAAGAACGCCGCCTCGTCGGACCCCCGTCGGGCATACCGCGGCATCGGACAGTTCACCCGCACCACGCCCACAGAACACTTCCGCCAGCAGTGACCGACACGCGACCCGCCAGTCCGACAGGCGAACAGTTGCAATCCGCCTGATCATCAGTGACACTGGCCCCACGTCCGGCGTGCCCGGACACCACAGACACACGACGAAGCCCCAGCCGCAAGTCCCCCTCGGCTGGGGCTTCGTCGTGTCCGTCCGCCGCCCGGCGCAGCAGGCTGGAGGGTGGCCCTGCGGGTGACGGCAACGCCCGGCGGCGGACCTCAACGTCACAACACGACCACAGGCCCTCCATGGCAGCTTCGCGTGGCGCATGATGCCCACCTCAGCGTCAGTAACCACTGGGGGGACCATGAAGACCCGCACAGCCGCTTGTGCCGCCCTGCTCGCCCTCACCGCGGCCCTCACCGCCTGCAGCAGCTCCGAAAAGGTCAAAGCCGACCCTGCCGCCTGCAAGGCCGCCCTGGAGAAGCAGATCGTCAAAGCCCCCGATCCCGACATGGACATCAGACGACCCGCCGCCTGCAAGGGGATCGACGACGACACCATGCAGGAGTACGCCCAAGGGATCATCGGCAGGCACATGAACGACGACCTCAACAAGGCCATCGACGACTTCGGCCAGTCCCTCGACGACTACGCCAACAACCTGCCCACAGACGCACCCTGACCGGGGGAGGTAGCGCCCGTGGCTGGCAACCCCCGCAACGGGCGCCCCTACCGTCGCCTCGTCGACTGGCTCCGTGCCCAGTACCTGCCCTGCTGGATCTGCGGACACGCCATCGGCTACGACCTCGACGCCAGGCACCCGCTCAGCTTCACCCTCGACCACCAGGTGCCGCTGTCGAAGGGCGGCAGCCTCCTCGACAGGGCCAACGCCCGGGCCGCGCACCGGCGATGCAACAGCGCCCGCGGCAACCGCCCCGCCGCCAAGCCCCGCAGACGGCCCGCCCTGAGGTGGTGACCCCCTGTGCTGTACGTCATCACCGGTCCGCCGGCCGCAGGCAAGTCCAGCTGGATCGAGGCGCACGCGAAGCCGGCGGACATCGTCATCGACCTGGACCGCATCACCCGCGCGCTCACCGGGCCCGGCGCCCCGGCCTGGAATCAGGACTCGCTGCAGCTCCGCGTCGCCCACCGGGCCCGCTACGCGGCCATGCGTGAGGCGTTCGAGCTGCGGGACCAGGTCGACGTGTACCTGATCCACACCATGCCCAGTGCCAAGGCCATGGCCAGGTACAAGCGGATGGACGCGCGGGTCGTCGCCGTGGACCCGGGCCGGGACATCGTGATGCAGCGCATCGAAGCCATGCGCGACCCGGAGATGAAGCGGGTCGCCGCACGCTGGTACCGGTCACGGCCGGCGACCGGGCAGACGGTCCGGGCCGGCCGGACGATGGAGTGGTGACCGGCACCGGCCGGTTCTTTGAGAGCCTTCCCGGGCGACCCAAACGCCCTTGTCGCCCGATTTTTTACACGGGGTCTGTACTCGCTGATCCGCGTGAACTCAGTTCGACCGAATTAGCGGACCGTCACCCTGGGTGACGTCACGTTGTGTGACTGACCCGGGGGTGATCATGGCGACCAACGTCGAGGCGACCGCCGCCGAGATCGAACGGCTCCGGGTCGGCGAGATCGCACCCGGCCTGGCGCAACTCGCCCTCACGCTCGCCGCGACCCTCGACGGGAAGGACGGGGCGACGGCCAAGGCGAACGCGGGCCGTGAGCTACGCGCAGTGCTGGAGTCCTTGCGGAAGCTGGCGCCGGTCGCTGCCGAGACGGACCGGGTTGACGAGCTGGCGAAGAAGCGGGAGGACGGCCGTGTCCGTGCTCGCCGAGCCTGAAATGCGGGGCTTGCAGACGCCGCGGCTGTTCACTGCGCCGCCGACGTTCCTGTCCTCGGCCGGGCAGGCGGCCGTGGAGCTGGCGGCGATCGCCGGGCTGGAGCTGTTCCCGTGGCAGCAGCGGATCCTCGACGTCGGTCTGCGGGAGCGGGCAGACGGCCAGTGGTCCGCGTTCGAGGTCGCCGTCAACGTCCCGCGCCAGAACGGCAAGGGCGGGGTGATCGAAGCCCGCGAGCTGGCCGGGCTGTTTGTGCTCAAGGAGCGGCTGATCATCCACTCGGCGCACGAGTTCAAGACGGCCCGGGTCGCGTTCCAGCGCATCCAGTCCCTGATCCTCGGGTGCCCTGAGCTGCGGAAACGCGTCAAGCGGATGTTGTGCAACACCACGGAGACGTCGATCACGCTGGTGACTGGGGAGCAGTTGCAGTTCATCGCCCGGTCGGGCGGTTCCGGTCGTGGCTGGACTGGGGACTGCAACATCCTGGACGAGGACATGATCCTGGGTGACGACGCGATGGGCGCGCTCATGCCCACCATGTCCGCCGTCGAGAACCCGCAGATCTGGTACCTGGGCAGCGCCGGCATCGGCTCGCAGTCCGTGCAGCTGGCGCGTCTGCGGCGGCGTGCGCTGGCCGCGCTGGAGTCGGGCACACCGGATCCCTCGCTCACGTACTTCGAGTGGTCGGTGGACCCGCACCTGGACGAGTGCTCGCCGGGCTGCACGGACCACGACAGCTCGGACGATCCGGCGTCCTGGGCGAAGGCAAACCCGTCCCTGGGCTACCTGATCAGCCCGGAGTTCGTGCGCAACGAGCGGGCCTCGCTCGGCACGTCCGGAGTGTTCGAGCGCGAGCGGCTGGGTGTGGGTGAGTATCCGTCGGACGAGGCGGACACCTGGCAGGTCATCGGCGAGGAAGCATGGCGGGCTCTGGCGGTCGCTGACGCGGAGCGTTCGGCGCCGGTGGCGTTCGCCATCGACATGACCCCCGAGCGCAGCCATGCGGCAATCTGTGCGGCGTTCCGCTGGCGTGGTGGCGTGCACGTGACGGTCGTGGACCACCGGCCGGGTACGGGCTGGATCGTGGAGCGGGCGCGGGAACTGCACGGGAAGTGGCAGCCGCACTGCTGGGTCGTCGACCCGGCCAGCGCCGCGGCCTCCCTGATCCCCGCCCTGGAGGACGAGGGGGAGGGCCTGGGCGTCGAGGTGGTCAAGCCGAAGGCCCGGGAGATGGCGGCGGCCTGCGGGCAGTTCTACGACGCCGTGACCACGCAGTCCCTGACGCACTTCGACGAGGCGCCGTTGGCGTCGGCTCTGGCGGGCGCGCAGAAACGGGACCTCGGGGACGCGTGGGCGTGGGCGAGGCGGACCGTGGGCGTCGACATCAGCCCGCTCGTGGCCGCCACCGAGGCAGCGTGGGGACTCGGCGCCGAGGTTGAGCAGCCCAAGGACATCCTGGAAAGCGTGTGGTGAGGAGGGGATGACGTGAGCAGGTGGTGGCCCTTCCGCCGGACGGCGCTGAAGCGGGCGATCTCGTATCAGGACGTGTGGGGTGCGGGCTCGGACCCGGCGGTGCTGCGCGGCAGCAGCCAGGAGCGGGCGCTGCGCCTGGGGCCGGTGTATGCGGCCACGCGGCTGCTGGCGGACTCGGTGGCCTCGCTGCCGCTGAAGACGTACCGGACGGACGGCGAGGACCGTCGGCGTATCCCGCCGCCCCCGCTGTTTAGGCGGCCGGCCGCGGTCGGTTGGCGCTACGACTGGCTGCACCGGTGCATGACGTCGCTGACGCTGCGGGGCAACGCCTACGGGCTGATCGTCGCCTGGGGGCCGGACGGCTGGCCGAGTCAGATCGAGTGGCTCCACCCGGACGACGTGAGCATCATGGACAACCTGGCGCCCGTCCCGGTCTGGTACTACAAGGGCCGCCGCCTGGAGGACGGGCAGATGTTCCACATCCCCGCCTACACGATGCCGGGGCAGATCCTGGGCCTGTCGCCGATCGCCTATTTCGCGACGACGACGGAGGCCGGGCTGCTGGCCAACCAGTTCGGCCGGGACTGGTTCGCCAACGGCTCCACGCCCAGCGCCGTCCTGGAGTCGGACATGGCCGTCGACCGGGACGCCGCCACGATCCTGAAGGCCCGGTTCAAGGAGGCCGCGCAGGGCCGTGACGTGGTCGCGCTGGGCAACGGCGTGAAGTACCGGCCGATCTCGGTTGCGGCGAACGAGTCGCAGTTCCTGGAGACCATCAAGGCGACCGCGAACCAGATCGCCGCGATCTACGGGGTGCCGCCGGAGAAGGTCGGCGGTGAGACCGGCGGCAGCCTCACCTACGCCACCGTGGAGCAGAACAGCATCGACCTTCTGACGTGGACCCTGCGCCCGTGGCTGGCCCGCCTGGAGGAGGCGTTCTCCAGCCTGCGCCCGCCGACGGAGGAGTGCGCGTTCAACGCGGACGCGATGCTGCGTACGGACACGCTGACCCGCTACCAGGCGCACCGGATCGCCCGCTCGATCGGGCTGAACAACATCGACGAACTGCGCCGGCTGGAGGACGAGCCGCCGCTGCCCGGCGGCCTCGGGCAGGACTACACGCCGCTGCATCTGCCTGTGCAGGAGAGGAATGGATGACGTGAACGGTGAGACGGAGCGCCGGTTCACCCGCGGCCTGGTCAAGGTCCGGGCGGCGGGCGAGAGCAGGACGATCGGCGGGTACGCGGCGAAGTTCAACACGCTGTCGCGGAACCTGGGCGGGTTCGTCGAGCGCATCGACCCCGGTTTCTTCGCCAAGAGCGACGGCGACGGCTGGCCGCGGGTGATGGCCCGCTACAACCACGACAACAACATGCTGCTGGGCACCACGCGGGCGGGCACGCTGCGGCTGCAGACGGACGGCACGGGCCTGGACTACAGCGTCGACGTGCCGGCCGCCCGTGCGGACGTCTTCGAGCTGGTGCAGCGCGGTGACGTCACCGAATCCTCGTTCGCGTTCTACACCTTCGAGGACGACTGGGCGATGACGGACGACGGCTTCCCGGTCCGCACCCTGCTGTCCGGCCAGCTGATCGACGTGGCCCCGGTCAACGACCCGGCCTATCTGGACACGTCCACCGGTCTGCGCTCGCTCGCCGAGCGGGCGGGCGCCGGGCTGGAGGAGGTCCGGGCGGCGGCCGTGGCCGGTGAGCTGAAGCAGTTCCTCGGGGCCCCGGCCCCCACGGTCATCCCGACCGGCGGGCAGGGCGACACCCACCCGCTCGTCGCGGTACGGCAGCGACGCGCCGAACTGATGAAGCGCCGCACCTTCTGAGGCAGGGCGACACCCACCTCAACATCCCTACGCCCCGGCAACCGGCCGCGGGCGCCGTCGTCATGCCCAAGGAGGGCCACGATGTCCGAGTTCATCAAGCGGCTGCAGGAGCGCCGCCTCAACGTGTGGGAGCAGACGAAGGAACTGCTCGACACCGCGGAGAAGGAGAAGCGGGACCTGACCACCGAGGAGGAACAGACCTACCAGCGGCTGTCCGCCGACCTCGACAAGATCGACGAACGGGTCAAGGATCTCGCCGGGGCGGAGCAGCGCAGCAAGGACGCCGAGGACGCGTTCACGCAGCTGCTCGCCAAGCCCGCCGAGGCCCGCCGGCAGCCGGCCGAGCACGAGTCGGAGCTGCGCCGGTGGGCGCGGGGTGAGATGCGCGGTATCAACATCGCCCCGCCCGCGGGTGTCAGCTTCCGTGACCTCGTCAAGGGCACCGCGACCGCGGGCGGCAACACCGTCCCGACGACCTTCTACGGCCGGCTGATCGCCCACCTCATCGAGGTGTCCGGCCTGATGATGGCCGGCCCCACAGTCCTGAACACTGCGTCCGGCGAGACCATCGAGATCCCGGTGACCACCGCGCACTCCTCGGCCGCGCTCACCGCGGAAGCCGCACCGCTGAACGAGTCCGATCCGGCGTTCGCCAAGCGGACCCTGGGCGCCTACAAGTACGGCGTTCTGCTCCAGGCGTCCTCCGAACTGCTCACCGACACCGGCGTGGACCTGGAGGGCTACCTGTCCATGCAGGCCGGCCGCGCGCTGGGCAACGCATTCGGCACCCACGCCATCACCGGCTCGGGCACCGGCCAGCCGACCGGCGTCATCACCTCGGCGTCCACCGGCAAGACCGGCGGCACCGGCGCGGCCGGCGCGTTCACCGCGGACGACCTGATCGACCTGTTCTACTCCGTGATCGCGCCGTACCGGAACAGCACCTCGTGCGGCTGGCTGATGCGGGACGCCACCCTCGGCGCCGCCAGGAAGCTGAAGGATCTGCAGGGCCAGTACCTGTGGCAGCCGTCCATCCAGGTCGGCGCCCCGGACACACTGCTGGGCAAGCCGGTCCACACGGACCCGAACGTCGCCGCGGTCGCCGTATCGGCGAAGTCCGTCGCGTTCGGCGACTTCTCCCAGTACTTCGTCCGCATGGCCGGCGGCGTGCGCTTCGAGCGCTCCGACGACTACGCGTTCAACTCCGACCTGACCACCTTCCGGGCGATCATCCGCGCGGACGGCCTGCTCGTCGACCAGACCGGCGCCGTCAAGGTCTTCGCCGGCGGCGCGTCCTGACCCATCCGTACCCGGGGCGGCCACGACCGGTGGCCGCCCCTTCCAGCCCTGAGGGAAAACAGATGCGCGTTCGTATGAAGGTCACGATCTCCGGCACCCGTGACGGTGAGCCCTGGCCCGAGCGGGGCGGCGTGGTCGACCTGCCCGACGGCGAAGCCGGACAGATGATCGCGGCCGGCCTGGCCGTCGAGGACGACGGCACCGCCGGGGGCGAGGCCCCAGTGGAGGAGCACGCCACCGTGCCCGGCTCCCCGGAGAAGGCCACGCCCCGCCGCAAGGCCGCGGCGAAGCCGACCGCCGAGAAGTAACCGGAGGCCGGCATGGCGCTGTTGACGCTGGCTGAGGCCAAGCAGCAGCTGGACATCCAGACCGACACCGACGACACCGAGCTGCAGGCGTACATCGACGGACTCACCGCGGTGATCGAACGGCACGTCGGCCCGGTGGAGACCCGTGAGGTCACGGAGACGATCGAGGGCCGCGGTAACACCATGTGCCTGTCGCGCGTTCCGGCCATCGCCCTGGTGTCGGTGGTACCGGCGGTCGAGGCGGGTGACCCACTCGACCTGGCCGCGCTGGTCCTGGACGGCGCTACCGGCATCGTCCGCTACCGGGGCGGATCGTTCGGCGGGACCGTGTGGAGCGTCCGGTACAGCGCCGGCCGCGTCGAGGTGCCGCCCACCATCAGCCTCGCCACGCGGATCCTGCTGCAACACCTGTGGCGCACCCAGTACGGGGCGTCCCGGGGTCTGGCCGGGATCGGCGGCGGTGACGACTTCAACGTGACCGAGCCCATCCCTGGCTTCGGGTACGCGGTGCCCAACCGGGTCCTGCAGTTGCTGGAGCCGTACAAGGTCCCGCCGGGGGTGGCGTGATGCCCACCTCCCGCGTCCCGGCCGCAGTCGACGCGCTGCTCGCGATCCTGCGGGCGTCGCCCGCCCTTGAGGGCATCCGGATCGCCGACGGCCCCGAGTCGGTGAACCTCACCGCCAAGCACCGGATCCACGTGGGCTGGCAGCCGGGCGACAGTGCGGCCGTCACGCTGGAGCAGTCCTGGAACGCGGCCGGCGCCCGCACCCGCGACGAGACGTTCTCGATCGCCTGCTACGCGGAATCCCGGTCGGGCGACAAGGACATGGCCCTTCGCCGCGTGAAAGTCTTCGAGATCGTGGCGGCCGTCGAGACGGCCCTGCGCGCCACCGATACGGCACCCCAGGCCCCGACCCTGAACGGCACGGTCCTGTGGGCCGAGCTGACCGCGGGCGACCTCACCCAGGCCCAGAGCGAGGGCGCCATCGCCGGGCTGGCGTTCACGGTGACCTGCCAGGCCCGCATCTGAACCCATTCCACCCTGAGGAGCAACTGCCATGGCGCGTGTGCGCTTTGTGGGGCCCGAGCAGGTGACCGTCCCCGAGCTGGGCGGTCGCACGGTCGAGCCCGACGAGATCGTCGAGGTCCCCGACGACCGGTTCGAGGGCTACGTCTGCCAGCCCGCGAACTGGGAGCCGATCGAGGAGCCCGGCGCGACGAAGAAGACCGCGGCCAAGCCGCAGAAGACGGAGGGCTGATCTGTGGCGATCGGGTCCGGGCTCGGCGCCCAGCTGGGGATCAGCGCCGAGACGACGTATGGCACCTACGTGGCGCCGGCCAGGTTCCTGGAGTTCACCAAGGAGAGCCTGGTCCTGAAGAAGACCACCGCGCAGTCTGCGGGGATCGCGGCAGGCCGCCTGCTGGCCCTGTCCTCGCGGCGTGTGGTCACCCGCCGGGAGGTCTCCGGGAGCGTCGACCTGGAGGTCGTCAACAAGGGCATGGGCCTGCTGGTCCAGGCGCTGATGGGGACGACGGTCACTCCGGTGCAGCAGGCCACGACGGCCGCGTACCTGCAGACCCACACTCTGGCGAGTACGGCCGGGAAGTCCCTCACCCTCCAGTTGGGGGTGCCGTTGACCACGGGTGCGGTCACGAACAAGACGTTCCTGGGCTGCAAGGTCACCAGCGGGGAGTTCTCGTGTGAGGTCGGCGGCATACTGACCGGCACGTTCGAGGTGGACGGCAAGGACTGCGACGAGACGCAGACGCTGACCGCCGCCTCCTACTCGAACATGAGCCCGTTCCACTTCGGGCAGATGGCGCTGAAGACGGGCACGTTCGGCACGGAGACGGCGCTTGACGGTATCCGCAAGGTGTCCGTGAAGATCGAGCGCCCGCAGGACGTCGAGCGGTTCTACGCGAACCAGTCGGCGCTGAAGAAGGAGCCGGTCGAGAACGACCAGGTCAAAATCACCGGGAGCCTGGAGACGGACTACGTCGCCACGACCCTGGACGACCTGCACACCTCGGACGGTGCCACGTCGCTGGTGTGGGAGTTCGTGGGCGCGAACATCGCCTCCACCTACTTCGAGACGTTCCGGATCACGCTGCCCGCGGTCAAGCTCGACGAGGGCCCGCCGACCGTGGACGGCTTCGGCGTGATCAAGCCGACGTTCTCCTTCACCGGCCTGTACGACGGCGCGAACCAGCCGAAGATCGAGATCATCTCGACCGACACCACGGTCTGAGCCGGTCGTGACCCGTGATGTGCGGATCCTCAACACCGGCAGCCTGCTCGAACTCTCGCGGCGCCTGCGGGCGGCCGGTGGCGAGAACATCCGCCAGTCCATGCACCGACGTGTCCGGCGCGCGGCCGAGCCGCTGCGCGACGACCTCCAGGACGCGATCCGCGGCCTGGACATCCGTAGCCAGGGCCGCAGCACGCGGCCCGGCGGCCCGTCCCCGAACGGCCGGCCGCTGCGGGCGACGATCGCCGACGCCATCCGGATCAGCGTCCGTACCGGCTCCAGCCCGGGCGCCACGGTGTGGATCGACAAGGGCCGCATGCCGCCCGACCTGAAGAACGTCCCCGCCCAGCTGAACCAGGGCCGTCTGCGGCATCCGGTGTTCGGCAACCGGCGCCGCTGGGTCAACCAGTACGCGGCCCCGCCCTGGTGGGACACCACCGTCCGCAACCACCGCCCGCGCATGGAGTCCGAGGTCGCCCGGATCCTCGACGACGTCCGGCGCCGCCTCGAATAGGAGCAACCCCGTTGATCATCCAGTACAGCCCCGACGGCGGCGAGCCGCAGCGGTTCGACGCCGGCCGCCTGCGCGCCTCCGAGATCCAGGTCATCGAGCGCACGGCTGACGGCCGGTGGGCCGACATCAAGGCATCGCTGCGGGCCGGTGACGTCAACGCCCTGCGCACGGTCGCCTGGGCCGTCAAGAAACGCACCGAGCCCACTTTGCGGTTCGCGGCGTTCGATCCGTTCGAGGACGAGCTGCGGGTGCTGCTCGACGCGCGGGAGGTCCGCGCCTACGCCGAGGGCATCGCCGACCAGTACGGCGCCGACCCGGAGCAGCTGGCCGCCGCGTTCGACGAGTTGCGCGACGCGGCAGCCGACCGTGAGGCGTGCGAGCAGGCCATCACCGCCGTGACGGCCCCAAAAGACCCGGCCCCCGCCCCCGTCCCGGTCCCGGCCGGGACGGAGACGGCAGCTTCACCGAGCGCCGCCTGAGCTACCTGCCGCTGTTCGGCGCGTACCTCCACTACACAGCGCGGGATGTCGACGACCTCACCGAGGACGAGTTCGAGCTGCTTACCGCGTGGATCGACAACCACCAGGCCCAGATGCAAGGGGGTGAGTGATGGCCGGCTCCCAGCGGCTGCGGTTCATCCTCGACGGCGACGACCGGCTCTCCCGCGTCCTCAACAACGCCGGCGACTCCTCGGTCCGGCTGCACCGCCGTCTCAACGACGACATGGACGGCAACTCCCGGGCGGTCGCCCGGTTCACCCAGGACGCCAACGGGCGCCTGCACGACCTGCGGGGCCGGTTCGTCGCCGTCGCGGATGCGTCCCGCCTCATGGCCGGTGGCATGCCCGACGTCACCCGGCAGCTCGACGACGTGACCGGAGCGGGCAGCGGCGCAGCAGCCTCGCTCGGCCAGTCCGGCGGCGGTCTGGGCGGTGTGATGCTCGGCGTCGCCGCCGCTGCGGGCCTGTCCCTGCTGCCCGCCCTCGGCGCCCTAGTCCCCGCCCTGGCGGGCGCCGGCCTCGCTGCGGGCACCCTGAAGATGGGGGTCTCCGGCGTCGGTGACGCGCTGGAGGCGCAGGCCAAGGGGCAGAAGGAGTACGCCGACGCGCTGAAGAAGCTCAGCCCGCCCGCGAGGGACTTCACGAAGTCGCTGGTCGGCCTGAAGAAGGAGTTCGGCCCGATCGGCAAGGAGATCCAGGCCGCTATGCTGCCCGGCTTCACCCAGGCCGTGAAGGCGGCCGGGCCGGTCGTAACAATCCTCGGCCGGGCGATGACCGACATGGGCTCGGCGTTCGGGGACGCCGCCGAGGGCGTCGGCCGCCTGCTGCGCGACTCCGGGTTCCAGTCCGACCTGCAGACCAACCTGAAGTTGGGCACCGGGTTCATCAAGGACATGACCGGCGCCCTCGGACCCTTCACCCGATCCCTGCTCGACCTGGGCGCCGCGTCCGGCCCGACCCTCAAGGCGCTCTCCGACGGCATCGGAGGGCTGCTGGCCACGGGCCTGCCCGCGATGTTCGACGGGCTGAAAGCAGGCATCCCCGGCACCGCCGCGATGCTCAACGGGCTGTTCTCCGCGGTCAACGACACCCTCGGCGGGCTGGGCCGCCTGGCCGGGGAGTTCGGCCGCACCCTCGGCCCCGTCTTCGGCCAGCAGTTCCAGCTCGGCGGCAGCCTGATCGCCGGAGCCATGGACACCGTGCGCGGCGCGGTAGTCCTACTGCGGCCCGTCATCCAGGACATCGGATACGGGTTCAAGGCCATCCTGGACGTCGGCCGGATCATCGGCCCCACCCTCGCCGACACCGGCTCAGCCATCCTCGGCGCGTTCGCCCCGATCGGCGCCTCGGTCAACCAGGCCATCGGCCCGCTGCAGACACTTGACCTGTGGGTCAACAACAACCGGGCCAGCATCCTGGAAGCGGCCCGCATCTTCGGCAACGGCATGATCGACATCACGCAGGCCGCGGCCCAGGCTGCGCCGTTCGTCGTCAGGGCGTTCGGGATGATCAGCCGCAGCATCCTGGACGCCATCGACATCGCCGTGTCCGTCCCCGCGAAGATGTTCGGCTTCCTCCCAGGAATCGGCGACAAGCTGAAGGCCGCCAACCGGCAGTTCGACCAGTTCAAGGACGGCTACATCGCCACGCTCGGCGCGGCCGAGAGCAAGGCCGGCGACTTCGCCGCGTCGGCCACCAAGAACCTTGCGCCGCGCCAGCTGCAGATGAACATCGCCAACTGGAACGCGCAGATCGACGCGGCCAAGGCGAAGCTGAAGACCGTCCCGGCATCGAAGCAGGCCGCCCTCAAGGCGACCATCAAGGACCTTCAGGACAAGATCGCATCGGCGAGAGCACAGCTGAACGCCCTCAATGGCAAGACGGCTACGACCTATGTGCAGACCGTCCGTCTGGGCGGCAGCGGCCCGTACCGCGGCAAGGAAGTCCCGGCCGGCGCGACGGGCGGCCTGTTCACCGGCTCTACGTTCCGCCACCGCGGCTACGCCAGTGGCGGCCTGGTCGACGGTCCGGGTACGGAGACCAGCGACAGCGTCTTCGCGCCGTGGCTCAGCAAGAACGAGTTCGTCGTCAACGCCGCCAGCACCCGCCAGTACCTGCCGTTGCTGCGTGCGATCAACTCCGGCACCCTCGGCACCGGCAGCCTGGGTGCCGCGGGCCTGGACGTGGGCAAGGGCCTCGTCAAGGGCATCGACGCGTCGGCGGCCGGGGTCGGCGAGTCCTCACGGCGTATGGCCGCGGCGGTGACGCAGGGGGTGCGGGATGAGCTGGAGATCGCGTCTCCGTCGAAGAAGATGCAGGCCCTCGCCAAGGACATCGGCGCAGGTCTCATCAAGGGCCTGACCGGGTCCCGGGACAAGATCCAGGCGACAGCAAAGGACCTGGCCACCGACATCAGGACCGCGTTCTCCGGCAAGAAGGAAAGCGGCCTGCTCGCGATGGTCGACCGGCAGTCGAAGAAGCTGCAGGACTACGCGGCCCAGCGGGACGCGTTCGCCCGGCGGATCGCCGAGGCCAAGGAGTACACGAGCGGCCTGACGACGAACGCCCGCTCGGCGGCCGGCCTGTCCAACCTCGGCATGTCCCCCGAGGAGGTCACCGCCGGCGGCATCAAGTCCGGGCTCCAGCAGAAGCTGTCCCAGATCAAGACGTTCAGCTCGTACATCAGCACACTGGCCAAGCGCGGTCTGAACAAGGGGCTGCTGCGGCAGATTCTCGACATGGGCCCGGTCGACGGGTACGCCTACGCGTCCGCGCTCGCGGGCGCAGACAAGGCCACCCTGGCGTCCGTCAACAACGCCCAGAAGCAGATCGACATCCAGACCAGTGCCCTGGGCCACAAGGGCGGCGACCTGATGTACGACGCCGGGAAGCAGGCGGGCAAGGGCTTCCTGACCGGTCTGCAGGCGCAGCAGAAGGACATCGAGAAGCTGATGACGTCGATCGCCAAGGGGATGGAGAAGTCCATCAAGAAGGCCCTCGGCATCAAGAGCCCGTCCCGCGTCATGGCCCAGGTCGGCGCCTACTCCACCCAGGGCCTGGCCCAGGGCCTGGTCGACGGCGTGCCGGTCCTGGACCGCGCGCTGGATGCCGTCTCCGGCCGGGTGGCCGCGACCCGGCCCGTCCTCGGCCGGCCCGCGGTCACGGCCGGCGGCGGCTCGACGACGGTCAACCTGACCGTGCAGGCCGGGATCGGCACCGATCCGGTCGCACTGAAACGAGAGCTGCGGCGGATGCTGCTCGAACTCAAACGCGACTACGGCGGCAATGTCGCCCTGGGAGTGGGGTGACCTCGTGGCGCTGCTCGTCGAGATGGGGTGGGGCGGCCTGGTCCAGGACCCGGCCGCCATCACGTGGACGGACATCTCCCAGTACGTCGACATCGCCCAGGGAGTGACCATCACCCGGGGGGCGTCCGACGAACTGTCCGAGACCCAGCCCGGGACAGCCTCGCTGCGCCTGGACAACCAGGACGGCCGCTTCACGCCGGGCAACGCGGCCAGCCCGTACTACCCGTATGTACGGCGCAATGCCCCCATCCGGATCAGCGTGGTGACCGGCGCCACCGTCAAACCCCGCTTCTACGGCATGGTCAACGAGTTCCCCGTCAGCTGGCAGGGCCTGTCCAGCAGCGTTGCCATCACCGCGACGGACCTGTTCAAACGCCTCAACCGGCTGCCCGTCCTGCGGTCCATGCTCACCGAGGAGATAGCCAGCTTCTTGCCGGCCGCGTACTACCCGCTCACCGAGCCCGGCGACTCCACCAGCGCCGGTGACCTGTCCGGGAACGGGCTGCCGTCGATGGCCATCGCCCAGGCCGGATCCGGCGGCACGCTCACCATGGCCGCCGACACCGGGCCGGCCGCCACCGGCGACAGCACCCCCACCCTCGCCCCGTCCACCGCCACCGCGGGGAAGTACCTGACGGTCGATCTGGGCGCGGCCACGCAGCAGAAGCTCACCACCGGCACGATCGCGATCGAGGCGTGGTTCAAGACCACCACGGGCGGCCGGGCCATCCTCAGCCTGTACTCACCGGACCTGCAGTGCGTGCAGGTGCTGTCGCTCACCGCGAGCGGCGGGGTGCAGATCGAATGGACCGACGCGGGAGCCGGGACCCTCGCCGTGGAAACGGTCGCTGGGACGAGCGGCCTGGCTGACGGGAACTGGCATCAGGTCGTATGGGACCAGAGCCTGAGCGGCAGCATCGCCATCGACGGCCTCGGCGTGGACCCGACCATCCCGGTCACGGACGGGTTCGACCAGCGGATCCTGCAGATCGGCGGCTACCGCGGCACCCGCCTGTGGTCCGGATCGCTCGCCCACGTCGCCGTGTACGCGCGGGGTGGCGGCGCCGTGCTCCAGTCCCACTACCGCGCGGGCATGAACGGGTTCGCGGGCGAACGCGCGGACACTCGGGTCTACCGGCTCTGCAGCTACGCGGGCCTGCTCGACACCCTCATCCAGGGCACCACCCACGACCCGATCGCCTCCCAAGGCCCCGGCGGCACCGGTGTGGTGGCGCGGATGCGGGAGGTGGAATCCACCGAGTCCGGGAAACTCTTCGCCGCCCGCGACCGGTTCCTGATGACCTACCAGTCCCGTGATCTGCGCTACAACCCCGGCCCTTCGAGCGAGGCGTTCACCGTCGACTACGCCGACCTGGAGCCCGGTATCGCCTTCGCTGACGACGACCAGAAGCTGGTCAACAGCCTGGAGGCGTCCCGGCCGGGCGGCGCGACACAGAAGGTGACCGCACCGCAGAGCATCCAGGCGTTCGGGGTCTACGACCCGGGCACCCTGTCCATCCTCAAAACCTCGGACAACAGCGTGCTGGACGCCGCGTACTGGCGGGTGTCCCGCTACGCCGACCCCGCGCCCGAACTGCGCGAAGTGCCGATCGAGGCGTACACGATGCCCAACTACCTGAACATCCTCGACGCCGACATCTCCAGCTTCTTCACCGTCTACAACGTGCCCGCCCAGTCCCAGGCCCCGAGCATGCGGGTCACCGTCGAGGGCTACACCGAGACGATCAAAGAGCAGTCGCACCTGATCCAGTTCCACACCTCGGCGTCCCTGACGGACTCCGTCTGGGTCCTCGACGATCCCTTGTACAGCAAGCTCGACGAGACGACCCGCCTCGCCTACTGAGAGAGGTCTCATGACCGCACCAGCTCCGCCCGCCGACAGGATCGAGCGCGCGGAAACCTACTACCTGCCGCCGCCGCCCTGGCCCGGACAGCCCGCGCAGGACTGGTCCCAGGTGCCCGGCGCCGAACTCGTCTACCACTGGGCCGAGTACCGGCTGAGCCGCCGCGTCCCCATCCCCACCGAGCCGGTCCCGGACCATCCGGGCGTGTACGCGCGGATCGATGACGGCCGCTGGCTCGCCGAGTGCGACGCCTGCCGCTCTGCGTGGACCGTGTCCGTGAGCGATCCGCGGTTCGGGTGCGTGCAGTGCAGGCGGGCATGGGTACCGCTGATCCTCCCCGCCGACACCACGGCAGCCGAGGCCCAGGCGCTCGCGCTGGAGCACCGCTTCTGGTGGCAGCCCGAGGACCCGGCCAACCCCAGCCCTCCGACCACCGACCCCGGACAGGAGGCCGTGCAGCCGTGACGTTCGCACCGAAAACCTGGCAGGTCGGCGAAGTCGTCACGGCGGCCATGCTCAACACCGAGATCCGCGACCAGCTCAACAGCATGTTCGGCGCCTGGACCACCTACACCCCGACGTTCGCTTCCACCGGCACCGCGCCCGCCGTGGGCAACGGGATCCTGGCCGGCCAGTACATGAAGATTGGCCGGACCGTGATCCTGTCCATCACGTTCACCGTTGGCTCGACCACCACCTTCGGCAGCGGCAACCTGAACTTCTCCCTGCCGGTCACCGGGGCGAGCGCCTCGAACGGAGTAGCCCTCAACGCCAGCGCCAGCCGGACCGGAACCCAGAACTTCGTTCTGGGCGCCATCCCCCTGACCAACAACGCCACCACCACGGCCACGATGTGGTTCGCATCACCCAGCACTACCGGCGACTGGGACGCCTGGACCACCTCCACCCCCTGGACCCTCGCCGCCGGCGACATCGTCCGCGTCTGGGGCATCTACCAGTCCGCCACCTGACCACACCCCCACACCCCACCACCGTCAGCCCCGCGCCACCCGGCCGGGGCTTTCGCATTCCCAGAGAAGGACTCCGCATGGCCAAGTCCGGCCCTCAGCGCTACCCCGGCGCCTCGACCGCGAACTGGTACCAGAACAAGTACGGCGGCGACGCGATGGACTCGAACACCATCGTCTGGCACACCACCGAGGGCACATCACTGCCCTCGTACAACGGCGGCGCCGAGGCCCCGAACTTCACCGCCCGGCCCGACTTCACGGCGAAACGCCTGGAGTGGTTCCAGCACTTCGACTTCGACGTCTCCTCACGCGCCCTCGTCAACAAGGCGGGCGGCGTGGAGACGAACACCCTCAACGTCTGCCAGGTGGAGATCATCGGCACCTGCGACCCGACCACCCACAAGAAGTGGGGCTCCACCCCGCACCTGTACACGCCGAGCCTGCCGGATTGGGCGATCCGCGACCTCGCCGCGTTCGCCCGGTGGGCGCACGACCAGCATGGCGTGCCCCTCACCAGCGGCGTGACCTTCAAGGCGTACCCGGGCTCCTACGGCTCCAACGGCGTCCGCATGAGCAACAGCGCCTGGACCTGCTTCAAGGGGCACTGCGGCCACCAACACGTCCCCGAGAACGGCCACGGCGACCCGGGCGCGTTCCCGATGGCGGCCATCCTCAACGCCGCCAAGGGCAGCACCGGGACAGCCCCGAAACCCACCACTCCGGCGAAACCGGCCGTCGACCTGTCGAAGCTGGTCACCGCGGCCCGCACCGACCCGGGCGCCAAGCAGGGCCACCAGACCTACCCGGCCGGCGTCCGCCTCGTCGAGGCCGCACTCCGCGCCGAGGGCCTGCTGTCTGCCCGGTACGCGGGCGACGGCAGCTTCGGCAGCACCACCGTGACCGCCTACGCCGCGTGGCAGCGGCGCCTCGGCTACTCCGGCTCCGCCGCCGACGGCATCCCCGGCCGGACCACACTCTCCAAGCTCGGCGCGAAGCACGGCTTCACCGTCACCTCCTGAGGAGCGCCCACCATGCAAAACCTCCACCCGGGCACAGCCGCGGTCCTCCGCCACTTCGCGTGGGACCACCTCCCCGAACACCTCCAGGCGGTGAGCCGGCCATTCGCCGAGCTGGCGCACGACTTGGCCGCCAAGCTCGACGGCCCCGAACTGACCGCCGGTCTCCGCAAGCTGCTGGAGGCCAAGGACTGCGCCGTTCGCGCCGCACTCGACACCCCCAAGGAGTCCTGACCATGAAGTTCTTCACCGACCTCGCCGAGCGCACCGTCGCCACCTACCTGGAGGCGTTCCTCGGCCTGCTCCTGGCGTCCAGCGTCGTCGACCTGTCCACGGCGAAGGCCGCCGCGGTCGCCGCGATACCGGCCGGCCTCGCCGTCGTGAAGGGCGCCCTGTCCTCGCTCATAGGGTCGTCGTCCAGCGCCGCGGCCCTGCCGAAGGGAAACGCGTGACCGTCCCCGAGGCGTCTGTGGCGGTCGAGCTGGAGCGGCTGCGCGGCACCGTCACGACCGGCTTCGCGAGGATTGAGGGTTCACTGTCGGTGCTGGTCGAGCGGACGGCCCGTACCGACGAGGCGGTCAAGCAGCTCCGCGCGGATACCGACGAGGCCGTGAAGCAGCTCCGTGCGGACATGGACAAGGACACCGGCGAACTCCGTGCGGACGTCGAAGCGCTGAAGGGGAGCCGGTGGCCGCTGAACGCGGTCGGTGCCCTCTCGGGCGTGGCCGGTGCGGCGGCCGGCGCCGCCGCACTCTTCCTCCGCTGAACCACGGCGGCCCCAGGCGGCTGTCACCCGGATGCCCCGCGCGACTCGACGGCAAGCGGTGCCGACGGCAGCATGAGCACGGGCGGTCGCCTCCTGGCCTCGATCCCAGCGAATCGCCGAGACCGGCAGACGGCCCCCTTTTTTCGGAATGTGCCCCTGGCGGCGTGGTCAGGTAGGAGGAGCACCCTCCGGAAACCCCGCTGGGTCGATCGCACCCCTCGCCCCAGCGGCAACGGCTCCTACTGCCTTCGGGCAGTGGGGGCCGTTTCGTCATGCCCGGGTACGCTCCCGACCATGATTCGCGCTGTGATCTTCGACGTCGGCGAGACGATCACCCGAGATGATCGGTACTGGGCGGCCTGGGCCGACTGGCTCGATGTCCCCCATCACACTCTCTCAGCCCTCGTCGGCGCTGTAGTCGCGCGCGGAGACGACAACGCCGAAGCGCTACGCCTGCTACGCCCCGGCATCGACATCCCCGCCGAGTACGCCGCGAGGGAAGCTGCCGGCCGCGGCGAGTACCTCGACGAGAGCGACCTGTACGACGACGTCCGCCCCGCCTTCTCCGCACTCCGCGAACTCGGCGTTCGCGTCGTCGTCGCAGGCAACCAGACAGCCCGCGCCGGGGAGTTGCTACGCGAGCTGGAGTTGCCCGCGGACCTCATCACCACGTCCGGCGAACTGGGCGTGGCGAAACCGGCATCGGAGTTCTTCGAACGGGTACTGACCGCGGCCGGCCTGGACGCGGCGACTTCCTTGTACGTCGGCGACCACCCGGCAAACGACGTCGGCCCCGCACATGCCGCCGGCCTGCCCTCCGCGCACCTGCGGCGCGGCCCTTGGGGCAACCTCTGGGCGGGAACCTCGGAGGCGGCTTCGGCGGACTACCGGATCGACAGCCTGCTTGACCTCGTTGGGATCGTCTCTGCCTGACCTCCCTTACGAACCAACCTGGTAGCGATACGGTGGCAGACCCAGGACAGTTCGGGGGCCTACATGTCCGTACGTTCGGTCGGTGAGCGCATCGCCTACTACCGGAGCGTGGCACGCCCGCGGATGACCCAGCAGCAACTCGCCGACGCCGCATGTGTAGCACTGGGCACCATCCGCAAAATTGAACGCGGGGAACGCGGTGTCAGCACCGACACCCTGGAAGCCATCGCGGACGCGCTCCACGTCGACCCGGGGCGCCTGCTAGGTGACCGCGAGGTGACCCAGTCCCGAGTCCACGCCGCGCTGCCCGCGCTGTCCGGCGTGATCGCCGCCTACGACCTCCCCGACGGCGCCCCTGTCCGCGCACTGCCGCAACTGCGCGTGGCTGTCGAGGAGGCGGTCGGGTGGCGCCTGGCCGCGCAGTACACCCGGATCGCCCGTGCGCTCCCCGACCTGCTACCGGAGCTGCTGCGCGGCTATCACGCAGCAACAGAAGGGGAACGCCGGGAGTGGGCGAGCCTGTTGGTGCGGGCGGCCCGTTCGGCAGACGCAGTCGCGTACAAGGTCGGCGCCAGGGATTTGTCCGCCCGGATGATCGAGCTGATGCGGTGGGCTGTCCCCGCCTCCGAAGACCCGGTGCTCACGTCGTCCGTCGCCTATGTGCGCACCGAGACGTTCTTCGCCGCTCGTGCGCACGCCACCGGGTTGCGCGCGCTTGAGGCAGCCATCGACGCCGCCCCCGCACCGGACGACACTCCGACGACGGCGGCACGCGGCGCGCTGCACATGCGGGCCGCAGTCATCGCCGGCCGGGCGGGCGACGGGTCTGCGGCTGGCACGCACTTGTCGGAGGCCCGCGCCTTGGGCGACCGGGTCCGTGAGGACGTCTACTGCGGGACTGCGTTCGGACCGGACTCCGTGCGCGTCCATGAGGTCTCGGTGGCGGTGAGCCTCGGCGACGAGCACGCCGGCCGTGCCTTGGACGTCGCCCGCGAATGGGCGCCTCCGCAAAACCTCCCCGCGGAGCGACGGTCGGGGTTCTACATCGAGATGGGCCGCGCACAGCTGTGGGCCGGCCGTCCGGATGATGCGTTCGAGGCGCTGAAGGTCGCGCGTCGGATCGCGCCGCAGCACACCCGGGAGCATCCGTGGGTTCGGCAGGACGCGGCGACGCTGCGTCGGTTGAAGCGTGCGGACGTCGAAGACCTCAGCAACTTTGCGGAGTGGTGCGCGGCCACCTGACTACCCCTCACCGGGGTACTTCTGCCGTGCGGGTAGGGCCACCATCTGTCGCACGCGAATGCCGAGCAGATGGGACCTGGGATGCCTGACGCGCCCCTGCCCCCGCCGATGGTCATAGACCGCGAAGTGAGCATCGCCCGTCTTCACGGCCTGGCCTGCTTTCACTGCGGGTCTGTCGCTGGGCCTTTGCGTATGGCAGGGAGAGTCGTGGTGCGTGGTGCGACTCGTGTGTGGCCGGTCGTCACGTGCGGGTGCCGACGTGAGTAGCCCGAGATCCCGGCCGAAGGAAGTCCCCGGCGACCGTGCGACCGGTCCCGGGGCGTGGCCGACTGGTGAAGGAGTCGACATGCCGCACAGTACCGTCCAGCCGCTCTACGGGGTGATCAGATGAGCAGCACGGTTCAGGAGATCCCCGCCGAGGTCCTTTTGATCCTGGCGCTGCCCGCCCTGGACGGCCTGGCCGACGGCAAGGTTCGGGGTGCCGAATGCCTCTGGTGCCCCACGTCGTTGACCGGTGCGACCGCTGTCGACTTCGGTCAGCAGCGCTCCCCGTTGAACGGCTCGTCGGCGGTGTCGGGGATGGCCTGGTTCCCCCGGGCCTGCCGCTCCTGTGTCGCCGACCGCGCCCACCGCGGCCTGTTCACCCACACCGTGGCCTGCCCGCTCTGCCAGGCAGAGCAGACAGCCGCTGACTGCATCGTCGGCCGCGGCCTGTACCGGCTGGTGAGGGACTGCCGACGATGACTCCGAACAGACTCCCTGCCCGCGCAAGGTCCGGGCTCGGCTACATGACGATGCGCGTCTACCGGGTAGACCGCTACGGCACGGTCACCCACGACACCGGACGGGTCGTCGTTCCGCCCGCCCAGGTGCTGACGCCGCTCATGGACGGGTACCCGCCGTGCGCGTGCCCTCGCCACCGAGATGGCCCGGCATGATCCCGCGGCCTGAGCCGCCGCCCGCCGCGTCGCTCACCTACGCCCAGTACTCGGGATGGGCCTGCTGCTGGTGCGGCAAGAGCCTCCTTGACGTCATGGGCGCCCAGTCGGCCGGTTTCGCGCGTGGCCGGAGCGGCGCCCACGTCCTCGACAACGAGGTCTACGCCTGCCCCGACTGCGCCGGCGCCCCAACCACACAGCTCCCCAGCCCGTCCCCCTAGGACGGTTGGCGGAGACCGAGTGCGCTCAACGAGGAGTGCAAATGTCTGGTTCCACGTTCTCGACCATGCTGAAGACCTCAGCCGGATACATCGACATCGCAGCCAATGCGCACGGCGAGGAGAAAGCGTTCCTCGCGCTCCAGGCGCTCAAGCGGGTGCGCGACAGCAATCCGCATCTGGTAGAAGTCGGGCCCGGAGGCGGGTCGGCCGTCGCCTACCTGGCTTCACAGCTCGCCTCCGACGGACACCACAGCAACGGCCCCAGCCTCACGCTGGTCGAGGTACCAGGCGTGGCGTCGGGCTCGCTCGTCCAGGCCATGGACGAATTCAACCGTGCGGGCGGCAACTGCCAGATGGTCACGGGCTTCGCCCAGGACATCGGGACCCTACTCAGCGAACCTGTCGACGTCATCAGCGCGTCCGCTCTGCTGCATGAGGTCTACTCCTACGGCGGCGGCTACAACGGCCTGCACGCGATGATCCGTACCCTGCCCACCGTGTTACGGCCTCACGGCATGTTCGCCTACCGCGACGTATACGCCGTCAAGGCATCCTCGCTGCACGACCGTTCGCTTCAGACCTACACGTCACGGTCCTGGATCAAGTTCCTGCGGATGTTCGTCCCGCAGTACCTGCACGAGGGCACCCACCCCTACCACTCCGCGGCCGACCACATCGTCTGCCGGCAGAACTCCCGGATCGTCCCGGCCGACCAGCTCGACGAGCACACGGCGGTGGTCGTCACCGCACCCGTCGGCATCTTCCGGGAAGTCCAGCGGCACTACGTCACCCTGCGCGACCACGTCTGGCGATCGGGTGTCCTCGGCTTCACACCGCACCTGGAGGGCCCCCTGGCAGGAGACTGGATCGACGCGAAGCACGGCCACAAACGGGTCCACTACGCCCTGACAGAGACCGACTGGTTACCGGCCTCCCAGAAATCCACGCTGCTCGCCCTCAGCGAGCACTACCTGGACCACTACACCGTGGACGGGGACATCTTCGACGAGTGCACCGACATCGCCCTGAACGCGTTCCTGTCCCTCGCCGAGCAGGACGACGGGGAGTGCGGCCAGGTCTGGCAGAGTTGGGTCACCCGGGAAGGACGCGAGACATACGCCTACATGACCCTCGACGGGCTGCTGGCCGCCGTCGCCGTCCACTCCACCGAGGCAGCACAGGACGAGCGGACCGTCCTGATGCCCGTGCGGGTGACGGACGTCCTGCGCCGTGACCGCGCCTACTACAACCGGTACCTGCGGCGTGCACTCCCCAACCCCTTGCGGGACGCCAAGCAGATGGTGCTGTTCTCGAACGTCCCCGCCACCGACTCCCGCGCGCTCGGGAAGGGGATGCAGTGCCTTCAGCAGTGGTGCAGCAAAGGGAACCTCGCCCGGGTCTACTCAGCCATCAACTCAGGAGGATGACCGCATTGGACGGAAAGATCGAAGTGGAACGCAAGCGGCAGCTCCCGGACGACGGGGCTTCCCTGGCACAGCAGTTGACGGAACTCGGCTGGACGGGCGCACAGCCGCAGACCGAGACGGACACCTATTACAGTCGGCCCGACGTCGATTACTTGCAGACCGTCGAGTGCCTGCGGGTACGCCGCCGCGGAAGCTTCGCGGAGGTCACCTACAAACCACCGTCCACCGCGGCCACGCACAGCGCGGACAGCGTCATCGCGAAGCCGGAGACGAACGTTCACCTCGCTGCGGCGAGCCAGGCCGCCCAGGCGGACCAGCTACTGGAGGCCATCGGCATGCGGCTCCTGGTCCGCGTGGAGAAGACCCGGACGGCGTACAGCCACGCGCTGCACCCGGGCGTCACGGTCACGATCGACATGGTCGTCGGCGCCGGTGCCTTCGTCGAGACGGAGGTCATCAGCACGGATGCCAATGCCGCCACGGCGGCCGTCGAGCAGACGGAGAAGGAACTCCGAATCGCCGACCTGCCCCCAGTGGATCTCCCGTACCGAGATCTCGTGCTCCGGAACACGCAAGAGGCCCTGAGTCCTCCCGGCCGCCGCTCACGAAGTTGATCGAGGAGGACTACGGGCTGCTCCCCCGCCCGGTGCCAGCCGAGTAGCAGCCCTTCCCCCGGCCCCGCTCGTCTGCTCCCCCCGTGGCAGATGGGCGGGGCCCCTCGGCCTGCGCCACGGAGCGCCCTCTCACGCCTGCCGACGCCCACCTACGCCCAGTACTCGGGATGGGCCTGCTGCTGGTGCGGCAAGAGCCTCCTCGACGTCATCGGCGCCCAGTCCGCCCAGCACGCAACCAGTGAGGAGGAGACATGGAAGACGAGGAGCCCGCGGAGAACAGCACGGCCGAGCGGATGACCCGGGCAGCGCAGTCCGCCGGGCGCGCGGCTGGCTACTGCTACCTGGAGCACCCCCTCGGCAACCGGTTCTGCACCCGGCGCCCGCACACCGACTCGCTGCACATCGACTACTACCGCGGCCGGGAATCGGCCGCGGACACCCAGGGCATCAGCTGGTGCGAATGACCGCCGTGTCGAACCTGGAACCCGAACCACCGGCCACCATGCGTACCGGCCACAGCGAGACTTCCGGCGCTACCCGCTCCGGTTGATCAAGGAAAACGAAAGGCACAGCAAGATGCACAACAGCAACGACGGGCTGACCTGGTCCACGTCCTCCTACTCCGGAGGCAACGGGGCCTGCATCGAGGTCGCCAAGACCGAGGCCGGCGCGCACTTCCGGGACACCAAGGACCGCCCGCGCGGTGCGGCGGCCGTCTCTCCTGCGGCGTGGGGGGCGTTCCTCGGCGCTGTGACGTCAGGCACACTCGGCGCTTGATCAGTCGAGCCCCGGCCACGATCACGGTCGGGGCTCGATCTTTCCCTGGACCAGTTGGGCAACAGGCACCTGGAGGGCGCAGGCGATGGCATACAAGCTGTCTGTGCTGGTGCCGGTGCGGCCGGCCTCGATGGCGCCGATAGTGCGGGGAGCGAGTCCGGCTGCGTGGGCGAGCTGCTCTTGGGAGAGGCTCCGCCGGGTGCGGGCCTCACGGACGTGGTCGGCGAGGAGGCGCCGGAACGCGGTGAGGCCGGGCGGGGGATCAAGCACGCGTCTACGCTCACGGCCGATGATCACCTCGTCACGGCAGAATGTTGCCGAATTTGGTTTGCCATTGAAATGGTCCATGCGGACCGGATACGGTAGCTCACGCTCCGCATCGGGGCCGCCCAGCGGTGCGTAGACATCCCGGTGCGGAGATGAAAGGGCCCCAGACGGCATGCCGTCTGGGGCCCGCTCCTGCTTCAGAGCATGTTTTAGCAGGTCAAGCGCTCTGCCAATTTGTAGGCTATGCCGTCGAGGATGTCGTGCTCGCTCACGACGACCTCGTGGGCGCCGGTGCGTTCCATGATCGCCAGCAGTACGAGCGACCCCGCGCCGATGACATCGACGCGCCCGGGGTGCATGGAGGGGATCGCGGCCCGCTCAGCGTGCGTGGAGCGCAGCAGCCACTCGGTGATCTCGCGGACCCGGTCCCGGGAGACACGGGAATGGTGGATGCGGGCGGAGTCGTAGGCGGGCAGCTCCTGGGCGATCGCCGACACGGTGGTCACGGACCCCGCGAGACCCACCAGCGTGCGCGCCTCGCGCAGCGGAACCGTCTTCTCGGCGAGGTCCAGCGCGGCCTCGATGTCGGCCCGCATGGCGGCGATCTGCCGCTCGGTCGGCGGGTCGCTCACCGCGCCCTTGTGGACCAGGTGGCGCTCGGTCATCCGGACACAGCCCACGTCGACGGAGCGCGCCGCGCGTACCCGATCGTCGCCGACCACGAACTCGGTCGAGCCGCCGCCGATGTCCACGACCAGGTAGGGCCGGGCGAGGTCGTCGCGGCCCCGGAGTTCCGCGGTGGCCCCGGTGAAGGAGAGCGCGGCCTCCCGGTCCCCGGAGATCACCTCGGGCTCCACGCCGAGGATGTCCAGCACGCCCCGTACGAACTCGTCCCGGTTCTCCGCGTCCCGGGAGGCGGAGGTGGCCACGAACCGCAGCCGCTCGGCGCCGTGCTCCTTGATGACCGCGGCGTACTCCCGGCAGGCGGCGAAGGTCCGCTCCAGGGCCTCGGGGGCGAGCCGGCCGGTGCGGTCGACGCCCTGGCCGAGCCGCACGATGGTCATCCGCCGGTCCAGGTCGACGAGTTCGCCCGTCGCTGGGTCGGCGTCGGCGACGAGCAGCCGGATCGAGTTCGTACCGCAGTCCACGGCGGCCACACGGGTCACTGGTCGTCCCCCTCCGGGGTGTGCTTCACACCATCGGTGTCTCCGGTGTGGGCGGTGTCTTCGGTGTCCATAGTGCCGGTGGTGAGCGTGGCTCCTGTGGTGCTGAAGGTGCCTGTGGTGTCTGTGGTGCCGGCGGTGTCTTCGGTGTCGGTGGAGGGGGCCGTGACGCACGGTCCCTTGCGCCACCACTCAGGCAGCAGCGCGATCGCCTCGTCGCCCAGCGGGTTCACCCCGGGCCCGGCGGCCAGTGCGTGGGCGACCAGGACGTGCAGGCACTTCACCCGGTCCGGCATGCCGCCCGCGCTCGGGAAACCGGTCAGCTCCTCGATCTCGTCCCGGCGCCGGAGGTAGTCCTCGTGCGCGGCACGGTAGGCGGCGGCCAGGTCGGGGTCGGCGGCCAGGCGGTCCGTCATCTCCTTCATGACGCCGTTCGCCTCCAGTGTGCCGATCGCCGAGGAGGCGCGCGGGCACGTCAGGTAGTACAGCGTCGGGAAGGGGGTGCCGTCCGGCAGTCGCGGGGCCGTCTCCACGACGTCCGGCTGTCCGCACGGGCAGCGGTGGGCGATCGCGCGCAGCCCGCGCGGCGGTCGCCCGAGCTGCTGCTTGAATGCCTCGACGTCCGCGGCGGTCGGTTCGGTGCGCGGAGTGGGCGGCGGAGGCGTGTCCATGACTGTGTTCGGGGTGTCTCTCTGTCGGTTCACTGGTCGGAGGCGTCGGACTTGTCGACGCCGTCCCAGACGTTCGCGTACCACGGGCGGTGGGCCGCGCCGAGGTCGGCGCGGGCCTGCTTGGCCGCGTTCGGGTCGATCATGATGTAGCCGGTCTCGCCGGGCAGCACGTAGTGCAGCCGCTCCCGGATCTGCTGCTCCGCGTACGCGTCGTCCTGCCAGCGTGCCTTGAGGTCGCGCAGCCGCTCGACCCGTTCCTGGGCCTGCTGGCGCTGCCGTTCCAGGTCGGCGATCTGGCCCCGCTGGGAGACGTACTGCCGTATCGGGTAGGCGAGTGCCACCACCATCGTGCACAGGACCAGGGCGAGCAGCGCGGCCCGTCCGGTGAGCCGGGAGCGGCGGTCCTGCCGCCGGGACTGGGAACGGTACACCCGGGCCGCCGTCTGCTCCCCGAGCAGCCGCAGCCGGGTCGTGGTGGAGAACCGGTCCCGGTCCTTCGCGGCCATCTCCGCCTCCCCTTCCCTGCCTGCTTCCCCGCACGCTTCGCGCATGCCTTGCACACGCTTCCGGCGTGCCGCCGGCATGCTGCCGGATCGCTTCCGCTGTGCTTCCGCGTGCGTGCTCCGTGCGCGTCATACGCGCGTACGTCCCCGGACACGGTACGGGACCGGGTACGGGGACGTACGTACGACTGGCTGAGCCTCGGCCTTCGGCGGATCAGCCCTTGAAGCGCGGGAAGGCGCTGCGGCCGGCGTAGACCGCGGCGTCGTCGAGGATCTCCTCGATGCGCAGCAGCTGGTTGTACTTGGCGACGCGCTCGGAGCGGGCCGGGGCGCCGGTCTTGATCTGGCCGCAGTTGGTGGCGACGGCCAGGTCGGCGATGGTGACGTCCTCGGTCTCACCCGAGCGGTGCGACATCATGCACTTGAAGCCGTTGCGCTGGGCCAGCTCGACGGCGTCCAGGGTCTCGGTCAGCGAGCCGATCTGGTTGACCTTGACCAGCAGGGCGTTGGCGGTGCCCTCCTCGATGCCGCGGGCCAGCCGCTCCGGGTTGGTGACGAACAGGTCGTCGCCGACCAGCTGCACCTTGTCGCCGAGCTTGTCCGTGATGACCTTCCAGCCCGCCCAGTCGTCCTCGAACAGCGGGTCCTCGATCGAGACGAGCGGGTAGGCGGCGACCAGTTCCTCGTAGTACTCCGTCATCTCGGCGGCGGAGCGCTCCTTGCCCTCGAAGACGTACTTGCCCTCCTTGTAGAACTCGGAGGCGGCGACGTCGAGGGCGAGGGCGATCTGCTCCCCGGGGACGTACCCGGCCTGCTTGATCGCTTCGAGGATCAGGTCGAGGGCGTCGCGGTTGGAGCCCAGGTTCGGGGCGAAGCCGCCCTCGTCGCCGAGGCCGGTGGACAGGCCCTTGGTCTTCAGGACGGACTTCAGGGTGTGGTAGACCTCGGCGCCCCAGCGCAGGGCCTCGGAGAAGGACTCCGCGCCGATCGGGGCGATCATGAACTCCTGGATGTCCACGTTGGAGTCGGCGTGCGAGCCGCCGTTCAGGATGTTCATCATCGGCACCGGCAGCAGGTGCGCGTTCGGGCCGCCCAGGTAGCGGAAGAGGGGGAGGTCGCTGGCCTCGGAGGCCGCGTGGGCGACGGCGAGGGAGACGCCGAGGATGGCGTTGGCGCCGAGCGAGCCCTTGTTGTCGGTGGCGTCCAGGTCGAACATGGCCTGGTCGATCAGGCGCTGCTCGGTGGCGTCGTAGCCGACCAGCTCCGGGCCGATCTGCTCGATGACGGCGAGGACGGCCTTCTCGACGCCCTTGCCCAGGTAGCGGTTGGGGTCACCGTCGCGCAGCTCGATGGCCTCGAAGGCGCCGGTGGAGGCGCCGGACGGGACGGCGGCACGACCCGTGCTGCCGTCGTCGAGGCCGACCTCGACCTCGACCGTGGGATTGCCTCGGGAGTCCAGGATTTCCCGGGCTACGACGACGTCGATGGACGGCACGAGCATCTCCTTCATGGAATGTGACGCTGGAAGTGCGGGGCTGTGCGCCTTGCGACTAGAGCCTAACCGGCCCGGGGGCCTCGGCCGGTAGCCGACCGCCCCGTGGACAGGGTGACGACAGTTGACGGTACACATTGTTTCTGAACGGAACAAAGGGGGGAACGGAAACTGCCGGCGCCGGCTCGGGGTGCGCGAGGTAAAGGGCGGCGCGGACGTGCGGGAATGCCCGGGAAACACAGAAAGCGGGCGGACGCGGGCCAAAGGGCGAGCGGCAGGAAGGGCGAGCAGCGCTGGAAGGGCGAGCGGCGCGGAAAGGACGAGCGGCACGGAAAGGAACGCAACAGAAAGGAACAGACAGAAAGAACCCGCCCCGGCGCGCACGGGGGAAAGCGCGCCGGGGCGGGGAGCCCGTGGGGACGGGGGCTGCCCCCGGGCGTCCTCCACGATGGAGGCCGCCGCTGTGCGGGGGCTGTGACCGGGCTGCCGATCGGCTGTCGCCTCGGGAGCGCCCGCCGGGGTCGAACCAGGAGCGGTCCGGCGGGGGCCCTTCAGGAGCGGACCACCGGGGTCACTTCAGGTGCAGCTGCTGGCCCGGGTAGATGAGGTCGGCGTTCTCGACGATGTCCTTGTTCAGCTCGAACAGCTTCTGCCAGCCGCCCGCGACGTGGTGCTTCTCGGCGATCGAGCTGAGGGTGTCGCCCTTGACGACCTTGTACTCGCCGTCGCCCTTCTTGACCTTCTTGCCGGTCGGGGTGGTGACGGTCCTGCTCGCGGCCGGGCGGTCGGCGGTGCGCGAGGCGGCCTGCTGCTCGGTGGCACGGCCGGTGGTGGAGCCGGTCGAACCGGAACCGCTGGAACCGGAACCGGAACCCGAACCGCTGGAGTCGCCGCCGGAGTAGGGGGTGCTGGACAGCCCCGTGCCGCAGACCGGCCAGGCGCCCTTGCCCTGGCTCGCGAGGACCTTCTCGGCGATCTCGATCTGCTGCGACTTGGTGGCCTTGTCGGCGGTGGCCGCGTACTGCGTGCCGCCGTAGGCGGCCCAGGTGGACGCGGAGAACTGGAGGCCGCCGTAGTAGTTGTTGCCGGTGTTGATGGACCAGTTGCCGCCGGACTCGCACTGGGCGACGGCGTCCCACTGGGAGGCGGTGGCGGCGGAGGCGTCGCCGACGGCCATCAGCGGGGCGGCGACGGCGGCACCGGTGACACCGGCGAGCGCGACGACGCGGGTGGCCTTGGACGGGCGACGGTGCTTGCCCTTGCTGGAGAACAGCATGGATCGATCCCCTCACCGACGCCTGCGAGGTGAGCTGTCGGGTTCGGGCCGGTTGAGTTGCCCGGCCGCACCTCCGTGTGGAGGCGCGGCTTCACCCCTAGCCGCTTCGGTCAACCGACCGCAGCGGCACCTACCTTGGGTCCCCCGCTCCTGCCTACGGCGCTCGACGCGACGACTGTTCCCGTACGGCCGCTGGCAGGATTAGGCGTTGCGGCAGCCGGGGCCCGCGGTGGCGAGCGGTCATGACCGTAGACACGCGCTTCGGGGAATTTCAAAGACGATCAAGGCTTCTGAGACTCATCCCACACTTTCGCCAAACCGGACATTAAGCCCGAAGCAGGGCGCCAACTCCCGCTATCCGACGCGCCCTTCGGTCCCGGCCTTCAGGGTCTGACCGGGGGTGATGTGGTCCGGGTCGGAGCCGACGACCTTCTTGTTGGCGGCGTAGAGCGCATGCCATCCGCCGTCCACGCCAAGCGAGTCGGCGATGGAGCCGAGGCTGTCGCCGGCACGGACGGTGTAGACGTGCTTGCCGGACGGGGCAGCCCCTCGGCCACCCGCCCCGGTTGTCCCGCTTTCATCCGCACTGCCGCCCCGATGACGGCCGCCGCCACCCAGGGAGCCGGTGTCGACCAGGCTCCAGGAGCCGCCGGTCCGCCAGGAGTTGTCCGCACCGGCGGGGTCGGGGGACTCCGTGGACGAATCACCGATTCCCGGCGAAGCACTGGAGTCAGGTGATGCCGACTTGTCGGGCTTGCCGGACTTCGCAGACCCGTCCGTCGCGCCGTGGCCCGCACCCGTGCCCGTGCCCGGACTCGCGCTCGACGACGGAGAGCCGGACGGCGAACCGCTCGGGAGGGAGTCAGAAGTGGAATCCGAGGACGGATCCGAGGAAGTGCCGGACGACGGGGGCGAGTCGGACAAGCCCTGCGAGCCAGGCAATCCGGATGAATCAGATGAACCAGACCCGGACGCCGAGCCCTTCGAACCCGACCCGTCCGAATCCTCCGCGGAATCCTTCTTGCCGGACGAGGAGCCGTCCGTGACACCGGTGTCCACCCCGATGTGGCCGGACTTGGCGGTGAGCCCGGAGAGCAGGGCGCAGGTGGCCCAGGGGGTCGTCCCCTGGTCGGCGAGGATCTTCTCGGCGACCGCGATCTGCTGCTGGCGGCTGGCCTGGTCCGGGGTGACCGCGTACTTGTCGCCGCCGTACTTGTCCCAGTCCTGCTGCGAGATCTGCAATCCGCCGTAGTACGAGGTGCCCGTGCTGGCGCTCCATGCGCCGCCGCTCTCGCACTCGGCCACCCGGTCCCAGGTGGTGCCGTCGGCGGCACTCGCGGCGGTGGCGGCGAGGAGCGGGATGGCAATCGCGGAGCCGGTCACTCCGGCCGCGACGACGAGGGCCGGAGCCTGGCGGGGGCGACGGTGACGACCGTTCCCGGTGAGCATGCGGAAGCCTTTCGCGCGACGGCACTGACCGGTGCGGCCGATCGTGCCGGACTACCGCACCGAGGGGTGAACGTATAGGCATACGATCCCTAGTCACAAGTTAATGCCGCACAGATCACGTGAAGATCACAGCCGTGAAAGGCTGTCATTTTCCCTTTCCGGCAAGGGTCTACGGCATTTCACACTCCGGTCGATCACCGGACAGGAGTGAACTCCACCGGCAAAGTGCGCAATCCACGCATGATGAGCCCGCCGCGCCACCGCAGATCGGTCGGATCCACCGCAAGTCGCAGGTCGGGGAGGCGGGTGAGGAGGGTGGCGAGCGCGGACTGGCCCTCCAGCCGGGCAAGCGGGGCGCCGAGGCAGTAGTGGATTCCGTGCCCGTAGCCGAGGTGTTGGTTGTCACGCCGGCCGAGATCGAGCACGTCCGGATCGGCGAACCGCTCCGGGTCCCGGTCCGCGGCGGCCAGGACGACCAGGACGGGGTCACCGGCCGCGATCCGCTGCCCGCCGATGTCGACCGGCTCGGTGGCGAACCGCCAGGTGGCCAGCTCCACCGGGCCGTCGTACCGCAGAAGTTCCTCCACCCCGCTCGCCAGCAGCGCCCGCTCCCCGGCCGCGAGGGACCGTTGCAGCCGGTCGCGCTGCCCGGCGTGGGTGAGCAGGGCGTAGGTGCCGTTGCCGATGAGGTTGACGGTCGTCTCGAACCCGGCGAACAGCAGGATGAAGGCCATCGCCGCCGCCTCGTTCTCGCTGAGGTGCTCGCCCTGGTCCGAGGCGCGGATGAGGCCGGAGATGAGGTCCTCGCCGGGCGCGGGCTCGGCGGGCAGCGCGGCGCGCTTGCGGTGGATCAGCTCGGCCAGGTAACCGCGCATCTTCTTCACCGACCGGGCCACCCCGCCCCGGGGCCCTCCCCCGTGCCGGATCATCATCCCCGCCCAGTCCCGGAAGTCGTCCTGGTCCTCACGGGGGACGCCGAGCAGGTCGCAGATGGCGTAGATGGGCAGCGGGAAGGCGAACTCATGGATGAGGTCGGCCGAGCCGCGGTCCGCGAACCGGTCGATGAGCTGATCGCTGAGCTGCTGCACGCGCGGGGCGAACTCGGCGACCCGCCGCGGCGTGAACGCCTTGCTGACCAGCCGCCGCAGCCGGGTGTGGTCTGGCGGATCGATATTGAGCAGATGTGTCATCAGCTCGGCCTTGCGCTCCCCCGGGATCCCGGTCTTGCCCCTGGCGTGCGCGGGCTCGTCGTGATGCGCCGGGTTCTTCGACAGCCGTGGATCGGCCAGCGCCTGCTTCGCGTCCGCGTAACGGGTGACCAGCCATGCCTCGACCCCGCTGGGCAGCTCCGTCCGGTGCACGGGGGCGTGCTCACGCAGCCAGGCGTACGCCGGGTAGGGGTCCGCGGCGAACTCCCAGGTGAAGAGGGAGGGCGCGGCGGGGGCGGAGGCCGGGGGGAGGGGCTGGTCGGTCACTCCTCGACGGTATCGGGCGCGGGCAGGTGGGAACGGCTCCGGTCCCACCAGTACCGGGCGCGGACCTCGTAGATCACGGCGAGCTGCCGGGCCGCCTCCGCCACGCCGCGCCGCGCCGCCACCTCCAGGTACGGGATCGCCTGCCCGTCGTCGCCGCGGCGCAGCAGCAGCGTCGCCAGCTGGAGGGCCGCGGGCTGATGCCCGAGGTCCGCGGCCCTGCGGTACCAGTCCTCCCGCTCCGCCCCCTCGGTCAGCGACGCGAACCGCATGATGACCGGGATGTCGCCCCCGTCCAACCGCGCACGCAGCGCGGCCCGTGCCGCGTCCAGGACGGCCGGGCGGTCGACCGCCCGGTCCCCGAGCAGCGTCCACCACACGTCGTCCGGAACGGGCGACAGGCCGCCCGACCGCAGCGCCTCCGCGACGAGCGCCCCGTACGCCCGCCACGTGCCGGTCTTCTCCCCCGCCACGAGCAGCCCCGATATCCCGAACATCGGCGCCGTGGCCCAGGCCAGCGCGGCCTCGAAGGGCTCCCGCTCCGCGCCGTGGGCCGGATAGCAGGCCGCCGCCCGCAGCAGCAGCTCCACCGGCACGGCCTCCGTGACACCGCACCGCACCAGGTCGACGGCCGCCCGCACCAGCAGCCGCCCGCGCGGATGCTCGGCCTGCGTGCCGAGGCGCTGCCACTCGTCGTACAGCAGGTGCCCGATCGCGAAGTAGGAGGCGGCGCCCTCCCGCCCGCTCCACAGGTAGGCCGGGTACGCGCGCGGGTCATCGGTGTGCCCGGCCAGCCGCTCCAGCTCCGCCTCGCTCCACTCCCGGGCCAGCTCGACCGTGCGGGCCAGCGCCAGCACGCTCTCCCCCGGGCCGGTCCCGGAACGCCGCCGGTAGTACTCCCCCGCGGACATCGTGCCGAGCACCACCACACCGCGGCCGGTGAAGCGCTGCAAGAGCCGCCGGTCCAGTCCGCCCGGACCGAGGTGGTCACTCAGCTCGTCGAGCCAGAGGACCCGCTTGCCCGGATCGTCCTTCAGCTCGCCGGGCAGCCTGCGCAGGTCGTCGTGCGGATCGGCGGCGTGCAGCAGGTAGCCCTCCGCCGCCAGCGACCGTACGGCGTGCCACGCGGTGTACGACTTGCCGGCGCACGGCTCGCCGAGGACCACCACCAGCCCGCCCCGCCCCAGCAGGTCCCGCAGTTCCGCGTCGCAGTCCCGGGGGACGTACGGCGGCACCTCCGCCAGTCCGGGGACGAGCCGGGTCGGCCGCACCCCGAACCACACCGGGTCGGCCTCGTCCACGGGACCCCACTGCCCGGTCGCGGGCCCCGGCACGGCCGGGTAGCTGAGGTACTGCACGCCGACCACCTGGCCGTGGAAGGTGGCGTCGCGGAAGTCGACGTGGTCGGCGGGCCGCGCCGACCCGTGGTCCTGGGCGAGCGCCTCCGGCGCGGGGTCGTGGACGGACGGTGCCGGTGCGGAGGCGCGGACGGGCGAAGCCGGTGCAGAGGCGCGGACGGGCGAGGCCGCTTCGGGGGCGTGGCCGGGCGAAGCCGGTGCGGGGGTGCCTGTGAGTGGGGCCGGTACGGGGGAGTCCACGAGTGGCGGTGGTGTGGGGGCGTCCGCTTGTGGGGCCGCGGCACGGATGTCCACGAGTGGGACCGGGGCGAGGGCGTCGGCGTTGTCGCGGGGGGTGGCTGAGCCGTTGGCCGTGTCGGAGTGGGCGGTCTCGGAGTAGGCGGTCTCGGGACGGGCCTCGTCGGAGTGGGTGGGGTCGGGGTGGGCGAGGTCGGATTGCGTGCCGTCGGGGATGGGTGTGCTGTCGGTGAGCGCTGCCTCGGAGAGTGCGTTGACGGAGTCGGGGCGGGGCGGGAACCACCGTTCGGGCGCGGGGCGGCCGGTGGTCCGCATCCGGTCGACCAGCCGACGGTAGGCGTCCGGGCTCTGCTCCCGCAGCGCGAGCAGGTAGCTGCGCAACGACTCACGGCTCGCATAGCCGGGGAACTGTAACTCCCTTTGCGCGTCCGGCATCTCCAGGAGCTTGCCCACGAGCCAGTCCAACTCCCGCTCCATGCAACGCCCCCACGCGTAGCCGCCACCCGTGTGGTCAACGGTACTCGCGGTTGATCCGCCCGGCGGCCTCCGAGCGCTTCCTGAGCGGGCCCCGGTCGATGGCCGAGCGCTCCGCCGGAAGTGGGCGCGACGCCACCGCGGGGTGCCGTCGTGCGTCTGCGGCGCCGTCGTGGCTCTCAGGCGTCCACCCCCTCCGCGGCCCGCACCGCGTCCCGGTAGGCCCGGGCCGCCGCCCGCAGCGCCGCCTCGGGGTCCACGCCCGCCGCCTCGGCCCCCGCCGCCAGCGCCAGCAGTTCGTAACCGATGCCCTCGCCGCTGGGCAGCGGCACCTCAAGACCGGCCGTGCGCACGCGGGAGGCGAGCTTGGCGGCCAGGGCGAGCCCGGGCTGGCCGAGCGGAACACCGTCGGTCACCGAGGCGCGCCGCTTCTCCTCCGCCTTCGTGCGCAGCCAGTGTTCCTTCACGTCCTCCGGGGTCTCGGCCGTCTCGTCGCCGAAGACGTGCGGGTGCCGGTGGATCAGCTTGGCGACGATGCCGCCGGCCACGTCGTCGACGGAGAAGGGCGCGTCGGTGTCCTCCTCGGCTATGCGGGAGTGGAAGACGACCTGGAGCAGGACGTCGCCCAGTTCCTCCCGCAGTTCGGCGCGGTCGCCGGCCTCGATCGCCTCGACGAGTTCGTACGCCTCCTCGATGCTGTACTTCGCCAGGCCCTCGTGGGTCTGCCGGGACGACCAGGGGCACTCGGCGCGGATGCGGTCCATGACCTGGACCAGGTCGAGCAGCCGGGCACCCGGCAGGTCGTACGAGGCGGGGAGCAGTTCCAGCTCGGGCATCCGGACACGGCCGGAGCCGGCGAGCCGGGCCAGTCCGTCGGTGAGGGCCGGTTCGCCCTCACCGGTCGCCACGACCGCCACCGTGTGCCCGCCGGCGCAGGCGTCGACCAGTTCCCCGGCGGTGGGGGATGCCTCGTCCACGGTTATGCCGGCCTCGCGCAGATAGGGCAGCTGCGGGTGGGCGCCGTCCGCGCACAGCACCCGGTCGGCGGCGCGCAGCGCCTGCCAGGCGGGCCAGGAGAGCAGGCCGGGCGCGACGCGGTGGCTGGTGGTGAGCAGGATGACGCGGCCCGGCAGGGCGTCCGGGCCCGGCTGCTGAGCGGCGGCGTCGAGGCTGGTGGTGTTCACGCATCGAACGTAACGCACACCCGCCGACCGCCCCGCGAGTTGTCCACAGGCCGGGGCGGTCGGTGCGATCGTATGACTGCGTCACTGGCGCAGACCCTCCGCTGCGGACGCCCCGGCGACCGGCTCCGCACCGTCAGGGGCTCCGCGTCCTCACCGGCTCCGCATCGTCACCCGCTCCGCATCCTCACCCGCGGCCGGCCCGCCGCAGCCGGCTACGCCGTCTGCTGCTGGGGCCCGTTCTCCGCGATCTCCCGCAGCCACGGCGTCTTCACGTCGACGCGGCTGCTCTTCTCGACGTCCCAGGCGCCGTAGCGCGGATTGAGGTCGACGTGGAGTTCCGCGGAAGCGGAGGACAGGGCCTTCCAGAAGGCGGGCGTCGTGGTGTCGGTACCGAGCTTCTGCGCGAGCTTCTGGGCCTCCAGCTGGAGCCGGAGGTTGCCGTCGAGCCGCCGGGGGGCTACGCCGTACCGCTGGAGCCACGTCGTCTCCAGCGCCGTCGCGCCGCCCGCCTGCTGCTCCAGGCTGGTGCGCATCTGCTGGACCTCCTTGCGGTCCACGGTGACGTGCTGGTCCTGTGCGGCGCGGTGCAGCACCCGGTCCAGGACCATGTTGTGCAGCGTGTCCCGGGTGAGGGCGCTGGTGGAGGCGAGGACCTGCTGGTACTGGGTCTCGTCGGGCACCGCGGCCTGCTGGGCCCGGCGCACCTCGTTCACCCGGCCCTCCAACTGGGCGACCGTGATCCGCTCACCGCCGACGACGGCCGCCGCGCCCGGATGCGCGTCGCTTCCACAGGCGGTGAGCAGGGGTGCCGCGGCGGCGATCGCGGCGGACAGGACGAGCGCGGTGCGACGGCGGCGGTGCAAGGGAGCCTCCCGAGGAGATTGTGCGACGGTGCACAAAGTCTTGCGGTGATCGATGGTAGGCAGTGGGCAGGCTCTGGCCAACCCATTGGACCAACGATTCGCCCAGTCTTCGGGTACCGCTGGTCGGCGCCGCCGTTCTGGACCGCCCCGCACCGCCGCCCCTCCGGCCTGCTGTTCCGGCCGCCGTAGCGGTCCTTCGTTCAGGCCAGAGGTCCGTCGTCGAGGTCCGTCGTCGAGGTCTGTCGATCGGCCCGTCGATCAGGTCCGCGTCCAGGTCCGTCGATCAGGTCCGCGTCCAGGCCCGTCGATCAGGTCCGCGTCCAGGCCCGTCGATCAGGTCCGCGTCCAGGTCCGTCGATCAGGTCCGTCGTTCGGCCTCCGGTGTTGTCGGCTCCTGAGGCCGCGCCGGTGTCGGGAGCCCGCTCAGCCGGTGATGGCGACGGGCGCGTCCCAGGCGTTGCGGTCGACGGTGATGGTGTAACCGCCCCGCGTCTCCTTGCTGTTGACCATGTACTGGTGCCCGCGGCTGTGGTTGGTGAACTGGGTCGCGCCCCACGGCCAGTCCGTGGTCGTGGTGTTCTTCTGGTCGTACAGCGCGTACCAGAGGTTGCCCGGCAGGTCGGTCTTGTTCGTCGCCGTGGCGATCGCCTTGGCGCTGGAGGAGGCGAAGCCGTAGTAGCCGCCGCGGTAGGTCTTGTCCCGCAGGGTCTTGGTGAAGGAGCGCACGTACGCCAGTACGGCGTCGTTGCACGACTTGTTCGTGATGTCGTACGACTCCATGTCGAGGTAGATCGGGCTGCCCGCCTTCATCCCGAGCGCGGCTGCCTTGGCCACGGCGTCCTTGCCGTCGGTCGCGCCGAGGGAGGTCGCGTTGGCGGCGGTGAGCTTCTCCGACTTGGTGCCGGTCTGGCAGGGCGGCTGGGCACCGACGTAGATCGGGATGAGCTTCCAGCCGACCGAACTGACGGACTTGACCCAGGAGGCGGTCAGGTTGGGCTGCGCGCAGCCTCGGTTCTTGCCGCCGACGTAGACGGCCGCTGCGCCGTAGAGGCCGCCCTTCCACGCCTTCATCGCGGCGAGCGACGGCGCGGTGCAGGCGTCGAAGGCGCGGCCCGTGTACGTCTTCTGCGCGGGCCAGGCCGTGGCCGCCATCGAGGTCTGCGCCGTGATCCCGGCGCCCGCGAGGACGGCGGCCCCCGCCACGCCCCACGTGATGTATCTACGTCTCTTCGACTGCCGGTGACCGGCCATCTCCACCCCTGGTTCACAGTGTTCGCGATGTTCGTGATGTTCGTGATGTTTGCGACGTTCACGATGTTCGTGACTTTCATGACATGCGCGGTGTTCGGCGCATGCGCGATGTCCACGACAGGTGGACGCTCGCGGCGTCCACCGAAAGATACTGAGCCCCCGGACGTGCCCCCCTGACGGGTCACACATCCGGCGCGGCAGCATCCGTACGGACCTGTACGCGTGCGGGATACGGACATGTACGCGTGCAGGCGTGCGCGCGGGACTTGGGCGGTGCCCGAAGAAGCAGCACCGTATCGGAGGCCGCCCGTCAGCCCGGGAAACAGTTCCTCTTGATCATGACAAGAATCTCTCCCGGCACGGCAAAGGAACTTTGCCCGGCACGGCTCACTTCGCGTGGAAGCGGGAAGGCGCCTTCGTCGGGTTGCCGCCGGTGGGGAGTTCCTCGTTCGGGCAGGCGGAGAGGACCTTCTCCATCGCGGACTGCTCCGCGGCCGTCACCCACAGCTCGTACTTCTTCTTCACCGCGACCTGGGCGGCGACGTACGCGCACCGGTAGGACTTGTCGGGCGGCAGCCAGGTCGCCGCGTCGCCGTCGCCCTTGCCGCGGTTGGTGCTCGCGTCGACGGCGAGCAGGTTGAGGGGGTCGTTGGCGAGGGCTATGCGCTTGCTGGCGTCCCAGTACTTGGCACCCTTCTGCCACGCGTCCGAGAGGGCGACGATGTGGTCGATGTCCACCTGGCTGCGGCCGCGCCGGTAGGTGACGTCCTTGCCGGAGTACGGGTCGGGTTCCAGCACGCCGGAGGAGACCTTGCAGTCGCCGCCGGTGAACTTCACCTCCCGCAGGTCGCGTTTGAGGATGTCGTCCCGGGTATCGCAGGAGTTGGAGTCGGTGTCGGCCCAAGCGGTGCCGAACCGGTCGCGGGCGTAACCGGTCTTCGGCGCACGGCCCTTGACGGTCAGTGACTTCGCCGCGGCGAGGGCCGCGCCCCCGCTCCCACCCCCGCTGCCGGTCCCTTCGGGTCCGGAGGAACCTTTTGTCTGGCCTTCCGTGCAGCCGGCCACGGCGAACAGTACGACGGCGGCGGTGACGGCCCCGCCCCTCAGACGCATCACGGCGCGTCCCCCTGGTTCTCTGCTCCGCCCCACCCTGGAGCAGATCGTTGCTGTCCCACCGTAGCGACCGGCCGGCGGGCAGCGCAGCGGGCTCACAGGGGCATTGGGGGCAGGCCGGGCGTATTCCGGTCGCGCTACGGGATACGCCGATCCCCGCCCCCTAGCTGCACGGATCCGCTACGGGCCGGGAACCGGCGCGGATCCGCTACCGGCCGGGGGACGGCATCGATCCCCTGCCGGCCAGGGGGATCGACAACCTACCGGCCAGGGGGCGGCATCGATCCGCCGCCGGGCCTGGCTCCGCCTCGATCCGCTACGAGCCGAGGATCGTGGTCAGGAATTCGCCGACCCAGGCCAGCAGTTCGCGGCCGACCAGGGGCTTGCCGCCCACCTTCGCGGTCTTCGGGCGGGGCACCAGGACCTGGTGGGCGGCCGGCTTGATGACGGTGCCCGGGTAGAGCCGCTTGAGCCGCAGTTCCTGCGACTCGCGCAACTCCACCGGCGCGAAACGGATGGTGGTGCCCTGGAGGACGACCTCGCCGACCCCGCAGGCGCGTGCGAGCATCCGCAGGCCGGCCACCAACAGCAGGTTCTCCACCGGCTCGGGCAACTTGCCGTAGCGGTCGGTGAGTTCCTCGCGCACGGACCTGATGTCGTCCTCCGAGTTGGCGGAGGCGATGGCCCGGTACGCCTGGAGGCGCAGCCGCTCGCCGGGCGCGTAGTCGTGCGGGACGTGCGCGTCGACGGGCAGCTCGATCTTGACCTCCAGCGGCGGCTCCTCCTCGATCTCGCCGGTCTCCAGCTGCCGCCGGTAGTCGGCGACGGCCTCGCCCACCATGCGGACGTACAGGTCGAAGCCGACGCCCGCGATGTGTCCCGACTGCTCGCCGCCGAGCAGGTTGCCGGCGCCGCGGATCTCCAGGTCCTTCATCGCGACGTACATGCCGGCGCCCATCTCGGTGTGCTGGGCGATGGTCGCGAGCCGTTCGTGCGCGGTCTCCGTGAGCGGCTTCTCCGGGGGGTAGAGGAAGTAGGCGTACCCGCGTTCGCGTCCGCGGCCCACCCGGCCGCGCAACTGGTGCAGCTGGGAGAGGCCGAAGGTGTCGCCGCGTTCCACGATCAGCGTGTTGGCGTTGGAGATGTCGATGCCGGACTCGACGATCGTCGTCGACACCAGTACGTCGAACTTCTTCTCCCAGAAGTCGACGACGACCTGTTCCAGCGCCGACTCCGACATCTGGCCGTGCGCGGTGGCGATGCGCGCCTCGGGGACGATCTCCCGCAGCCGGGCGGCGGCCCGGTCGATCGACTCGACCCGGTTGTGGATGTAGAAGACCTGGCCCTCGCGCAGCAGTTCGCGGCGGATCGCGGCGCCGATCTGCTTCTCCTCGTAGGGCCCGACGAAGGTCAGCACCGGGTGCCGCTCCTCCGGCGGGGTGGTGATCGTGGACATCTCACGGATGCCGGTGACCGCCATCTCCAGGGTCCTGGGGATCGGGGTCGCGGACATCGTCAGCACGTCGACGTTGGCGCGCAGCTTCTTCAGCTGCTCCTTGTGCTCGACGCCGAAGCGCTGCTCCTCGTCGACGATGACCAGGCCGAGATCCTTGAACCGGGTCTCCGAGGAGAACAGGCGGTGGGTGCCGATGACGACGTCGACGGCGCCCTCCTTCAGCCCTTCCAGGACCGTCTTGGCCTCGGTGTCGGTCTGGAAGCGGGACAGGGCACGCACGTTCACCGGGAACTGGGCGTAGCGCTCGCCGAACGTCCCGAAGTGCTGCTGCACCAGCAGCGTGGTCGGCACCAGCACCGCGACCTGCTTGCCGTCCTGCACCGCCTTGAACGCGGCCCGCACCGCGATCTCCGTCTTGCCGTAGCCGACGTCGCCGCAGACCAGCCGGTCCATCGGGACGGACTTCTCCATGTCCTGCTTGACCTCGGAGATCGTGGTCAGCTGGTCGGGCGTCTCGGCGTACGGGAAGGCGTCCTCCAGTTCGCGCTGCCAGGGGGTGTCCGTGCCGAAGGCGTGTCCGGGGGCGGCCATCCGCGCGCTGTACAGCTTGATCAGGTCGGCGGCGATCTCCTTGACGGCCTTCTTCGCGCGCGCCTTGGTCTTCGTCCAGTCCGCGCCGCCGAGCCGGTGCAGGGTGGGGGCCTCGCCGCCGACGTACTTGGTGATCTGCTCCAGCTGGTCGGTGGGGATGTAGAGGCGGTCGCCGGGCTGGCCGCGCTTGGCGGGGGCGTACTCGACGACCAGGTACTCGCGGGTGGCGCCCTGCACGGTGCGCTGCACCATCTCGACGTAGCGGCCGACGCCGTGCTGCTCGTGGACGATGTAGTCGCCCGGCTCCAGGGTGAGCGGGTCGATGGTCTTGCGGCGGCGGGTGGGCATCCGGGCGCCGTCCTTGCCGGCCGCCTTCTGACCCGAGAGGTCGGTCTCGGTGAGGACGGCGATCCGCAGGTCCGGGTCGACGAAACCGTAGTCGATCGAGCCGCACGCCACGTGCACGACGGACGGCGCGATCTCCCCGAGGTCGATGTCCAGGCGGGCGGCGACGCCCTCGCCGCCGAGCACCTCGACGGTGCGGGCGGCCGGTCCGTGGCCCTCGGTGACGAAGACCGTGCGCCAGCCGTCGGCGAGCCAGCCCTTGGTGTCGGCGAGCGCCTTCGCGGTGTCGCCGCGGTAGGTCTCCGTGGCGTGCATGCGCAGCTTGAGGGTGTCCGCGTCCCCCGCCGGCTCCCCCGTCGCGTCGGCGGCAGCCGTCAGGGACTCGTCGGCGGCGAACGGGGACACCGACCACCACATCATGTCCAGCGCGCGGGCCCGGTCCCGGACGTCGGCGATGGAGCGCAGGGAGGCCGCGCCGACGTCGATGGGGGCGTCGCCGCCGCCGGCGGTGGCCGCCCAGGACGCCTGGAGGAACTCCTGGGAGGTGGCGACGAGGTCGGCGGCGCGCGTGCGGACCCGCTCCGGGTCGCAGACGACGGCCATGGCGCCCGGCGGCAGGACGTCGAGCAGCAGCTCCATGTCGTCGACCAGCACGGGGGCCAGGGACTCCATGCCCTCGACCGCGATGCCCTCGGCGATCTTCCCGAGCAGTTCGCCCAGCTCGGGGTGGTCCTCGGCGAGGGTACGCGCACGCGCGCGTACGTCGTCGGTCAGCAGCAGCTCGCGGCAGGGCGGTGCCCACAGGCCGTGCTCGGCGACTTCCAGGGAGCGCTGGTCGGCGACCTTGAAGTAGCGGATCTCCTCGACGTCGTCGCCCCAGAACTCGATGCGCAGGGGGTGTTCCTCGGTCGGCGGGAACACGTCGAGGATGCCGCCGCGCACCGCGAACTCGCCGCGCTTCTCGACCAGTTCCACGCGCGCGTACGCGGCGGCGCCGAGCGCGTCCACGATCTGGTTCAGATCGGCGTTCTGACCGGTCCGCAGGGACACCGGTTCGAGGTCGCCGAGCCCCTTGACCTGCGGCTGGAGCACGGAACGCACGGGAGCGACGACGACGGAGACCGGGCCGGTGGCGGGGTCGTCGGGGCTGGGGTGGGCGAGGCGGCGCAGTACGGCGAGGCGGCGTCCGACGGTGTCGCTGCGCGGGCTGAGCCGCTCGTGCGGCAGGGTCTCCCAGGAGGGGTACTCGACGACGCGCTCCGCCTCCAGCAGCGAGCGCAGTGCGGCGGCCAGGTCCTCCGCCTCGCGGCCCGTCGCCGTCACGGCCAGCACGGGGCGGCCGGCCTCGCGGGCCAGCGCGGCGATCGCGAAGGGGCGGGCCGCCGGGGGACCGACCAGGTCGACGTGCATGCGGTTGCCGTCGGTCGCCGCCTTGATCGCTTCCGCGAGGGCGGCGTCCTTGACGACGGCGTCGAGCAGACCGTGCAGGCTCATGGAGGGGGTTTCCGTCCTGGTATGGGCAACGCGAATCACCCGACACGCGGGGCGGGCCTGGGGTGTCCAGCCTACGACGCCCGCGAAGCGTTCACCCAGGAGAGCGATCGACTCTACGGAGAGTGAACTGTACAGTTCTGCACATGAGTGCATCGTTCCCCATCACCGAGGCTCGCGCCCAGTTCGGGTCCCTCGTGCGCCGGACGGCGACCGCACGCGAGCGCATCACCATCACGGATCACGGTCAGGCCGCGACCGTGTTCATAAACCCTCAGGAGCTGGCGGAACTGGAGTCGCGACTTGAGGACCTGGAGGATCAACTGGCGCTGGCCCAGTACCGAGCCCGACAGGCCAGCGGTGAGGTCATCGGCATCCCGCAGGACGAAGCGCGCGCACGACTCGGGCTGGAGCGCCGGTGAACTACACGGTCCTCTGGGACGAACCGGCCCTCGACACGGCGGCCAAGTACCTGGCCGAAGACCCCGACGGCTTACGCCAGGTGTTCGCCGCCACCGATCGTCTCGCCTCCGATCCCCGACCATCGGAAACCGCCGAATACGGCTCGCGCAATCTGCGCCGGATGCGCGTCGGGCAGTACCGCGTCATGTACGAGATCACCGAGAGCACCGTCACCGTCCTGGTGATCCATCTCGGCCGTCGAACGGCATGACGAAGACCGGGCCCGGTGGATGATCCACCGGGCCCGGCCCCTCCCCCGCGCCCCCGTCCGCGGTGACTGTGGTCCGCTGGGCCGCTACTCGGTAGCGATCGCGTTCAGTACGTTCATCCGGCCCGCCCGGAACGCCGGGACCAGCGCGGCGAACAGGCCCACGAAGGCCGAGCCGACGAAGACGCCGATGATCGTCGGCCAGGGGATGTCCAGGACGCCCAGCCCCTCCAGGGCGAGCAGCTTCTGCGCGGTCGCCCCCCAGCCCATGCCCAGGCCGAGGCCGAGGAGGGCGCCGAAGAGGGCGATGACCACGGACTCCATCCGGATCATGCGGCGCAACTGGCGCCGGGAGAGGCCGATGGCCCGCATCAGGCCGATCTCCCGGGTCCGCTCGACCACCGACAGCGCCAGGGTGTTCACCACCCCCAGGATCGCCACGATGATCGCCAGGGCGAGCAGGCCGTAGACCATGTTCAGGAGCTGGCCGATCTGGTCCTTCAGTTCCTGCTTGTAGTCGGTCTGATTGCGCACCTGGTAGGTCGGGTACTTCTTGAGCGCCGTCTTCAGGGACGCGTACGCCTGCTTCGCCTGTCCGTCGTCGGCCTTCGCGAACATGATCACGTTCGGCGGGATCTGGCTCTTGGGAACGTACTTCTCCATGGTGGCGATGCTGGTGTAGCGGGCGCCCTGGTCGATCGCGGTGGAGTCGTCCGTGACGGCGGCCACCTTCAGCCTCGCCGTACGGCCGCCCTTGAAGGCGACGGTGATGCTGTCGCCGACGTGCACGCCGTGCTTCTTGGCGTAGTCGGAGCCCACCGACATGGCGTCGGTGCCGTAGGCGTTCTTCAGGGTGCCCTCGGTGGTCGGGCGCCGCAGGTCGTCGGCGTACGACGGGTCCGCGGCCGTGATGCCCGAGGTGTCCTTCTTGCCGTCGGCCGAGGTGAGGGTGGCGTCCAGCATCTTGTAGCGGGTGACGTGGGCCAGGCCCGGGGTCTGCTCGATGGCCTTCTCCGCCTGCGGGACGATCGGCTGGTTGCCCTCGATGATGAAGTCCGCGCCGACCGACTTGTCCAGTTCGCTGGTGGCGGAGGCGACCATGGAGGAGCCCACCACCGACAGACAGGCGACCAGCGCCAGGCCGATCATCAGGGCCGCGCCGGTGGCTCCGGTGCGCCGCGGGTTGCGCAGGGCGTTGCGCTCGGCCAGGCGGCCGACCGGCCCGAAGGCCCGCAGCAGGACCGCGCTGATCGCCCGGACGACGATGCCGGCCAGCAGCGGGCCGATGACGACGAAGCCGATCAGGGTCAGCACGACGCCCAGGCCGAGCACGAGCGAGCCGTCGCTCGCCTTGTGGGCACTGGCCGCCGCGTACAGGGAGGCCGCGCCGGCGCCGGTGAGGACCAGGCCGAGCAGTGCGCGGATCCAGCCCGAGCGGACGTCGGCCGGGGTGCCGGCGTCGCGCAGCGCGGCCATCGGGGAGACCTTGCCGGCCCGGCGGGCGGGCAGGTAGGCGGCCAGCACGGTGACGACCACGCCGAGCACCAGGCCCACCACCGGGGTGGTGGCCTTGACGGTCAGGTCCCGGGTCGACAGGTCCATGCCCGCCGCGCCCATGAGCTTCATCAGGCCGACCGCGATGCCGACGCCGGCGGCGACGCCCAGGACCGAGCCGACGAAGCCGAGCAGCAGCGCCTCGATCAGCACCGACCGGTTGACCTGCCCGCGGGAGGAGCCGATGGCCCGCATCAGCCCGATCTCCCGGGTCCGCTGGGCGACCAGCATCGAGAAGGTGTTGATGATCAGGAAGATGCCCACCAGGAACGCGATCCCGGCGAAGCCGAGCATGGCGTACTTGATGACGTCCATGAAGGAGCCGACGCTCTTGCGGTTCTCGTCGGCGTTCTCCTTGGCCGTCTGCACCTTGTAGGGCCCGGCCAGCGCCTGGACGACGTTCCGCTTGAGCTGGGCGTCGGAGACGCCGGCCGCGGCGGTGGCGTTGATCTGGGTGTACCGGCCGGTGGCGCCGAGCAGGTGGCGCTGCGCGGTGGGGGTGTCGAAGTAGACGACGGCGGCGCCGGGGTTGGTCACCTTGAAGGTGGCGATGCCGACGATCCGGGCCGTGAAGTCACCGGTCTGCGCGATGGTGCGCAGTTCGTCGCCGATCTTCAGATGGTGCTTGTCGGCGGTGTCCGCGTCGACCATCGCCTCGGTCGGGCCGCGCGGGGCGTGCCCGGAGGTGATCTCCATGGACCGCAGGTCGTTGCTGGTCCAGTTGCCGGCGATGGTGGGTGCGCCGGAGGTGGCGCCCACGTTGTCGTTGTCGCCGTCGACGACGGTCACCTGCGTCGAACTGACCGCGCCCTCGGCCGACTTGACGCCGTCCACGGACTTGACGCGGTCCAGCGCGGCGGTGGACAGGGACAGCGGCACGCCGTTCTGCGGGGTCTGATCGGTCTTGGCGTCCTTGGGCGAGACGGTGACGTCGGACGCGGTCACCGCGAACAGCTTGTCGAACGTCGTGTTCATGGTGTCGGTGAACACCAGCGTGCCGCACACGAACGCGACCGAGAGCAGCACGGCTATCGCCGACAGCGCCATGCGTCCCTTGTGCGCGAAGAAGTTGCGCAGCGAGGTCTTCAGGACGGTCATGACGTACGCCCCCGGGCGTCGAAGTCCTTCATGCGGTCCAGGACCTGTTCGGCGGTGGGCTGGTGCATCTCGTCGACTATGCGGCCGTCGGCGAGGTAGAGGGCCCGGTCCGCGTAGGAGGCGGCCACCGGGTCGTGGGTGACCATCACGATGGTCTGGCCCAGTTCGTCCACCGACCTGCGCAGGAAGCCCAGCACCTCGGCGCCCGCCCGGGAGTCGAGGTTTCCGGTCGGCTCGTCACCGAAGATGATCTCGGGCCGGGCGGCCAGCGCGCGGGCCACGGCGACCCGCTGCTGCTGCCCGCCGGACAGCTGGGTGGGCCGGTGCTTGAGCCGGCCGGCCAGTCCGACGGTCTCCACGACCCGGTCCAGCCACGCCCTGTCCGGTTTCCGGCCGGCGATGTCCATGGGCAGGGTGATGTTCTCGATCGCGTTCAGCGTCGGCAGCAGGTTGAACGCCTGGAAGATGAACCCGATCCGGTCCCGGCGCAGTTGGGTGAGCTTCTTGTCCTTCAGACCGGTGATCTCGGTCTCGTCCAGGTAGATCTGCCCGGCGGTCACCGTGTCGAGACCGGCCAGGCAGTGCATCAGAGTGGACTTGCCGGACCCCGAGGGGCCCATGATCGCGGTGAACTGGCCGCGGGCGATGTCCACGTCGACGTGGTCGAGTGCGACGACCCGGGTCTCCCCGGAGCCGTACGCCTTGACGACCTGCCGCGCCCGCGCGGCAACGGCCGTACGCTCTCCAGTACCCCCATGCCTGGGAATGGTCACAGCCGATGTCACGGTAAGTCTCCTATGTCGGTTTGCTCGTGGTATGCCGGTGCCGGTAGGCGTGTGAAGACGCGCAGCAGTACGACGATGAGTCTCATGGCCGACGGGGGTGCGACGCGCTGGTGCGCGGCCCCGTCTTCTCCTGGGGAAAACCCCACCCCCGCCGTTGGGAGCGTCGCCCCCCAGCGACGTAAAGCCAGACTAAGGACGACGGCCACGGCGTTGCGTCCTCCGCCGGTACGAACCCTCCCCCGGTCCCAGTACGGAGGTCCCCCTAAGGGTCGTCCACCACCGGGTGGACCTCCTCCGGCGGCCTGTCCACCCCTCCTCCGATGCCGTCTCCACCCCGCCGGCGACGGCAGCCGCTCGCCCACCCGGACGTCCACGCCCTCCCGTCCAGGACGTCCACGCCCTACTGCCCGGAACGTCCACGCCCTTCCCCCCAGGACGTCCACGCCCTCCCGTCCAGGAAGTCTGCGCCCTCCCGCGGCGTCAGGCTCAAGTGGGAAGCTGTGTACGGCGAACAGCTGTACAGGGCCACAGAACAGGGGAGGGACTCCGGGTGAGCCGCACGAAACCCGCGGTACGGGACGCCGCTCAGCAGACCGGAACGAGCCGTCGGGGCGCGGTCGTCGCGGCCCTCATGCTCGCGATGGCACTGGCCGCACTCGACTCCACCATCGTCTCCACGGCCGTCCCGCAGATCGTCGGCGACCTCGGCGGCTTCTCCGTCTTCTCCTGGCTGTTCTCCGGCTATCTGCTCGCCGTCACCGTCACCCTCCCCGTCTACGGCAAGCTCTCCGACACCTTCGGCCGCAAACCGGTCCTGGTCGCGGGCGCGATCGTCTTCCTCATCGGTTCACTGCTGTGCGCGCTCGCCTGGAACATGGGGGCGCTGATCGCGTTCCGCATCGTGCAGGGCCTGGGCGGCGGGGCCCTACAGGGCACGGTGCAGACCCTCGCGGCCGACCTGTACCCGCTGAAGGAACGCCCGAAGATCCAGTCCAAGCTCTCCACGGTGTGGGCGGTGTCCGCGGTCGCGGGCCCCGGACTCGGCGGCGTCCTCGCCGCCTACGCGGACTGGCGGTGGATCTTCCTGGTCAACCTGCCCATCGGCGCGGCGGCCCTGTGGCTCATCGTCCGCCACCTCCACGAGCCCGCACGCGAGCCGCGCAGCACCCCGCGCATCGACTGGGCCGGCGCGCTCGCGGTGTTCGCGTGCGGCGGGGCGCTGCTGACCGCGCTGGTGCAGGGCGGCGTGGCCTGGGCCTGGCTGTCCGCACCGTCCCTCGCACTGTTCGCCACGGGCCTCGCCCTGGTCGCGGTCGTGGTGTGGGTGGAACGCCGGGCGGCGGAACCGATCATCCCCGGCTGGGTGTGGCACCGCCGCACCATCGCGGCCGTCAACCTCGCCCTGGGCGCGCTGGGCCTGCTGATGGTGGCACCCACGGTGTTCCTGCCGACGTACGCGCAGTCGGTGCTGGGCCTCGCCCCCGTGGCCGCCGGATTCGTGCTCTCCGTCTGGACGCTGACCTGGCCGGTGTCCGCGGCCCTGAGCCAGCACGTGTACCGGCGCATCGGCTTCCGCGACACCGCGCTGATCGGCATCGGCACGGCCGCGCTGATCCTGTTCGCGTTCCCGTTCCTGCCCTACCCGGGCGCGGCCTGGCAGCCGACGCTGCTGATGCTGCTGCTCGGCGCCGCGCTCGGCCTGTTCCAACTGCCGCTGATCGTCGGCGTCCAGTCGACGGTCGGCTGGGCGGAGCGCGGCACGGCCACCGCCTCCATCCTCTTCTGCCGGCAGACCGGCCAGACCATCGGCGCCGCGCTGTTCGGCGCCATCGCCAACGGCGTCCTGGCCGCCCGCCTCGGCGGCGCGGGCGACCTGGACTCGGTCACCCGCTCCCTGGACGACGGCACCGCCGCGGAAGCCACCCGGCACGCGATAGCCGACGCGGTGCACGCGGTGTACCTGGGAGCGGCCTGCGCGGCGGCCCTGGCCTTCCTGGTCCTGCTGCTCCTCGCCCCGCGCCGCTTCCCGGTACTGAAGGACTGACAGCGACGACCGCCCGCGGCTCCGCCCGAGGGCCTGCCACAAGGACGGACGCCGGACATGAAGACCGGGCGTGACGCACGGGCATGACGACCGGGCACGACGTACGGCCATGACGACCGGGCATGGCGACCGGGCACGACGACCGGGCACGACGTACGGCCATGACGACCGGGCATGGCGACCAGGCACGACGTCCGGCCGCCGCGGGCGCGGGTCACTCCCAGGCGGTACGCCCCGTCAAGGAGGTGAGGCTGTCGCGCACGCAGTCCATCTGCGCCTGCATCTCGTCCCACACCTCACCGTGCTCACGCAGCACCCGCTCGGTCTCCCGCGCGATCCGCTCCTCCTGCACCCGCGCCTCGGCGACGACCTCGGCGGCCCGCACGTGCGCCTCCTCCTGGTACCGGCGCGCCTCCTCCTGCGCCACCCCGAGCTCCCGCTGCGCCGCGACCAGCGCGGCCTCGGCCCGGACCACCGCCTCGGCGTCCCCGGTCTCCCGCGCCGCGGCCAGCTCAAGCTCCTCGTGATCCACCGCCGCCCACACCGCGGCCTGCTCCTTGGTCTGTTCGGCGAGCATCCCCGCGGTCCGCTGCCGCACCTCCCGCAGCGCGGCAAGGGCCTCACCCCGCTGCTCCTTCACCGCACGCCGGCAACCGATGCGGATCTCGTCCGCCTCGGCCCGCGCCGCGAGCAGCAATCGACGAGCCCGTTCCTCGGCCTCCTCGCGGACCACGACCGCCTCCTCCTCCGCCGGCCGACGCACGCCGAGCGCGTACTCCTCGGCCCGCGCCACCACCTCCCGCGCGTCCTGCCGGGCCGACTCCCGCAGCGCCGCCGCCTCCTCCTCGGCCAGCCGGAAGATCTGCCGCGGCCCCTCGCCGAGCGTCTCGTACGTCTGCGGCACCGCCCCCGCGGCGGCCTCCCGCAGCCGGTCCGCCGCCGCCTCCATGTCCCTGGCCAGTACGGTCAGCCGCGCAGCCCGCTCCCACGCCGCGTCCCGCTCCTGCGAGAGCGCCGCCAGGTACGCGTCCACCTGCCCCGCGCGGTAGCCGCGCCCCCGGACGGTCAGGAAGCCGTGCGACGACATCCATGCGCTGCTCATCCTGGGAACCCCTCTCCGTCGAACACACACGACATCATGATTTCGACGCACAACAGGATGAAACAGGCAGAACTAGTAATCAGCCGCAAATGTTTACGACACGCGAAAGGGCCGGGTCCGATCACTCGACCGGACCCGGCCCCACGGGCTCACCTGGACGCGACTACAACAGGCCGTCCCACATCTGCTCCAGCAGCACCGACCACCAGCTCTCCGGCGAACCGAGCGCCGCCGGGTCCAGCGAGGCGAGCTGCGCCTGGAAGTCGACGGTCCAACGGCCCGCCTGCTCCTGGTTCAGCCCGTACCGCAGCCGCCACATCCGGCCGAGCAGCGCCAGACAGCGCACGAACTCCGGCAGCCCGGTGTTCACGAACTGCGGCGGCACGGACACCCCGCCCGGCCCCGCCTCCATCGGCACGGCGACGATGTTCGCCGTGCCGTACTGCACGCAGACCGACCGGCCGAAGTCGGTACCCATCACCAGGTACGAGGCCGCGTCCAAAGCGGCCCGCACCCCCCGCTCCTGCGCCAGCTCCGCCAGCGTCGGCACCGGGCGGCCCGGCTGGGTCTGCGCCCAGAAGAACGGACCCAGGTCCATCGGCAGCCCGGCCACGACCAGCGTGTGCGCCACCACCGGCGGCACCCCCTGCCGGTCCACCGCGGCCTGCTCGAACCGGTACACGCCCGGCCCGAACACCGCCGCCAGCTCCTGCGCGATCCCCTCCGGCGGGACCGGCGGCGCCACCTGCACCGGCGGCAGCGGCGCCCGCACCGGCCCCGGCCGCGCGGGCCCGTCCGCCACCTGGTGCAACTCACCCTGGTGCGCGAGCAGTTGCCGCACGCCCTGCTGCCGGCTCGCGTGGTCCGTACCGTACGGCGCGATGCTCGTGATCCGCGCCTGCGGCCACTGCTCCCGGATCATCCGCGCACAGTAGGCGCCCGGCAGTTCGCAGGACTCCAGCTCCGTGTGGAGTTCGAGCACCTGGTCCGGCGGGACGTTCATGGCACGCAACTCGTGGAAGATCTGCCACTCCGGGTGCGGCATGCCCGGCGCAGACCGCCGGATCAACTGCTGCTCGGAACCGTCCTGCGCGCGATAGCGCAGCACGGCCTGATAGCCCGGACCGACCGTCGGCTGCGCCTGCTGCGGATAGCCGTACGCGGGGGGCTGCCCGGGGGACGGCTGTGCGGGGGCGGGCTGTACGGGGGCGGGCTGCCCCGGCACGGATTGCCCCGGCACGGGCTGAGCAGGCGGAGGGCCTCCCGGTACGGGCTGGCCTGCGGCGGGTTGACCTGGGACGGACTGCTGCGGAGCCGGTCGGCCCGGTACCGGCCGGCCCGGCATGGGCTGTCCCGACCCAGCCTGCCCCGGTGCCGGCCCGGCGGGCGGCGGGACCGCACCCGGCGGCATCGACAGCGGCGGGCCCGGCGGCATTCCGGGCGCCTGCGGCGGCGCGGGCGTGCCCGGGCCGGCCACCTGGCGCGCGGCCAGCATGGTCTCCTCATGGTGCACCGACGGCTGGGGGGCCGCGCCGGGTACCGGAGGCGCACCGGGGACGGCCGACGGGTTCGGCACGCCCGGAGCACCCGGGGACGGCGGAGCACCCGCAGGCCGCGGGGCGCCGGGAGACCGCGGGACGTCCCCACCCGTGCCGTCGCCGAGGTCCGGCCGGTTCATGCCGGCGAACACGGTGGCCGCGTGGTGCACGGTGCCGGGCGGGGTGCCGCCCGGGGCACCGGGCGGCTTCGGTGCGCCGGACGCACCGGGACCGGCACCACCCGGACCGTCGGCGCCGTGCGGCGGCACGAACTGCGCGGGCGCGTGACCGCCCGGCGGCACACCCGGCGTACCGGGCCCCGCGGCGGGCGGGGGCGCGCTCCCCGGCCGCGCACCCGGGCCGCCCGGAGCACCCGGCGGCGGAGGCGGCCCACCCGGACCACCGCCCCCACGGCGCGGCGGCACGGCCCTGCTCGTGGCGGCGCCCGTGAGGTCACCCGCGCCCGCCACGAGCGGCGTACTGCCAGGAGGCGGCGCGGTGGGCCCCTGCGGATGAGAAGGACCACCCGGCGCCGCACCCGGCACCGCGGCTCCGGGAGCCACCGGCCCCTGCGGATAGCCGTACGAGGGCACGCCCGGCGGAGCCGGCGGCGCACTGCCCCGCGGCGGAACCGGCGAGGGCGGCGGCACGCTCCCCTGCGGCACCCCCGGCGCGGCCGGCGGCGTACTGCCCCGCGGCGCACCAGGCGGCGCAGGCGGCAGCGCGCTCCCCTGCGGAGTCGGCACGGGCGGCGGCGTGCTGCCCTGAGGACCGCCCGGCGTCCTAGGCGCGCCCGGGACGCCGGAGCGCGGCTCGATCGCCGTACGCGGCAGTTGACTGCCACCCGGCATCAGGGCCGTCCTCGCATCCGGCGCGACGGCGGGCGGCTCGGGATCGTCGTCCGAGTCGCCCAGCGGCGGCGCGAACACCGTCTGGGGCAGCGGCACGGAACGGTCCTCGCCGAAGTCCGCGTTGGTGTCCGTACCCGTCCAGGGCGTCGCCCCCACGGGCACGGACGGCGAGACCGCACCGGCACCCGCCCCGTCACCGGCACCCCCGGCCGCCGGCCACCTCGGACCGGAACCACCGGCCGCCGCCGACCCGGTACCGGACGAACCACCAGTCCCAGCACCGGTACCGGTGCCGACGCTGGTACCGCCAGTACCGGCCGACCCGCCGGAACCCGCACCAGAAGACCCACCGGAACCGGCCCCCGCCCCCGACACCACACCCGCGCCCGCCGACGACCCCTGCGCCACGGACGGCGGCACCACACCCCCGGCCGACGACCCCGGCAGCCCACCCCCACCCGGCGAACCCCCCGAAGAACCGCCGGAAGATCCCCCCGAAGACCCCCCGGACGAACGCCCCTCCGACATCCCCAGCTTGTCCGCCGCCTCCTGCAACCACTCCGGCGGACTCAGCAGGAACGACGTCTGATGGAGATCCACCCGCGCCGCAGGCGCCCGCGGCCCCCCGGCCTCGTGCGCCGACCGGCCGTACTCCTCCTCGAACCGACGGATCACCTCCCCCACCGGCAACGCCGGCCACAACGTGGCCTCCCCGCTGTCCCGGGCGATCACCAGCCGCTGGGCACCCTCGTCCGAACGCGGCCCCGCGGCCCGGTCCTCACCCCACACCACGAAACCGAGATCGAACTCCCGCACCCGCACCTCACGATGCTGGTACGCGGGCACATCCCCGTTGATCCACTCCTCCGCGCGTTCCTGCGCCTGCGCAAACGTCACCATCGCAAGCTCACTCCCCCGCAGACCCGGCCGACGACACCGGCACCGCATCCGCGAAACCGCCGTCCACCATCAGACTCGCCACCGTCGACAACTCCGGCGGACTGCCCGCGAGCCGCGACAGGAAGGCATCGAAATCCTCACCGCACGGCAGCAGCAACCGCGCCACCCGCTCCGCCGGCGGCCACGCCGGATCCACGTCCCGCGCATCGTCGTACACGCAGAACCACACCGAACCGACCCGCTCACCCCTGACCTTCACCGCCAACAGCCCGCCCTGGACGAAAGCCACCCCCAGATAGTCCTTGGTCAGATGATCACGCAGACACTTGTTGACATACACCAGGTCATTGACCGCCGCCTCGTCCCGCACCGTGAAGAACGGCTGGTCCAACAACAGCCCCAACTCGGCGTCCAACGCCGTACCCACCGGCGCACAACCGCCCGCCGCCTTCAGAAAAGAGCGGTACCCACCCGGCAGCCGATACCCCAGCTCCTCCTCGACCCCCTGCACCTGCTGCTCCGTCACCGCCACACCCGACTTCGGCAGCCCGAAATGCGCCGGACGCGTCTCCTGCAACGGCCGCGTGCCCCGCTTGCCCTGGTCGACACGGGCCGTCGCCACCCCACCGTGATGCCGCAACAACGCCTTCACCTCGACCGGAACCAGCTCAAGACGCCGCGAACCCACCACGTGATGCCAGGTCCAGCCGTGCGGAGTGGCCACCTCCGGGATGGTGTCCCACAGTTCGTGCCCCGACGCCGACAACGCCGCGTTCGCCGACACATAGTCAGTCAGCCGCAACTCATCGACCCCGAAGCCCTCCGGCGGATCGGCGATCTCCGCCGCCGCACGCGCATAAGGAGAGAAATCGGGAAAGCCACGCTCATCGACCCGCACCCCTCTCGGATGCCGCGACGCCCGCACCGGATCCGGAAAGTGCACGACCTGCCCGGCATAAGCCGCGTTCGGCGGCGCGACCCCTCCCCCAGCCTGGCGGCCGGGTGGCGCCCCCAGACCGGGCCGACCTGTCGTCATGGCGCTTGCCCCCTGCGGCACTCTGTACGAGCCACGACCACACCACGCACGGCGCGCCACGACCCGTATCCGACTGTCTCTCCAACGTCACCGACGCGTTGACCGCACCCATCGCGGTGCCGACAGCCTATGCGGTACACCGGCACCGGTCACCGGGCCTCCACTTCCGTGACCAAAGGTCACCGCACCGTGACAGCCTGCCCAAAACCGGGCGTGTCGCACCGCCCCAGCTTCCGCACCCGCCACGGCATTTGGCACTCTGTGTCCTTCGGGGGATGCCCGGGGAGGTAAAGACGATCATGAACGCGACGCAGACGGGACCACATGCGAACGCCCGCGCCGAAGCACGGGCCGGCACCGGCGACGGGCCGTCGGGCGACCCCCGCATCGGCTGGAGCCACACCGAAACACCCCACGTCCCCACCCTGCTCCACCGCCGCGACGGCATCCTGCCGACCGTCGCCGCCGCCCTCTCCGTACGCGGCGACACCCTCACCGGCACCGCCGCCCGCGGCGACCACAGCCCCTCCCTGCACCCCCTCGTCCAGGACTTCCTCGACACCCTCACCAGCGACCAACGCGACCGCTTCACCGGACGCTGCGCCGAGACCATCCTCATCTCACGCCACATCACCACCGCCGACGCCGCCCGCAGCAAACGCGCCGCCCGCAAACCCATGACCAACGGCGAAGCCCGCAAAGCCCTCAAACACGCCAAACTCACCGCCCGCCGCATACGCGAGGACGGCGACCCCCTGCACGGCGCCTTCGCCACACCCTGCCGCGCCTGCACCGCCCTCAGCGACCACTTCGGCGTCCGCATCATCGACCCCGCCGCGACAGCCCGCTGACCCCACCCCCGACCACCACCCGCACCACCCGCACCACACCAAGATCCCGACCGACAAAGGGCAGATGCACACCGACCGCACCACCTCCACCCGCTTCGCCGTACCCGTCGACGCCGCCCTGCGCGCCGCCGGCTGGCAACCCGGACGCTGGGCCATACACCAGGCCGAGATCTGGGCCGACGCCCTGCGCGCCCACGCCTCACCCGCCGGACACCGCCACGCCGTCTTCCCCGCCGCGGTCGAAGCCTGGGCCGAATTCGGCAGCCTCCACATCACCCCCACCGGCCCCGGCCGCCAGGTCGCCCCCGCCACCCTCCACCTCGACCCCCTGCACGGCCTGCACCACGCCCGCACCCTCGGCGACCTCGGCCGCGCCCTCGACACCGAGGTCTGCCCCCTCGGCGCGGAACCCGACACCGGCGCACTCCTCGCCATCGACATCGAAGGCCGCGTCTACGCCCTCGACCACACCGGCGACTGGTACCTCGGCCCCGACATCGACCGCGGCCTCACCACCCTCATCGCCGGCACCCAGCCCACCCGCCTGACCACAGGCTCACCCACCACGGGCTGACCCACCACGACCCACCACGACCCACCACGGACCGAACGACCACGGGCTGACCCGACACGACCCGACCCACCACGAGCTGCCCCCACCACAAGCCGAACCCCACGACCAGCCACCCTGCCACCCGACCACCCGACCACCCGACCACCCCCACGAACGATCCACGCACCAACACCCGGCCGACCACCACCAACACCGGACACCAACGCCAACCGCAAGGGCACGCCCGCTCACACCGCCGGAATAACCGCCGACACCCGAAAACCCCCCGCATCCGTCGGCCCCGACACAAAAACACCGCCCAGCGCCACAACCCGCTCCCGCATCCCGAGCAGACCATTGCCACCGGACGGCAACCCCGCCACCGAAGCCGACGACAACTCGGGCGGCGGCTCGTTCTCCACCTGCATCGCGATCTCCGACCTACGATGCGCCAACCGCACATACGTCTTGGCACCCGCCGCATGCTTGTGGACGTTCGTCAACGCCTCCTGCACCACGCGATACGCCGTCCGCTCGACCTCCTGCGCATACGACCGCTCCTCACCCTCCACCGACAGATCCACCACCATCCCCGCGGCAGCCGACTGCCCGATCAACTCGTCCAACTCCGACAGACACGGCCCCTCCCCCACCCCGTCCTCCACCGCCGCCCGCGACGCCGCCGCAGCAGCCGCCACCCCCACAGCCGCCAACGGCACCGGAGCCGGACCCCGCACCGCACCGTCCCCCGAACGCAGCACCCCCAACATCTCCCGCAACTCCGTCAACGCCTGCCGCCCCATGTCCCCGACCAACGCCGCGTTCCGCACCGCCTTCTCCGGATCCTTCCGCGCCACCGCCTGCAACGCCGCCGCATGCACCACCATCAGACTCACCCGGTGCGCCACCACGTCATGCATGTCACGCGCGATCCGCGTCCGCTCCTCACCCCGCGCCCACTCCGCCCGCTCCTCGGCCCGCTCCGCGAGCAGTTGAAGCTCCCGCTCCAGACTGTCCGCACGCTCCCGCAGACTCTCCATCAGCCGGCGCCGCGCACCCACGTACAACCCGAGCAGCACCGGAGGAGCCGTCAGCCCCAGCGACGTGGTGATGGACGCGAACGGCTCGAACCAGTCACCGAGCGTCAGATCCCCACGCGCCATGTCCTGCCGCACCCGCACGAACGTGACGATCGCCGTCCCGACCAGCGACATCCCGGCCAACGCCACGATGATCCGGCGCGGCAGCTCGGCGGCGGCCAGGGTGTACAGGCCGACGACGCCCATCAGGAAACCCATCTGGGCCGGAGTGATCGCGATCGCCACGAGAACGACGGCGATGGGCCACTTCCGGCGCAACAGCAGCACGGAACCGGCCAACACCCCGAACAGGACCCCGACCGGCACCGGGATCCCCGCGTCCCGGGCGAACGGCAGACCCTCCGCCCCGCACTCCGCGGCCGACACCACCGCAAGGCTCACGTCGAGCGCCGCACTGCGCCACCTCGCCCACCACCACGGCCCGGCATGGGCCGCGGTGTGGTATTCCCCCGTCGTGGTCATGCGTCCAGCCTACGGGCGCCGGGTGCCGCTTTTCCGGTGAGTTTCGTCTATGCGCACCCACCACACTCCGTAAGCGGACGACTGCGAAATCCACAGATATCCCTCGAACTGCTGAACCATTCCCATCTCCCCCCGGAACGGATCATTCCGGCCGGACGGTATGTCCATGGAACAGATGAGCGGCAAATACGCCGACTTCGAGGGACTACGAGAGCGGGCGGTCGCGCTGCGGCGGACGGGGCTCAGCCGACGGCAGATCCGAGACCGGCTGCACCTCGACAACAACGACATCCTCAACCGGCTCCTGGAAGGCGAGCCGCCGCCGGATTGGACGAAACGACCGAACGCGAAGGACGACCTGCGGGACCGGGCCCGGGAACTGCGCCTTCAGGGCTGGACGTACGACCGGATCCAGGTGGAGCTGGGGTGCTCGAAGAGTTCGATCTCCCTGTGGGTCCGGGATCTGCCGAAGCCGGAACGGAGGCGGAGCACAGAAGAGGCAGCCGCCGTCGCCCGCAAGGGCTGGGAGGAGAGGCTCCGCCGCCGCGACGAGGAGCGCCGACGGACGAAGGCGGTCGCCGAGCAAGCGATCGGTGACCTGTCCGACCGCGAGGTGTTCCTGGGGGGCGTGATCCTCTACTGGGCAGAGGGCGCCAAGGACAAGTCGTACAACCGTCGCGAGAGACTGCAATTCATCAACAGTGACCCGAATGTCATCCGGCTGTTCCTGCGCTGGCTCGAAGTGCTCGGCGTGGAGCGCGAACGTCTGCGCTTCCGGGTGAGCATCCACGAGTCGGCCGACGTGATCGGCGCCGAAGAGTTTTGGGCCGGACTGGTAGGCGTGGCGTCGTCCGCCTTCCAGCGGACCACCCTCAAGAAGCACAACCCGAAGACGAGCCGGAAGAACACGTCGGAGGCGTACCACGGCTGTCTGACCATCTACGTACTCAGAAGCGCCGACTTGTATCGTCGCGCCGAGGGCGCCTGGTACGGCATAGTAGGAGGCGCCACTCGACAGACCGACTAAATGTCCGGTTTGGCTGAGAATGTTCCCCCGTGGTGTAATTGGCAGCACTGTGGCTTTTGGTGCCATCTGTCCGGGTTCGAGTCCTGGCGGGGGAGCCACGCAAGGTTCGGGCCCTGACCCCCCAGTCAGGGCCCGCTCTCATGTCCCCAACAAATCGCCCCGGTATCCTGCGGATGTCCCCAACCCGTCAAAGCCGAAGGGCAACTCCGTGAGCGCCAATCGCCCGGCCGCCGTCGTCGTTCTCGCAGCGGGTGAGGGCACCCGTATGAAGTCGGCCACACCCAAGGTCCTGCACGAGATCTGTGGTCGTTCCCTGGTCGGCCATGTGCTGGCCGCCGCACGTGAGTTGGCCCCCCAGGAGCTGGTCGTCGTGGTGGGGCACGCGCGGGAGCAGGTCGCCGCGCATCTCGCCGAGCTGGATCCGCAGGCGCGGACGGCCGTGCAGGACCGGCAGAACGGTACGGGGCACGCCGTGCGGATGGCCGTGGAGGAGCTGGGGGGTGGTGTCGACGGGACGGTGATCGTGGTCTGCGGGGACACTCCGCTGCTCACGGGTGAGACGTTGCAGCGGCTCGCGGCGGCGCATCACGGCGAGGGCAATGCCGTGACGGTGCTGACGGCGGAGGTGCCGGATGCGACCGGGTACGGGCGGATCGTGCGTGACGGTGTCTCCGGTGCGGTCACGGAGATCGTGGAGCACAAGGACGCCGATGAGGCGCAGCGTGCCATCCGGGAGATCAATTCGGGTGTGTTCGCGTTCGACGGGCAGTTGCTCGCGCAGGCGCTGGGGAAGTTGCGTCGGGACAACAGTCAGGGTGAGGAGTATCTGACGGATGTTCTCGGGATCCTGCGGGAGGCGGGGCATCGGGTGGGTGCTTGTGTGGCGGGTGATCATCGGGAGATCGCCGGTATCAACAATCGTGTGCAGTTGGCGCAGGCGCGTCGGATTCTGAATGACCGGTTGTTGGAGCGGGCGATGCTGGCGGGTGTGACGGTGGTGGATCCGGCGACGACGTGGGTCGATGTGACGGTGTCTTTCGAGCAGGATGTGGTGGTTCATCCTGGTACGGAGTTGTGTGGTTCGACGGTGTTGGCTGAGGGTGCGGTGGTCGGTCCTCGTGCGCGGTTGACGGACACGGTGGTGGGTGCGGGTGCGCGGGTGGATGCGACGGTGGCGGATGGGGCGGAGATCGGGGCGGGGGCGAGTGTGGGTCCGTTTGCGTATCTGCGTCCGGGTACGCGGCTTGGTGTGAGGGGGAAGGTGGGTACGTTCGTGGAGACGAAGAATGCCCGGATCGGGGAGGGTACGAAGGTGCCGCATCTGTCGTATGTCGGTGATGCGACGATTGGTGAGTTCACGAACATCGGTGCGGCGAGTGTGTTCGTGAACTATGACGGGCAGGACAAGCATCACACTTCGGTGGGGTCGCATTGTCGTACTGGGGCGGACAACATGTTTGTGGCGCCTGTCACGGTGGGGGATGGTGCGTACACGGCTGCGGGGTCTGTGATCACGAAGGATGTGCCGCCTGGTTCGTTGGCTGTGGCCCGTGGTCAGCAGCGGAACATCGAGGGGTGGGTGGCGCGTAAGCGTCCGGGGAGTGCTGCTGCGAAGGCGGCGGAGGCGGCGTCGGGGCAGGGGCGTAGCGAAGACTGACCGGAAACGGGTACGTGGAAGACGGCGTACCGTGATAAGTGCACATCCGCACCCACCAGCCGAGTGGACCTCTCTTGTGTTGTTCTGGGGGGTTGCTCGCAGGGCTGGCGACACCTCTGAGGAGACAGTGCTGTGACCGGGTTCAAGACGACCGGCGAGAAGAAGATGATGTTCTTCTCCGGCCGCGCCCACCCCGAGCTTGCTGAGGAGGTCGCCCATCAACTGGGGGTCGGGGTTGTCCCGACGAAGGCCTTCGATTTCGCCAATGGTGAGATTTATGTCCGGTACCAGGAGTCGGCTCGTGGTGCGGATTGTTTTCTGATTCAGAGCCATACGGCGCCGATCAATAAGTGGATCATGGAGCAGTTGATCATGATCGATGCGTTGAAGCGTGCGTCGGCGCGTTCGATCACGGTGATCGTGCCGTTCTACGGTTATGCGCGTCAGGACAAGAAGCACCGTGGGCGTGAGCCGATCTCGGCGCGGTTGATCGCGGATCTGATGAAGACGGCGGGTGCGGACCGCATCCTGACCGTGGATCTGCACACGGATCAGATCCAGGGTTTCTTCGATGGTCCGGTGGATCATCTGTTCGCGTTGCCGCTGCTGGCGGATTATGTGGGCGGGAAGGTGGACCGGGGGAAGCTGACGGTGGTTTCTCCGGATGCCGGCCGGGTCCGGGTGGCGGACCGGTGGTGTGACCGGTTGGGGGCGCCGCTGGCGATCGTGCACAAGCGTCGGGACAAGGACGTGGCGAATCAGGTGACGGTCCACGAGGTGGTGGGTGAGGTCAAGGGCCGGGTGTGTGTGCTGGTCGATGACATGATCGACACCGGTGGGACGATCTGTGCGGCTGCGGACGCGTTGTTCGCGCATGGTGCGGAGGATGTGATCGTGACGGCGACGCACGGTGTGCTGTCGGGTCCGGCGGCGGATCGGCTGAAGAACTCGCGGGTGGGTGAGTTCGTGTTCACGAACACGTTGCCGACGCCGGGTGAGCTGGGTCGGGATCTGGACAAGATCACGGTGTTGTCGATCGCTCCGACGATTGCGAGTGCGGTGCGTGAGGTGTTCGAGGATGGTTCGGTGACCAGTCTCTTCGACGAGCAGTGAGGTTTCTGCAGGGGTCCGGCTGAGCGTTTTTCCGCCGGGTGGGGCCGGGGCGTCGCCGGCTTGAAGATCCTTTTGGGTGTGGCCTTCCTCGCCGAGTAGACTGCTCGGGTTGCTCGGCGAGGGAGGCCGTGTCCCGTTTTGGGCGGGGTGCGGTGGTCCGTTATCGACGCGCTCTTCGTAGCAGGCCGTTCGTGGCCGGGTGACCTTCCCCAGGCTTCGAGTGGGCCGGGGTGCCCGCAGTCCTACTGCCTCTACGAGGAGTGATCATGTCCGAGGTGAAGCTCGCCGTTCAGACGCGTACCGAGTTCGGCAAGGGTGCCGCGCGTCGTATCCGTCGTGACAACAACGTTCCGGGTGTGCTGTACGGTCACGGCTCGCAGCCGCTGCACCTGACCCTGCCGGGTCACGAGCTGCTGCTCGCGCTGCGTACGCCGAACGTCCTGATCGCGCTGGACATCGACGGCAAGGGCAACGAGCTGGCGATCCCGAAGGCCGTGCAGCGCGACGCGGTGAAGGGCTTCCTGGAGCACGTCGACCTGCTGCTGGTCAAGCGGGGCGAGAAGGTCACGGTCGAGGTTCCGGTGCACACTGAGGGCGAGCTGGCCCCGGGTGGCAACCTGCTGGAGCACGTGCTGGTGGCGCTGCCGGTCGAGGCCGAGGCCACGCACATCCCGCAGGCCGTCACGGTGTCCGTGGCGGGTCTGGAGGCCGGTGCCTCGGTCCTGGCCAAGGACGTCGTCCTGCCGTCGGGTGTGACGCTGGCGGTGGAGGAGGACGCGGTGGTCCTCCAGGTGCTGGCCGCGCAGGCCGAGGAGGCCGCGGAGGAGGCCGCCGAGGGCGAGGAGGCGGCTGCCGAGGCGTGATCGGCGGTTCGGCGGTATAGGCTCCAGCCGCCGCTCCCTGGGGGGAGCGGCGGCTGTTGTGTGTGAAGGAGAAGGCCGTGACCACCCCTGTAGGTGCCCCCTGGCTGATCGTCGGGCTGGGCAATCCGGGACCCGGGTACGCGATGAACCGGCACAATGTCGGGTTCATGGTGGCCGATCTGCTGGCGGGGCGGATCGGGGGGAAGTTCAAGCGTGCGCAGAAGGCGCAGGCGCAGGTCGTGGAGGGCCGGATCGGTCCGGTGGGCCCGGGGAGCCGGCGGGTGATTCTGGCCAAGCCGCAGTCGTACATGAATCTGTCGGGTGGCCCGGTGAGCCAGTTGCGGGACTTCTACAAGGTGCCGGTGGCGAACGTCGTGGCGGTCCATGACGAGCTGGACATCGATTACGGGACGCTGCGGCTGAAGCTGGGCGGCGGGGACAACGGGCACAACGGGTTGAAGTCGATCACGAAGGCGATGGGGTCGGACTACCACCGGGTGCGGTTCGGGATCGGCCGGCCGCCGGGGCGGATGCCGGTGGCCGATTTCGTGCTGAAGGATTTCTCGTCGGCGGAGCGCAAGGAGCTGGACTACTTCGTGGACCGTGCGGCGGACGCGGTGGAGTGTCTGGTGGCCGAGGGGCTGGAGCGGGCGCAGAGCGCCTACAACTCGTGAGCAGCGCCTCCGGGGAGGGACGGGTGACCGGGGTCCGGGCGGTGTGGGCCTTCTCGCTGGGAGTTTGACGCGCGGCGTGGTTATGGCCAATGATCCCGGCCATGCCCGCCACCGCTGCCTCGTCCCGTCAGTCCCCGGTCGCCGCAGTGCGGTTGGGCAGGTTGGCGGCGATGGGTGCGCTCGCCGTGCTGATTCTGGTCGCGGGGGTGTGGGGTTCGTGGGGGACCGCGCAGTACACGATGCTGACGAAGGGCCGGGAGCGCGGCACGGTCAAGGTGACGAGCTGCGCCGACGACACCTGTTCGGGGCCGTTCGCGCCGGGCTCGGCGGGGGCGAGGGCACGCCCGCATGTGGTGATCACGAAGAGCGTCGCGGTGCGCAAGAACGAGACGTACGCGGTGGTGGTGAAGCCGGGTACCGACGAGGTCGTACGGTCGGGTCCGGCCGGGGTCCTGGGTGCCTGGGTGCCGTTGGGCGGTGCGCTGCTGCTGGCCGCGGTGGTGGTGGCGGGCGGGCTGCGGCTGGCCCGGATCGCGTGGATCCTCGCGGGTGCGGGGTTCGTGCTGCTCACCTCGGCGTTCCTGGCCATATAGGCGGCTTCCGCGTTCCTGGCCGTACGGGCGGCGCCTTCCTGGCCGTACGGGCGGCGCCTTCCTGGCCGTGCGAGCGGCGTCCGCGTTCCTGGCCGTATGGGCGGCTTCTCCGCGTTCCCGGCCTTGCGGGTGGCTTCGGTGTTCCTGGCCGCGTGGGCGGCTTCGGCTCGCTGACAAGGGCGGTGCCCCCGCGCCGTTCGGGCGTGGGGGCACCGTCGTGTCGGGTGGCCGGGGTCAGCCGGTGTTGCGCAGGCCCGCGGCGACGCCGTTGACCGTCAGGAGCAGGGCCCGGGAGAGCAGCGGGTCGGGCTGTGCTTCCGCGGCGGCCGCGTCCCGCTGCCGCTTGAGCAGGGTGACCTGGAGGTAGGAGATGGGGTCCAGGTAGGCGTCGCGGATGGCGAAGGTCTGCTTGAGCACCGGCTGGGCGTCGAGCAGTTCGTCCTCGCCGGTGACCCGCAGGATTTCACGGACCGTCAGTTCGTGTTCCGCGGTGATGGTGTCGAAGACGTGCTTCAGTTCGTCGGGGACGAGGGTGTCGACGTAGTGGCGGGCGATCCGCAGGTCGGTCTTGGCGAGGGTCATCTCGACGTTGGAGATGAAGTTGCGGAAGAAGTGCCACTGTTCGTGCATCTCGGCGAGGACGGTGTCGAGGCCCGCCTCGCGCAGCGCCTTGAGGCCGGAGCCGACGCCGAACCAGCCGGGGACGATCTGCCGGGACTGGGTCCAGCCGAACACCCAGGGGATGGCGCGCAGTCCGTCGAGTCCGGCCCCGGAGTCGGGGCGGCGCGAGGGCCGTGAGCCGAGGTGCAGGTCGGCGAGCTGGTCGACGGGGGTGGAGGCGAAGAAGTAGGCGGGCAGGTCGGGGTCGTCGACGAGGCGCCGGTAGGCGGTGTGGGCGGCGTCGGAGACGACGTCCATGGCGGCGTCCCAGCGGGCCAGGGCTTCCACGGACTGCCGGGGGGCCGTGTGCAGGGCGGATGCCTGGAGGGTGGCCGCGACGGTCAGTTCCAGGTTCTCCCGGGCGAGGGAGGGGACGAGGTACTTGTCGGAGATGACCTCGCCCTGTTCGGTGACCTTGATCTCGCCTTCGAGGGTGCCCCAGGGCTGGGCGAGGATGGCGTCGTGGGAGGGGCCGCCGCCGCGGCCGACGGTGCCGCCGCGGCCGTGGAAGAGGCGCAGCCGTACGCCGTAGCGGTGGGCGACGTCGCGCAGCCGGCGCTGGGCGCGGTGGATCTCCCACTGGCTGGTGGTGATGCCGCCGAACTTGGAGGAGTCGGAGTAGCCGAGCATGACCTCCTGGACGTCGCCGCGCAGGGCGACGAGCCGCCGGTAGGAGGGGTCGGAGAGCATGTCCTCCAGGATGGTGTCGGCGGCCTTCAGCTCGTCGGTGGTCTCCAGGAGCGGCACGATGCCGATCTTCGCCCAGCCGGCGTGCAGGTCGAGCAGGCCGGCCTCGCGGGCGAGGACGGCGGCGGCGAAGACGTCGTCGGCGCCCTGGCACATGGAGATGATGTACGACTCGATGACCTCGGGGCCGAAGATCTCCAGGGCGCGTTTGACGGTCCGGAAGACGCCGAGGGTCTTGGCGCCGGCGGCGTCCACGGGTGCCGGGGTGGGGGCGAGCGGCCGGCGGGAGCGGAGTTCCTTGGCGAGGAGCTTGGCGCGGTACTCGCGGGGCATGTCGGAGTAGCGCCAGGACTCCTCGCCGAGCCGGTCGAACAGCTGGCCGAGGGCGTGGTGGTGGGCGTCCGCGTGTTCGCGTACGTCCATGGTGGCGAGCTGGAGGCCGAAGGCGGCGAGGGTGCGGATGTTGCGGCCGAGGCGGCCGTCGGCGAACAGGCCGCCGCGGTGTTCCCTGAGGGAGGTCTGGATGAGGCGCAGGTCGCCGATCAGTTCGGCGGTGCCGAGGTAGTCCCGGCCCGGCTCGTGCGGGGTGCCGGTGGCGAGGCGCTGCTTGGTGTTGACGAGTTTCTGGCGGATGCAGGTGGCCTTGAGCCGGTAGGGCTCCTCGGCGTTGAGCCGCTTGTAGCGGGGGCTGATCTCCGGCAGCAGGTCGAGGTCGGTGTGCAGGGACTGGAGGAGTTCCTCGGTGGCGCCGGTGTAGCGGATCGAGTTGGAGAGGAAGCCGCGCAGTTCGTCGATCATCTCCAGGGCGTCGTTGATGCCGTGCTCGTGCTGGAGGATGAGGACGTCCCAGGTGACGTCGGGGGTGACGTTCGGGTTGCCGTCGCGGTCGCCGCCGATCCAGGTGCCGAAGGTGAGCGGGCGGCTGGCGTCGGGGATCTTGACGCCGACGCGTTCCAGTTCCGCGGTCAGGTCCTCCAGGACGTCGCCGACGGCGCCGGCGTGCAGTTCGTCGAGGTAGTAGATCGCGTTGCGGGCCTCGTCGGCGGGTTCGGGCCGTACGACGCGCAGTTCGTCGGTCTGCCAGACCAGGTCGATGTTCTCGGCCAGCCGGGTGTCGTGACGGCGGCGGTCGGACTCGATGACGGGGGTCTCCAGGAGCGTGGCGATGCGCCGGAGCTTGGTGAGGACGCTGCGGCGGGCGGCCTCGGTGGGGTGTGCCGTGAACACGGGGCGGACGTTCAGGTGCCGGGCCGTCTGCTTCAGGTGCTCGGGGTCGGCGTCCTTGAGGCGGTCGGCGGTGCGGGCGAGCAGGCCGCCCTCGGTGGCGCGCCGGGCGCGCAGTTCGCGTCCGCGGTGGACCTGCTCGGTGACGTTGGCGAGGTGGAAGTAGGTGGAGAAGGCGCGCACCAGTTTGGCGGCCGTCTCCAGTTCGGTGCCACGCAGCAGTTCGGCGGCGGCTTCGCCGTCCTCGCGGGTGAGGCGGCGGACCTTCTCGACCAGTTCGAGCAGTTCGGGACCCTCCTGCCGCACGAGGGTCTCGCCGAGGAGGTCACCCAGTCGCCTGATGTCGGCGCGCAGCTCAGTGCTGGTCGTGATGGTCTGATCGTCGGCACTGCTCACAGATGCGACTCCTTGCAGTGTTGAGGAGGTGCGTCGCGTCAGCGACTCCCCAGAAGGGCGGTGGTGGGAGACGGGAGGGAGATCGTCCGGGGCGTACCCGGTCGTCCGCCGCGGCGGCGGGTGCCGCATACGGGCGGGACAGCCGGGAAGTAATCAGAGCGGACCGCGCTGTCCGACCGAGTTCAAGGATAGGTGTCCATGCGGACGCGCAGGCTCACGGGCTCTTGCCGCGGCACGCGGCGCTGCCATACTTACGACGCCGTAGGTTACGGAACCGTAGGGACGACCGCTCCGTCCCGTCCGGTTCCGGCGGCCCGGCACCCCGTCTTGGCCCTCGACTCCCCAGGGGACGTCCCATGACCAGTAGTTCCGATGTGATCGAAGACGACCGGAAGGCCACCGACCCCTTGGTCCCGTCCGCCACGCTGGGTGGTGAGCAGAAGCGCTCGATCGAGCAGATCACGCTGCTGCTGTTCATCACCGTCCCGTTCCTCGCGCTGGTCGCGGCGGTGCCGCTGGCCTGGGGCTGGGGGGTCAGCTGGCTGGATCTCGGTCTGCTGGTCTTCTTCTACTTCCTCGGTTGCCACGGCATCACGATCGGTTTCCACCGCTACTTCACCCATGGCTCGTTCAAGGCCAAGCGGCCCTTGCGGATCGCGTTGGCGATCATGGGGTCGATGGCGGTCGAGGGTCCCCTGGTGCGGTGGGTGGCCGATCACCGCAAGCACCACAAGTTCTCCGACGCGGAGGGCGACCCGCATTCGCCGTGGCGTTACGGGGAGAGCGTGCCCGCGCTGATGAAGGGCCTGTGGTGGGCCCATATCGCATGGATGTTCGATGAGGAGCAGACGCCGCAGGAGAAGTACGCGCCGGATCTGATCAAGGACCCGGCGATCCGTGCGGTCTCCCGCCAGTTCGTGCTGTGGACGGTGGTGTCGCTGGCGCTGCCCGCGGTGATCGGCGGCCTGGCCACGATGTCCTGGTGGGGTGCGTTCACCGGGTTCTTCTGGGGGTCGCTGGTCCGGGTGGCGCTGCTGCACCACGTGACCTGGTCGATCAACTCGATCTGCCACGCCGTGGGCAAGCGGCCGTTCCGCTCCCGCGACCGGTCCGGGAACGTGTGGTGGCTGGCGATCCTGTCGTGCGGCGAGTCCTGGCACAACCTGCACCACGCCGACCCGACGTCGGCCCGGCACGGTGTGGAACGCGGTCAGCTGGACTCCTCGGCGTGGTTCATCCGCCGGTTCGAGCGGTTCGGCTGGGCGTACGACGTGCGCTGGCCGTCACGCTCACGTATCGATTCGCGCCGCAACACCGGGGAAGGCGGTTCCGGACGCGGGGCGGAGACCGCGCAGACGGCATGATTGACGCCGTGGCGACCGACTCCAGCACCCCAAGTCCAGAGAAGCCGCGGCGAGCGCGCCGCACCCGCATGACCGGTGCCGAGCGCCGCCAGCAGTTGCTGGAGATCGGTCGCACCCTCTTCGCGGCGAAGGGTTTCGAGGGCACGTCGGTGGAGGAGATCGCGGCGAAGGCCGGGGTTTCCAAGCCGGTGGTCTACGAGCACTTCGGCGGCAAGGAGGGGCTGTACGCGGTGGTGGTCGACCGCGAGATGCGCCGCCTGCTGGACATGGTGACCAGTTCGCTGACGGCCGGCCACCCCCGCGAACTGTGCGAGCAGGCCGCTTTCGCGCTCCTCGACTACATCGAGGAGTACACGGACGGCTTCCGGATCCTGGTCCGTGACTCCCCCATCCCGCAGTCGACGGGTTCCTTCGCCTCGCTCATCTCGGACATCGCCACCCAGGTGGAGGACATCCTGGGCCGCGAGTTCAAGAGCCGCGGTTTTGACCCCAAGCTGGCCCCGCTGTACGCGCAGGCCCTGGTCGGCATGGTCGCGCTGACCGGCCAGTGGTGGCTGGACGTGCGCCGCCCGAAGAAGGCGGAGGTGGCCGCGCACCTGGTGAACCTGGCGTGGCACGGCCTGGACGGCCTGGAGCCGAAGCCGCGGCTGATCGGGCACCGGAGGAGTTAGCGGTGTCCACCACGACCGGGTGTTGATCACCCATGGTGATGACCTCTGCCTGATGCGACGGCTACCGTGGATATCCAGGCCGAGAATCCCGCTCATGGGAGGAATCACCATGACTGCCGAGCCGAGCGCCGCACACGACTCCGAGCCCGGCATCCGCCTGCCTGTGCCGCCGCCCGAGGGTTTCACGGTCGACGACCTGTTCACCCTGCCGGACCTCCCGCCGCACACCGAGTTGATCGACGGGAGCCTGGCTTTTGTGAGTCCGCAGCGTCGTTTCCACGACAAGGTGATGGAACTGCTGGTGAGCGGCCTGCGCTCCACACTGCCGGACAACTTGAGCATCGAACGCGAGATGACCGTGGTCCTGGATCGACGCAATGGTCCTGAACCAGACATCAGCGTCGTCCGTTCGGAGGCAGTCACCGGGTTCGAGCAGACCCGTTTCAAGGCGGAGGACCTGGTACTCGCCGTCGAGGTCGTCTCCCCGGACTCCGAGGCTCGCGACCACCACAGCAAGCCCTTGAAATACGCGACCGCCGGTATCCCGCACTTCTGGCTGGTCGACATGGCCGAGGGAAATCAGCACCCGGTGGTCCGGACCTACGAGCTGGATCCGGTCAGCAGGGCCTACGTGCTCACCGGCATCCACCACGACAAGCTCGAACTCGCCGTGCCGTTCGACATCGACGTCGACATCACGCTGGACGCGCTGAGGCGTCTGTGACGGCCGCCTCCAGGAACTCCAGCCGGTTGCCCACCGGATCCGCGCTGAAGAAGCGCCGGTGACCCGGCAGTTCACCGTCCCAGGTGACGGGTGCGCCGTGGGCGGTGAGGCGGGCGGCGACCGTCTCGATGTCCGTGACCCGCAGTCCGGGGTGCGCCTTGCGCGCGGGGCGGAAGCCGTCCTCGACGCCGATGTGCAGGTGCACGGTGCCGGTCCGGAACCAGCAGCCGCCCATGGCCGCCAGAACCGGCGGTTTCGGGACCTCCGTCATGCCGAGGACGCCCGCGTAGAACGCCCGTAGCCGGTCCTCGGACCCGGCGGGCGCGGCGAGCTGGACATGATCGAGTGCGGCGATCATCCTCACGCCTCCCGCACCGCGACGGCGTACAGCCGCCGGAAGGGCAGGACCGTGCCGTACTCGGTGCTCGGGTACGCCTCGCGCAGCAGGTCGCGGTAGTCGGCGAGGAACGCCTCACGGGCCTCGGGGTCGTCCGCCAGGGCGGTGAGGACGGGTCTGAGGCCGGAGCCCTTGACCCAGTCGAGGACGGGGTCCTCGCCGGTCAGGACGTGGTGGTACGTCGTCACCCATACGTCGGGCGTGCAGCCGAGCCGGGCCAGGCGGTCCAGGTAGACGGCGGGCGGGTGGACGGAGTCGGTGCGGCGCAGGACGTGGGCGAGACGGGACCGCCAGCGGGGGCCGGCGGCGAGTTCGCGCATCAGGGCGTGCAGGGGCGCGTCGATGTTGTCCGGCACCTGGAAGGCGAAGGTGCCGCCGGGAGCGAGGGCGGCCAGCCAGTCGGGGAAGGCGTCCAGGTGGCCGGGGACCCACTGCAGGGTGGCGTTGGAGACGATCACGTCGTACGTCTCGGCGGGCGTCCAGTCGGCGAGGTCGGCGGGGGCGAAGTCGAGGTGGCCGCCGCCGGGTGTGGGGCCGGCGTGGGCCCCGGCGTCGGCGAGCATCTGCGGGGAGCTGTCGTAGCCGGTGATGTGCGCGGTGGGCCAGCGGTCGGCGAGCAGGCGGGTGACGTTGCCGGGGCCGCAGCCGAGGTCGGCGATGCGGGGCGCCCCGGCGGGCGGGTCGGGGACGCGGGCGAGCAGGTCGGTGAAGGCGCGGGCGCGGGGTCCGGCGTACCTGAGGTACTGGGCGGGATCCCAGGTGGCGGGCATGGCGGGCTCCTCGGTTCGTACATCGTTGTGATCGCCACTCTCCTCCCCGATGTACCTCGACGTCAAGAGACTTGAAATGAAGATACTTGATCTCAAGAGACTTAATGTCGACACAACCATTACACTGATCGCCATGGAGGACGAGGTCGATCGGCTGGTCGCGGCGTGGCGCCGGGAGCGCCCGGACCTCGACGTGGAACCCCTTGAGGTGCTGAGCCGGGTGAGCCGGCTGGCCCGGCACCTGGACCGGGCGCGTCGGCTGGCCTTCGCCGAGCATCAGCTGGAGCCCTGGGAGTTCGACGTCCTGACCGCGCTCAGGCGGGCCGGCACGCCCTACCAGCTCTCCCCCGGACAGTTGCTGACCCAGACCCTGGTCACCTCGGGCACGATGACGAACCGCATCGACCGGCTGGCGAAGAAGGGCCTGGTCGAGCGGCTGCCCGACCCCAGCGACCGGCGCGGTGTGCTGGTCCGCCTCACCCCGGAGGGCCAGGACCGCGCGGACGAGGCGCTGGCGGGCCTGCTGGAGCAGGAGCGGGCGATCCTCGCGGAGCTGTCCCGCGCCGAGCGCACCGAACTGGCCGCGCTGCTACGCCAGCTGACCGCCCCGTTCGACAACATCCCTGGTTAGGTCGGCGGGGCCCACCCCGGCCCGGCGGGCCAGGGCCACGGCGGCGAGGGTGGAGTGGACGCCCAGCTTGCCGAGGACGTTCTGCATGTGGGTGCGCACGGTGTGCGGGGACAGGAACAGCCGCTCGGCGACCGCCTTGCGGCCGAGCCCGGCAACCATGCAGCGCAGCACCTCCCGCTCCCGCGGGGTGAGCGACTCGACCAGCCGCTCGCTCTCGGTGCGGTGCTTGCGCGCGGCGGTCAGCTCGCGCAGCACGCCGGTGAGCAGCGCGGGCGGCAGATGCGTCTCGTCGCGCAGCACGCCCCGGATGACGTTGAGCAGCCGGGACAGTGAGCAGTCCTTGGCGACCCAGCCGGACGCGCCGGCTTGCAGGGCGAGTGCGGCGCGGCGGGCCTCGTCCCGTTCGGCGAGGACGACGGTCCGCACCCCCGGGTACGCCGAGCGGGCCCCCGCGACCAGCGAGATCCCGTCCACCAGGCCCTCTTCGTTGCTCGCCTGCACCGGCACCGCTGCTCGCGCGCCGGGCAGGTGGCCGCCCAGATCGGCGTCGACGAGCAGCACGTCGAAGCGGCGGCCCTCACCGGCCGCCCGCTCCAGGCTGCGCAGCGCCGCCGGGCCGCTGCCGGCCGCGGAGACCTCCACGTCCGGTTCGGCGGCCAGAGCCGCGGCGAGCGACTCGGCGAAGATGCGGTGGTCGTCGACGACCAGGACTCGGATACGCACCATGAAACCCCCTTCCCCATGCTCTCGACGAGCAGGGGATGCCCCCAAAGGTCAGACGGACGACGACCTCGCGGGTACGACGCTGTGGCTGGCGGAATCGACCACACGGCCGCCGCCGTGCTGTCACTGCTACCCCCACCCGGGGCGTCGTACCCGCCTGTCTCGCCCCCTGATCGGCACCGGCCCCCACCGGTGCTGCTCCTCAGGGTACGGATGGGGGCCGGAAGGGGAAGCGGATTCGCAGAACTCGCCGTCCGACGCGTTTATGGTGTGCCGCATGTTTCGTATTGAGGCAGAAGTCGACAAGGCCCGACGTGATCTGCTCCGGTCCCGGCTGCGGAACACCAATACGGCGGCGTCCCCCGTCCTGGCCGCCCTGAGCGGCACGCCCGGCGCACGCGAAGTCCCCTTGCACGTCTGGGCGTTGGACGCCTCGGGGGAGCTGGCCGGCGGGCTGGTCGGCCACACCTGGGCGGCCTGGCTGCATCTGACGTACCTCTGGGTCGACGCCCGGCACCGTCGCGCGGGCCTCGGCGCCCGTCTGCTCACGGAGGCGGAGCGGCTGGCCGGGGAGGGCCGCGGCTGCCGGGCGGCGCGGGTGGAGACCTGGGACTTCCAGGCGCCGGAGTTCTACCGGAAGCAGGGGTTCGAGGTGGTGTGCGTGATCCCGGACTATCCGCCGGGGGTCACGGAGTACACGCTGACGAAGGCGTTGGTCCCCGCCTAGTGCTCTCCTGGTGTTCCGGCCCCGTCTCCCGCGCGGGGGCGGAGCCCGGCGCGGTCCTCAGACGCGGACCGTCGTCTTGCCGCGCGCGCCGCCGGCCATGATCTGCGGAAGTGCCTCGGGAAGCTGTTCGAGCGTGACCGTCCGCCGCACGGGGACCGTGATCCGGCCCTCGGCGGCCTCGGCGGTGATCCGGGCCAGCAGGCCCGGCTTGTCCCGCAGCTGGTAGTCGGTCACGCGGATCCGCTCGGACGCGAGCAGGTCCGGCGAAGCCATGACGGTGACGGAGTTGGTCTCGCCTCCGTCGCGGACGAGCGCTGTGTACTCGGCGAACGCGCCCACCGAGGCGAACTGCGACACCGCGCTGGAGCGGATGAAACAGGAACGGGACCGGCTGACCGAGCACATCGCCGATCTCACCCGCGCCCGGAACACGCTCGACGAACTCATGGTCACCAACCGGGCGCACCGCACGGCTCTGCGGGCGGCCCGCTGACGCCGCGGATCAGGTGGTTGCCGGGGGCGGCCGTCCCGGTGCGGGAAGGCGGGGCGGCGGTGTGCTGCCGCGCGGGTCGGGCCGGCGACGGCACCGAGCCGGTTCCGCGACGGCCGGGCGGTCGCCGTCGTCACGGGACGGGCGTCCGGGACCGGCACGGCCGCGCGCACGGGGCGGGCCGGTGCCGGCGGAATCGGGCGCAGTGCGGTACGGCAGAACGCGGCCGGCAGGAAGGGCCGTGTCAGGTTCGCTGCCGACGCCCCTGGTCCCTCAGGGCGGCAGGCGGTCCCGGCGCACGTCGGCCTCGTACGACGCACAGGCGGGGGGGGGGGGGGGGGGGGGGGGGGGGGGGGCCCCCCCCCCCCCCCGGCCGGGGGGGGGGGGCGGCCGGGGCCGCGGGCGCCGGGCCCCCCCCGCCCGCGGTCAGCTCAGCCTGCGCGCTCCGGCCGAGGGCACCGCCTCGAAGGTGCGCGGCGCGGTGAAGCCCGCCGTCTCGAACGCCGCCTGAACCGCCTTGGTGATCGCTTCGACGTCGGACTCCTCGGCGAGGACGATCGCCGAGCCGCCGAAGCCGCCGCCGGTCATCCGCGCGCCCAGCGCGCCCGCCTCCAGCGCCGTGTCGACCACCAGGTCGAGTTCGGGGCAGGAGATGCGGAAGTCGTCCCGCAGGGACGCGTGGCCCTCGGTCAGGACCGGGCCGATGGCGCGGGTGTCGCCGGACTCCAGCAGGGACACGACCCGCTCCACCCGCTGGTCCTCGGTGACGATGTGGCGCACCAGGCGGCGCACCTCCTCGTCGTCGCCGAGCCGGGCGAGCGCGGCGTCGAGACCGTCGTAGGGCACGTCCCGCAGGGCGTCCACGCCGAGCAGGGCCGCGCCCTTCTCGCAGCCGGCCCGCCGCTTGCCGTACTCGCCGTCGCTGTGGGCGTGCTTGACCCGGGTGTCGACGACCAGCAGGCGCATGCCCTCGGCGGCCAGGTCGAAGGGGATCTGCTGCTGGGAGAGGTCGCGGGTGTCGAGGAACAGGGCGTGGCCCTGCTCGCAGCACGCGGACGCGGTCTGGTCCATGATGCCGGTGGGCGCGCCGACGTAGACGTTCTCGGCGCGCTGGCACAGGCGGGCCAACTGCCAGCGTTGCAGGCCGAGTTCGTAGAGGTCGTTGAGGGCCAGCGCGACCACGACCTCCAGTGCCGCCGACGACGACAGGCCCGCGCCCGTGGGGACCGTCGAGGACAGGTGGATGTCGGCGCCGGTCACCGGGTGGCCCGCCTCGCGCAGCGCCCAGACCACGCCCGCGGGGTACGCGGTCCAGGTCCGGTCGGTCTCCGGGGCCAGCGCGTCGAGCCGGAGTTCCACGGCCGGGCCCGCGCCGCCTTCGATGTCCGCCGAGTGCAGCCGCAGCACGCCGTCCGTGCGGCGGGTCACGGCGGCCGTCGTCACGTGCGGCAGCGCGAACGGCATGACGAAGCCGTCGTTGTAGTCGGTGTGCTCGCCGATCAGGTTGACCCGGCCCGGCGCCGACCAGACTCCCTCGGGTTCTGCTCCGTACAGTCGGGCGAAGTCCTCCCGGACCTGCTGTGCCCCCACTGCTGACTCCATCTACTGCCCCCTGGAGATGTGCTGGGCGAACTCCCACGCGTCCGCGACGATGCCCGCGAGGTCCGCGCGGGACGGCCGCCAGCCGAGCTTCTCGCGGGCCGTGGCGGCCGAGGCCACCAGGACCGCCGGGTCGCCGCCGCGGCGGGGGGCGACGACCTCCGGAATGGGGTGGCCGGTGACCCGGCGGACGGTCTCGACGACCTCGCGGACCGAGAAGCCGTTGCCGTTGCCGAGGTTGCAGATCAGGTGCTCGCCGGCGGTGGCGGACCGCAGCGCCAGCAGATGGGCCTCGGCCAGGTCGGCGACGTGGATGTAGTCGCGGACGCAGGTGCCGTCGGGCGTCGGGTAGTCGTCGCCGTAGACGGAGATGGCCTCGCGCCGGCCCTGGGCGACCTGGAGCACGAGCGGGATCAGGTGCGACTCGGGGTCGTGGCGCTCGCCGTACGCGCCGTACGCGCCGGCCACGTTGAAGTAGCGCAGGGAGACCGCAGCGAGGCCGTGCGCCGTCGCCTCGCTCGTGATCATGTGGTCGACGGCGAGCTTGGTGGCGCCGTAGGGGTTGGTGGGCCGGGTGGGGGCGCTCTCCACGATCGGGACCTGCTCGGGCTCGCCGTAGGTCGCCGCCGTGGAGGAGAAGACCAGCCGGCGCACGCCCGCGTCGCGCATCGCGCCGAGCAGCGCCATGGTGCCGCCGACGTTGTTGTTCCAGTACTTCTCGGGCTTCGTGACCGACTCGCCGACCTGGGAGGAGGCGGCGAAGTGCAGCACGGCGTCGTAGGAGGAGTCGAGCCACTTGGCGGCGTCGCGGATGTCGCCCTCGACGAAGGCCGCGTCGGCGGGGACGCCCGCGCGGAAACCGGTGGAGAGGTTGTCGAGGACGGTGACCTCGTGACCGGCCTCCAGCAGGTGCTGGGCCACCACGCTGCCGACATAGCCCGCACCGCCGGTGACCAGATACTTGCTCATTGACTCGCTACCTCTCGCAGTCGCTCGGCCGCGCGCTCCGGCGGCACGTCGTTGATGAACACGCTCATGCCCGACTCGGAACCCGCGAGGAACTTCAGCTTGCCCGAAGTCCGGCGAATGGTGAAAAGCTCCAGGTGAAGCGCGAAGTCGTCGCGCGTCACACCGTCGAACTCGTCCAGCGCGCCGAACGGGGCCTGGTGCCAGGCCGCGATGTAGGGCGTGCCGGGCTCGCCCGTGGGGTTGCCGCCCGCGGAGTTCTCGGCCACGGTCCGCTCCCCTCCCGTCCGCTCGTCGAAGATCCGGTCGAAGCGCCTCAAGAGTTCCAGATAAACCTTGGGGAATTCTGAGCGCGCGGCCTCGTCGAGTCCCAGCAGATCGGGCACCCGGCGCTTCGGGTACAGGTGGATCTCGTACGGCCAGTGCGCAGCGTACGGCACGAAGGCCACCCAGTGGTCCCCCTCCAGGACGACCCGTTCGCCGGCGAGTTCGCGCGCCAGGACGGCGTCGAAGAGGTTCTCGCCGCCGGTCGCTTCCTTATGAGTTGCCAGTGAACGCAGCATCAGCGCGGTGCGCGGGGTGGTGAAGGGGTAGGCGTAGATCTGGCCGTGCGGGTGGCCGAGCGTGACGCCGATCTCCTCGCCGCGGTTCTCGAAGCAGAACACCTGTTCCACGGAGGGGAGATGGGAGAGTTCCGAGGTCCGGTCGGTCCACGCGTCCAGGACCAGCCGGGCCTGCTCCTCGCCCAGGTCCGCGAAGGAGGCGTCGTGGTCCGAGGTGAAGCAGACCACCTCACACCGGCCCGAGTCGCCGGCCAGCGACGGGAAGCGGTTCTCGAAGACGACGACGTCGTACGAGGAGTCCGGGATCTCGCTGAGCCGGCCCTCGCGCGTGGGGCACAGCGGGCACTGGTCGGCCGGCGGGTGGTAGGTGCGGCCCTGCCGGTGCGAGGCGATGGCGACGGCGTCGCCGAGCAGGGGGTCGCGGCGGATCTCGGAGGTCGTCGCGGTCGCGTCGAGCGGCCGCTGGTCCACCGCGTCGCGCACCGTGTCGTCGAGCAGGTCGTAGTAGATCAGCTCACGACCGTCGGCCAGCCGGGTCGAGGTCTTCTTCACGCCGGACTCCTCTATGTCCGCACCCAATCAATCAACACAATCAAACATAACAAACCAGAACCCGTCGCCACCACGACGATCACAATCCAACAAAGAACACCATCCGAACCCTTCAACACCTGAACGCCGAGGCATAGGTTCCGCTACGTATCAGTTCGCGCAACGAAGCGAGTACTCATGCATACCCCCACACAAACCCCCACATATCTGGCAGCAGAGTTGCGGCTTCCCACCAACTGGCTCGACTACACGATCCTGGCGATCTACTTCGTCGTCGTGCTGGGCATCGGTTTCGCCGCGCGCCGGTCGGTCAGGACCAGCCTGGACTTCTTCCTCTCCGGGCGCTCGCTGCCCGCCTGGATCACCGGCCTCGCCTTCATCTCCGCCAACCTCGCCGCCACCGAGATCCTCGGCATGGCCGCCAACAGTGCCCAGTACGGCGCCTACACCGTCCACTGGTACTGGATCGGCGCCATCCCGGCCATGGTCTTCCTCGGCCTGGTGATGATGCCGTTCTACTACGGCAGCAAGGTCCGCTCGGTCCCCGAGTTCCTGCTGCTGCGCTTCGACCGGTCCGCCCACCTGCTGAGTTCGATCCTGTTCGCGTTCGCCGCCATTCTGATCGCCGGTGTGAACCTCTACGCCCTGGCGATCGTCGTCGAGGCCCTCCTCGGCTGGCCGCAGTGGGTGGCGATCGCGGTCGCCGGCCTCTTCGTGCTGGCCTACATCACCCTCGGCGGGCTGTCCTCCGCGATCTACAACGAGGTCCTTCAGTTCTTCGTGATCCTGGCCGCCCTCATCCCGATCACCATCCTCGGCCTGAAGAAGGTCGGCGGCTGGGGCGGCCTGACCGACAAGCTCACCGCGGCCCACGGGGACAACTTCACCACCGCGTGGGGCGGCACCGGCATCGGGCACGTCAACCCGCTCGGCGCCAACTGGCTGACCATCGTCCTCGGCCTCGGCTTCGTCCTGTCCTTCGGCTACTGGACGACCAACTTCGCCGAGGTGCAGCGCGCCCTGTCCGCGAAGAACCTCTCGGCCGCCCAGCGCACCCCGCTGATCGCCGCGTACCCGAAGATCTTCATCGTCTTCCTGGTGATGATCCCGGGCCTGGTGGCCGCCGCGCTGGTACCGAACATCGGCACCTCGTCCTCCGGGCTCCAGTACAACGACGCCATCCCCTACCTGATGCAGGAACTGCTGCCCAACGGCGTGCTCGGCATCGCGGTGACCGGCTTGCTGGCCGCGTTCATGGCCGGTATGGCGGCCAACGTCTCGTCGTTCAACACGGTCTTCACGAACGACATCTGGGCCAAGTACGTGATCAAGGGCCGCGAGGACGCGTACTACGTCCGCTTCGGCCGGCTGATCACCGCGATCGGCGTGCTCGCCTCGATCGGCACGGCGTTCCTGGCGTCCTCGTTCTCGAACATCATGAGCTATCTCCAGACGCTGTTCTCCTTCTTCAACGTGCCGATGTTCGTGGTCTTCATCGTGGGCATGTTCTGGAAGCGCGCCTCCGCGAAGTCCGGCTTCTGGGGCCTGCTCGCCGGCACCGTGACCGCGATGGTCAACTACTTCGTGATGTACAAGAAGGACATCATCAGCATCCCCTCCGACCAGGGCGCCAACTTCGTCTCCGCCATCGCGGGCTTCGTCGCCGGTGCCGTCGTCATGGTCGCGGTGTCGCTGTTCACCAAGCCGAAGCCGGCCGACCAGTTGCAGGGACTGGTCTACGGCACCAGGTCCCCCGGGATGACCGAGGCCCCCGCCGCCGGCGACAACGCCTGGTACCGCAGGCCGGCCCTCCTGGGCTGGGGCGCCGTGATCCTGGCCGCCGCCTGCTACATCCCGTTCTCGTTCTGACGGCCACCGAAGGGAGTCTGAGCAACCATGACCGAGCACTCCGGGCAGTCCGGATTCTCCGAGCAGGACCTCCAGCGGGAAGTCACCGAGCTGGAACAGAAGTCGGCAACCGCCGCCCGCATCTTCGACCTGCGCCGCATCATCGGCGGCCTGTTCGTCCTCTACGGCGTCATCGTCACGATCGTCGGCATCACCGACTCGCAGTCCGCCATCGACAAGGCGCAGGGCGTCAACATCAACCTGTGGACCGGCATCGGGATGCTGATCCTCGGCCTGTTCTTCCTGGCCTGGCTGAAGCTCCGCCCGACCCCGCCGCCGGTCCCCGCGGAGACGGAGCAGGACACCACCGGGCCTGAGTGACGGCGCCTCCGGCGGTGGTACGTCCGGTGGCGATGCCTCCGGAGGTGACGCCCTGGGTGGTGGTGCCTCCGGGGGATGCCGGGGACGCCGGGGATGCCTCCGGAGGCGACGCACCCCGTCGGGCGCGTGATCAGAGGGGATCAGGGCGGATCACGGAGGAAGCAGAGGGAATCAGGGGGAATCAGAGAGGAAGGGTACGGAGCCGCTATAACTCCGGCTGCGGCTCCGGCCCCTGCCCCGCGTGCGGTGCGTGCGACGTGCCGTCGGGCAGTGGACCGGCCCGGTCCAGCAGGCCGGTGCGGGCGGCCAGGGCCGCCGCCTCCAGGCGGGAGCCCACGCCCAGTTTCATGAGCACCCGCTGGACGTGCGTCCGGGCGGTCGACGGGGCGATGCCCATCCCGGCGGCGATCAACCGGGTGTCCTCGCCGTCCGCGACCCGGACCAGGACCTCCACCTCGCGCGGGGTGAGCATCTGCAACAGCCGCTGGCCCTCGTCGTCGGGCTGGGCGGCGGGGTTCAGCAGCTCGCCGAAGGCGCCCTGGAGCAGTTGCGGTGCGACGGCCGCCTCGCCGGTCCGGGCCTTCATGATGGCCCGCTCGACCCCCTCGATCCGCTCGTCGTGCCGCACGTACCCGGACGCACCGGACGCGAACGCCGCGGCGATCCCGCGCGGGGACGGCACCGGACCCAGGACCACCACCGCGACCTGCGGACGCTCCCGCTTGATCTTCACCACCGGGTCGAAGGTCCCCGGCTCGGCCGGTGCCGCCGTACCCAGCAGGCACACCTCGGGCGCGCGGCTGATCACCAGATCCGCCGCGCCCACGGACGGCGCCGCCGCGGCGAGCACCCGGTGCCCGCGCAGCTTCAGTGCCGAGGCCAGTGCCTCCGCGAGCAGTCGATGGTCGTCGACGACGATGAGCCGCACTCCCATGGAGCAACCCCCCAGTCCCCCCTACGGAGCCCCCACTATGGATGCCCACCGGTCCACATGGACAGAGGGCCCCCCGGCACCTCGTCCTTCATGCCCCCGGAAGCTACACGCTTGTTCGACGTTCCGCTGCCCCTACAGATGAGAAGTGCCCCGGATCGGAGGAATCTCTTGCTTTTCTGGCATTCGACGGTGACGAGCGGGACCGTTCAGCCGCCGGTTCCCGCGCCGAACGCGACCACCAGATACTCCTTGCCGTACGTGGCGGACGCCTTGTGGGCGAACACCGCCGACAGGTACAGGCGGCCCCGCGCGTAGCGGATCTCCGCGTACTCCGGTGACAGCCGGGTCTCCGCGTCGCGCACCGCCCGGGTGGCCGGGTTCTCCAGCAGCTCGGTCTCCTTGAAGGAGTTGCCGTCGATGCTGACGATCCGACCGCCCTTGTCGTACGGCGGGCGCTTGTACGCGAGCAGGTTGCCGCCGTCCATGCGCAGCGGGCTGATCGTGCAGCCGTCGCCGGCGTCCGCGCGCTGGCCGGTCTGTTCGCCGGTGGCCAGGTCGAAGGCGACGATCTCGTTGGTCCGGTTGCGCGGACCGCCGCCGTCGTGCTGCTCGGTCGGCACGTACAGCCGGTCGCCGCCGACGACGATCTGCCGGCAGTACTCGATCCGGGCGGCGCCGTCGCAGCGGCCCGCGTAGGAGTCGCCCGGCGCGGAGATCCTGGCGCGCAGCCTGCCAGTCCGGCCGTCGATGGAGAAGTAGTCGGAGACGCCGCTGCCGTCGCCCGCGCTGTCGCCGACGTCGGCGGCCACCACCAGCGGGTCGGTCGAGACGATCGACGCGTACTCGATGCCCGCGGTCATCCGGTACTCGGAGAGCACCTTCCCGGACGTCGGTTCGAGGGTCTGGATGTGCAGCCGGCGGTTGCCGTAACTGCCGCACTTGCGGACCGAGACCAGGCTGTCGCCACCGCCGTATCCGGCGTCGTAGCAGGTGTCGGCCGGCTGCGGCTGCCAGAGCAGCTTTCCGGAGGACATGTCGAAGGCGGCGCCGCCGCCGGTGCTGCCCACGGCGACCGTGTTCCGGGCGAGGGTGACGTTATCGAAGTTGATCAGCTTGTCACCGGACTTGACCGTCTTCGTCCAGAGCTTGGTTCCCGCGTCGAGGTCGATCACGGCGACCTGGCTGCACCCCTTGGAGGAGTTCTTCGCCGGCATCCCCGGCTGGAAGACGACCGCGGTCCTGTCGTCCGAGGTGATGTGCTCGGTGACCGAGCACACCGGGCCGGGCAGCTTGACCGTCCACAGCTCGGTGCCCTTCGCGGGGTCGTAGCCGACGATCTCGGCGATGCCGCTCTTGGCGTACACCTTGTCGGTGAGCCAGGAGCCGGAGGTGACGACCGTGTCGTCGGCGGTGGGCAGCGGGACCTGGAAGAGGACCTTGGAGGCGGTGTCCGCCGGCGCCTTCTCCTTGCCGCTGGTGCCCCCGGTGCCGCCGTCCTCGGCGCCCTTGCCGCCGCTGCCGCCGCTGGAACCGGCCGTGTCCTCCTTCTTTCCGGCGTCGTCACCGGACGACTTCGCGTACAGCAGACCGCCGCCCACGATCAGCGCGATGGCGACGACCGCCGACACGATGATGACCAGCGGCGCCCTGGACTTGCGCGGGCCGCCGGGCGATCCGTACTGCGGCTGCGGGGGCGGGGGCACGACCGACTGGCCCGGGGGGCCGTAACCGGGTTGCTGGGCGTACGGCCCCGGCTGCTGGGCGTACGGCCCCGACTGCTGGGGGTGTCCGTACGGGCCGCCGGGCTGGGCGTAAGGGCCCGGCTGGGCATAAGGGCCGGGCTGGACATCAGGACCGGTGTGGCTGTGAGGGCCGGGCTGGGCGTAAGGGCCCGGTTGGGCGTAGGGGCCCGGTTGGGCATAAGGGCCGGGTTGCGGTGGGGAGCCGGGTTCCGGTTGGTGGTGCGGCGGGGACGGCGGCTGGGCGGGCGGGGTCTGCGGGGCCCCGGGTCCGCCGTCCTGCGGTGGTCGGCCCTGCGGTGGTCCGAAGCCGCCGTGCGGCGGCTGGTCGGGCGGCTGAGTCATCAGCGCTGCTCCCCCTCGTTCACTGACTTTTAGCCACGCCCTGAGGCTCACGATGGGCCCAAGGCCGCTCTCGGATGGTTCTGAGTCGGCCCTTTCTACCACCCGGATCCGGCCGCCGAAGGAACCCGAGTCGGCGCTGTTCCCAAGGGTGGACCGGCCCGTGATGCCGCCGTTACGAGCCTGCACGCCCCCTGCACGCGGCGCTCGCGAGGGCCGCGCCCCGGCGCGTACGGCGGCATACGACGGCTCCCGACCGACCCGCGCGCAACCGGGGAACGGACAGGAACGGAACGGAACGGACCGGACCGGACCAGGGAACAGGCCGGGGCGGACCGGGCCGGGGACGGACCAGGGAACAGGCCGGAAAGAGGCCGGGAAACAAACCGGGAACCGGCCGGAGAACCGGCCGTGCTCCCGCGTCGCGGTCAGGCGTCCTCGGCGAGTTCCAGCCAGCGCAGCTCCAGTTCCTCGCGTTCCCCCGCCACCCCACGCAACTGCCCGTCGAGTTCGGCCACCTTCGCGAAGTCGGTGGCGTGCTCGGCGAGCTGCGCGTGCAGCTTGGCCTCCTTCTCCGAGATCTTGTCCAACTGGCGCTCGATCCGCTGGAGTTCCTTCTTCGCGGCCCGCTGGTCGGCGGCGCTCCGCTCGGTCGTCACGGGCTTGGGCGCCACGGCGGCCGCCGAGGCGGACTCGGCCTCCGCCATGCTCCGGCGCCGCTCCAGGTACTCCTCGATGCCGCGCGGCAGCATCCGCAGCGTCGCGTCGCCGAGCAGCGCGAACACCCGGTCGGTGGTGCGCTCGACGAAGAACCGGTCGTGCGAGATGACGATCATCGAGCCGGGCCAGCCGTCGAGCACGTCCTCCAGCTGGGTCAGGGTCTCGATGTCCAGGTCGTTGGTGGGCTCGTCGAGGAAGAGGACGTTGGGCTCGTCCATGAGCAGCCGCAGCAGTTGCAGCCGCCGCCGCTCACCGCCCGACAGGTCGCCCACCGGCGTCCACTGCTTCTCCTTGTTGAACCCGAACGTCTCGCACAGCTGCCCCGCGGTCATCTCGCGGCCCTTGCCGAGGTCGACCCGCTCACGCACCTGCTGCACGGCCTCCAGTACCCGCAGGGCGGGGTCGAGTTCGGCGACCTCCTGGGAGAGGTAGGCGAGCTTGACGGTCTTGCCGACGACGACCCGCCCGGCGACCGGCTGCGCCTCCCCCGCGGTGCGCGCCGCGTCGGCCATGGCCCGCAGCAGGGAGGTCTTCCCGGCGCCGTTGACCCCGACCAGGCCGATGCGGTCGCCGGGGCCGAGCTGCCAGGTGACGTGCTTGAGCAGCATCTTGGGGCCGGCCTGGACGCTCACGTCCTCCAGGTCGAAGACGGTCTTGCCGAGCCGCGAGGAGGCGAACTTCATCAGTTCGCTGCTGTCCCGGGGCGGCGGCACGTCCTGGATCAGCTCGTTGGCGGCCTCGACCCGGAAGCGCGGCTTGGAGGTACGGGCAGGGGCGCCGCGGCGCAGCCAGGCCAGCTCCTTGCGGATCAGGTTCTGCCGCTTGACCTCCTCGGTGGCGGCGATGCGCTCGCGTTCGGCACGGGCGAAGACGTAGTCGGAGTAGCCGCCCTCGTACTCGTACACGGTGCCGCGCTGCACGTCCCACATGCGGGTGCAGACCTGGTCGAGGAACCAGCGGTCGTGGGTCACGCAGACCAGCCCCGAACGCCGCTCCTGAAGGTGCCGGGCCAGCCAGGCGATGCCCTCCACGTCGAGGTGGTTGGTGGGCTCGTCCAGGACGAGCAGGTCCTGTTCCTCGATGAGCAGCTTGGCGAGCGCGATCCGGCGCCGCTCGCCACCGGAGAGCGGACCGATGACGGTGTCCAGGCCGGCCGGGAAGCCCGGCAGGTCAAGGCCGCCGAACAGGCCGGTGAGGACGTCCCTGATCCGGGCGTCGCCCGCCCACTCGTGGTCGGCCAGGTCCCCGATGACCTCGTGCCGCACGGTGGCCGCCGGGTCGAGCGAGTCGTGCTGGGTGAGCACGCCGAGCCGCAGCCCGCCGGAGTGGGTGACCCGCCCGCTGTCGGTCTCCTCCAGCTTCGCGAGCATCCGGACGAGGGTGGTCTTGCCGTCGCCGTTGCGTCCGACGACCCCGATCCGGTCCCCTTCGGACACTCCGAGCGAGACGCCGTCCAGCAGCGCACGCGTGCCGTACACCTTGCTGACGTTCTCGACATTGACCAGGTTGACGGCCATTTCACTCCTGTGCGCGGGGATCGATCAGCCTTCAAGCGTAGGGCCTGCGGGCGCGGGGGCGGGGCGCGCGGGGGTGGTCACTCTTTGTGATGACCTGATCGGGAAACGGCCGCTACCGTTGGGGGCAGGCAGCAGAATCCCGTCCATGGGAGGAACCATGACCGCCGAGTCCGTAGAGCACCACGTCCAGTGGCCGGTGCCACCGCAGGACGGCTACACCGTGGACGACCTGTTCACGCTGCCGGATCTCCCGCCGCACACCGAGCTGATCGACGGGAGCCTGATTTTCGTGAGTCCGCAGCGCCGCTTCCACGGCAACATGGTCGACTTGCTCGTCTTCGGCCTGCGCGGCAGCGGTCTGCCCGCTGAGCTCAGGGTAAGCCGGGAGATGACCGTGGTCCTCGACAGGCGCAACGGCCCGGAACCCGATGTGAGCGTGATCCGGGCCGACGCGATCACCGGTCCGGAACAGACGAGCTACCGGGCCGACGATGTGCTCCTGGCCGTCGAAGTCGTCTCCCCGGATTCCGAGTCCCGCGACCGCACCACCAAGCCGCAGAAGTACGCCGCCGCCGGTATCCAGAACTTCTGGCGGGTCGAGGCGAGCGGGACGAGCGGCAGGCCCGTCGTCCACGTCTACGAACTCGACCCGCTCACCAAGGCGTACGTGCACATGGGCATGCACCGCGACCGCATCAAGGTCGACAAGCCCTACCCCATCGACATCGACCTCACGGCGATCGACGAACTCTGAGTCGGGCGAGGACGAACTCCGAGCGGGCGGGGCGGGGCGCCTGCTCAGATCACCGTCGCCCCGGCCGTCGGCCCCGCCGCCGTACGCACCGTCCGGCACGTCCCGGACGCCCGCAGCACCCCCGCCACCCTCTCCGCCGACCCGGCGTCGCCCGCCAGGAACGCCGTCGTCGGGCCCGAACCGGAGACCAGCGCCGCGAGGGCACCGGCCGTGCGGCCCGCGGCCAGCGTGTCCGCCAGCTCGGGGAAGAGGGACAGCGCGGCCGGCTGGAGGTCGTTGGAGACGGCGGCGGCCAGCGCCTCCGGATCGCCCTTGGCCAGGGCGTCGAGCAGCGGTTGCGAGGCGACCGGCGCGGGGATGGCACGGCCCTCGGCGAGCCGGTCGAACTCCCGGAAGACCGCCGGAGTCGACAGCCCCCGGTCGGCCATCGCGAACACCCAGTGGAAGGTCCCGCCGACCTCCAGAGCCGTCAGCTTCTCACCGCGCCCGGTGCCGAGGGCCGCCCCGCCGATCAGGCTGAACGGTACGTCGCTGCCCAACTCGGCGCAGATGTCGAGGAGTTCGGCGCGGGAGGCGCCCGTACCCCACAGGGTGTCGCAGGCCAGCAGCGCGCCCGCCCCGTCCGCGCTGCCGCCCGCCATGCCCCCGGCGACGGGGATGTCCTTGGCGATGTGGAGGTGCACGGCCGCCTCGATGCCGTGGCGTCCGGCGAGGGCGAGGGCGGCGCGGGCCGCGAGGTTGGTGCGGTCGAGCGGGACCTGACCGGCGTCCGGGCCCGCGCAGGTGACCCTCAGTTCGTCCGCGGGGGTCACCGTGACCTCGTCGTAGAGGCCGACCGCGAGGAAGACGTTGGCGAGGTCGTGGAAGCCGTCGGGCCTGGCGGCGCCCACGGCGAGCTGGACGTTGACCTTGGCCGGGACGCGTACCGTCACCGTCACTGGGCGGTCTCCTTGTACTCGGACTGCTGCTGGGGCCGGTCGGTCCGGTCGGGCTGGTCGGTGTGCCCGTCGCGCACGGCGTGCCCGGCGTGCCCGGCCGGTGTGCCGTGCTCGGCGATCCGGGCGAACTCCTCCACCGTCAGCGACTCGCCGCGCGCCTGCGGCGGGACACCGGCGGCGACCAGCGCGGCCTCGGCCGCGGCGGCGGAGCCCGCCCAGCCGGCCAGCGCCGCCCGCAGCGTCTTCCTGCGCTGCGCGAACGCCGCGTCGACGACCGCGAAGACCTGGGTCCGGGAGGCCGTCGTCCGGACCGGCTCGGCCCGCCGGACCAGCGAGACCAGCCCGCTGTCCACGTTCGGCGCGGGCCAGAACACCGTGCGTCCGATGGCCCCGGCCCGCTTCACCTCGGCGTACCAGTTCGCCTTCACGGACGGCACGCCGTACACCTTGGAGCCGGGCGCGGCGGCCAGCCGGTCCGCGACCTCCGACTGCACCATCACCAGCGTCCGTTCGATGCTGGGGAAGGTTTCGAGCATGTGCAGCAGCACCGGCACGGCCACGTTGTACGGCAGGTTCGCGACCAGCGCCGTCGGGGCCGGGCCGGGCAGCGCGCCGACCGCCATCGCGTCGGAATGGACCAGCGCGAACCGGTCGGCGCGCTCGGGCATACGGGCCGCGATCGTCGCGGGCAGCGCGGCGGCCAGCACGTCGTCGATCTCGACGGCGGTGACCCGGCCGGCCGCCTCCAGCAGGGCGAGGGTGAGGGAGCCGAGCCCCGGACCGACCTCGACGACCACGTCGTCGGGGCGGACCCCGGCGGTGCGGACGATCCGGCGGACCGTGTTCGCGTCGATCACGAAGTTCTGGCCGCGCTGCTTGGTCGGGCGCACGCCCAGCGCTGCCGCCAGCTCACGGATGTCGGCGGGGCCGAGGAGGGCGTCGGGGATGGGGCTGCTCACGGCACAAGGGTACGGGGCGAGCACCACCCCCTCGGCCCACCGCCCGGACAGACCCGAGAGCCACGGATCACGACGGGCCACCGGCCGGTGGATCTACCGGCCAAGGGCCACCGGCCGGGTGCTCAGCTGTGCAGGCGCATCCCGCAGTGCGGCCAAGGGCTCGCTCCGTGCCGTAGGTACAGCTTCTTCGCCCGGTAGGTCTGCTCCGCCGGTGAGGCGTCCTGCGGGCGTCCCTTGCCGCCGAGGCCGTGCCAGGTGCGGGTGTCGAACTGGTAGAGGCCGCCGTAGGTCCCCGAGGGATCCACGGCCGTGGGCCGCCCGCCGGACTCGCAGGCCGCGAGGCCGTGCCAGTTCAGGCCCTCGGCGCCCTCGACGGAGGGCGGCGGCGGTTTGACGCCCACCCGTACGAGCTGGGTGCGCGGTTCGCGGACCACCTCGGCCCGCTCCCGGCGGGGCTTCTGCCGGACCCCGTTGACGGTCCGCATGAGGTAGGTGACGCGTCGCACACCGGGCTGCCCGGCGCTGTCGACCACCTCGATGCCCCGGAACAGCGAGGGGTCGTCCGTCCGGCTCACCAGGAACGGGATCAGTTCCTCCCGGACCTCCTTGGCGCCGGTCACCCGCAGCACGGTCACCGTCTGGCCGTCCCGCGGGAAACTGCCGAGCGGCACGGACGTGGTGTCCTGACCGCGCAGGGTGACGCCGGCTCCCCGGACCGCCTCGCGGACGGTCGCCGCGTTGGTGCGGACGACGCGGGCACGGCCGTCCGCGATGACCGTCACCGCGCGTTCGGTGCGTACGTCGAGGGTGAGACCGGAGCGGCCGATGGGCCGGGAGCGCGGCACCGACAGGTACGCGCCCTCCGCACGCACCCCGAGCCGGCCGAGCATGCCCTCCACCGTGCGGGCCGTCGTCCACACCTCGTGCCGCCGGCCGTCGAGCGTGAGCCGCACGGGGCGTCCGTGGTCCACGCTGACCTGGTCGCCGCTTTCCAGCTCCGTGTCCCGGCCGGGCGTGACCCGGTCGTGCGCGCCCACCGGCAGGTCCTCCTCGGCGAGCAGTTCGCGCACGTCGTCGGCGAAGGTGTGCAGGGTGCGCGCCTTGCCGTCGACGCTCAGTTCGACCGCCTTGTCCTTGGCGACGAACGCGGTGGTGCCGCCGGCGAGGAACGCGACGACCAGCGCCTGCGGCACCAGTCGGCGCATGGCGGACTCCGAGCGCCGGGCGTTGCGCTCCCGCCGCCGGCGCGCGGCGCGCCGGTCCGACCGGGGGCCCAGACCCGGCTCACGCAGACCGGACTCACGCAGACCCGGCTCACGCAGACCCGGCTCACGCAGACCCGACTCACGCAGACCCGGCTCACGCAAACCGGACTCACGCAGGCCCGACCCGAGCCGGGACTCGCCGGACGCCTGCCGGGGCAGCAGCCGCTGTTCGTAGGCGGGCCGGTAGGTGTCGCGGTACGCCCCGCCCGCGACGGGCGCCTCCCACATGCCGTAGCCCGCCGTCGGGTCCGGGCCCGTGCCGTACCCCGCCGTCGGATCCGGGCCGGGGCCGGGAATGTACGTTGCGTACGGCCCGTACATCCCATCAGTCCCGTACGTCTCGTACTGCGGATTGCTCACACCGACACGCTCCAGAGGGCCAGAAGGGTGCAAAAGGCCCCCAGAACCTAGCGGAGCACCCGCCATCCTCCAAAACGACGCAACAGCAGACAGTTGGGAAAAGTATCCTCGCGGCCGCCCGCGATCAGTAGTCGAAGGCGCGGGCGGTGTTCGCCCCCAGGGCCGTCGCCAGCACGTCCTCGCCGATGCCGCGCACGGCGGCCATGGCGCGCACCGTCACCGGAACCAGATACGGCGCATTGGGCCGTCCGCGGTACGGCGCCGGGGTCAGGAACGGCGCGTCCGTCTCCACCAGGACCAGTTCCAGCGGGGCGACGGCGAGGGCGTCGCGCAGGTTCTGGGCGTTCTTGAAGGTGACGTTGCCGGCGAAGGACATGAAGTAGCCCTCGCGGGCGCACACTTCGGCCATCGCGGCGTCGCCCGAGTAGCAGTGGAAGACGGTGCGCTCGGGGGCACCCTCCTCCTTGAGGACGCGCAGCACGTCGGCGTGCGCGTCCCGGTCGTGGATGACCAGCGTCTTGCCGTGCCGCTTGGCGATCTCGATGTGGGCCCGGAAGGACCTCTCCTGGGCCGCCATGCCCTCGGGCCCGGTACGGAAGTGGTCGAGTCCGGTCTCCCCGACGCCCTTCACCTCGGGCAGTCCGGCCAGCCGGTCGATCTCGGCGAGCGCCTCGTCCAGGGCGGCGTCCCCGCCGGGCACGCGCGCCCCCTGCCGGGACCAGCCGTCGGGGTCACCGTGGACGATCCGCGGCGCCTCGTTGGGGTGCAGGGCGACGGTCGCGTGGACGCGGTCGTGGGCCGCGGCGGTCTCCGCGGCCCACTGGGAGCCCTTGATGTCGCAGCCGACCTGGACGACGGTCGTCACCCCCACCGACGCGGCCTTGGCAAGCCCCTCCTCGACGGTGCCGGACTGCATGTCGAGATGCGTGTGGGAATCGGCGACCGGCACCCGGAGGGGTTCCGGGAGCGGCGGCGCCGCGTTCTTGTCGGCGGTGTCGGCATTCGAAGACATGTCCCGATCCTACGGACGCGGCCCACCGCACCGACCGGCGAGCGGGACGGCCCGCCGCGCACGGGCCGGGACGGCCCGCCTTGGGCGGCGGGTGCCAGGTCAGCCCGCCGCGCACGGGAAACGGGGTCGCCCGCCGCGCACGGGAACCGAGTCGCCCGCCGCGCGCGGGTGCCGGGCCGGTCCGCCCCGGCCAGGAACCCTGCCGGTCCGCCCGCCTCCGCGGGCGGATCCGGGTCAGCCCGCCTTGCGCTGGAACGGATGGAGGAGATCGGACAGGTGCCAGTGGCGGTGCACCGGCTCCCGGTCGGCCGTCAGCGGCACCGTCGGCACCTCCGGGACCTCGACGGGTCCGGCCGGCGGCGTGCGGTGCGCGTTCCCGTACGCCGCCGCGCCGCGCACCGACGCGACCTGCCCGGCCCGCATGATCCGCACCACCTGGCCGTCGCAGTTCTGGCACCCGGGCCGGCTCAGCGGCGACGGCACGATCCGCCCGCCCGCCACGTATATGACGAACTGGGCACCGTCGGCATCCGTGTGGTGCTCTATCTCGTACGACTGCTCCCAGCCGTGCCCGCAGCGCATGCAGGCGAAGGAATACGACTCGTGAACGACGGCTGTGGCCGCACCGCGGAGGCCGGTCTGCCCTGCGATCTCACTCATGCCAGCTGCTCCTCTTGTCCGCTGGACAAGCGCCCCCTGCGTACGGGACTCCCCCCGGAATCCCAACGGGGACGGGGGACGGGTCCGCCCCCTCGACCCAGTGGACTCCCGCACCGGAGCGAATGCACCGGGGCCTGTCGAGTGTTGGAGCCGATTTGGACTTCCCTTGCCCTGGCGGTCCCGGCGGGCAGGCGCGGGCTTTGCCTTGCACGAGCCCCCTTTGCCCACGCATGGGGCCGCGCCCCCAAAGGGGCGCGGGGAACTGAGGGTCCCCCCTGTTCGAGCGAAGCCGAGAACTTGAGGGAGCGCCCAGCCACAACCCACCCGCACCCGACCGACCTCCGCCCCACCTGCACCGGCGCCCCCGGAACCCCCGCCAAACCCAGCGGAGCGCTACCGTTTCGCCGCCACCACCGCGTCGAACACCTCCCGCTTGGGCACGCCCGCCTCGGCCGCCACCGCCGCGATCGCCTCCTTGCGCCGCTCCCCCGCCTCCTCCCGCGCCCGGACCCGGCGCACGAGTTCGTCCGCGCCGAGATCCCCGGGGCCGGGTTCCGGGGCGCCCTCGACGACGACGGTGATCTCGCCCCGTACCCCCTCGGCCGCCCAGGCGGCCAGCTCGGCGAGGGGACCGCGCCGTACCTCCTCGTACGTCTTGGTCAGCTCCCGGCAGACCGCGGCCCGCCGCTCACCGCCGAACACCTCGGCCATCGCGGCGAGGGTGGCGTCGAGGCGGTGCGGCGCCTCGAAGTACACCAGGGTGCGCCGCTCCGCCGCGGCCTCCCGCAGCCGCGACAGCCGCTCGCCCGCCTTGCGCGGCAGGAACCCCTCGAAGCAGAACCGGTCGACGGGCAGCCCGGACAGCGCGAGCGCGGTGAGCACGGCGGACGGTCCGGGGACCGCGGTGACCCGGATGTCCCGCTCGACGGCCGCGGCGACCAGCCGGTATCCGGGGTCGGAGACCGACGGCATCCCGGCGTCCGTGACCAGCAGCACCCGCGCGCCGCCCAGCAGCTCCGCGACCAGTTCGGGCGTGCGGGCCGACTCGTTGCCCTCGAAGTAGGAGACGACGCGCCCCTTGGGGGTGACGCCCAGCGCCTGGGTCAGCCGGCGCAGCCGCCGGGTGTCCTCGGCGGCCACGACGTCCGCGTCCGCCAGTTCCGTCGCGAGCCGCGGCGGCGCGTCCGCGACGTCGCCGATGGGGGTGCCAGCCAAGACAAGGGTTCCAGTCACCCGACCATCCTCCCAGGGGCGGTCGGAGGCAGGCTCGGCCGGATCGGTACCGCCCAGGCGCGGGACTCACACAGAAGGGTTCCCTACGATGGCGCGGTGACCAGTACCGCGTCCTCCATGGACACCCGGCAGGGCCAGGCCCCGCACGACCAGCGGCCGTCGTGGCTGCGGCGACTGCGCCACTTCGGCTATCGGTCGGACCCGGCCGGGTCCGACCACGGCCTCGGCGACGTCCGCGACCGCCTGGTGCCGCCGTTCGCCGAGCCCAGCCCGCGCCTGTGGCACGCCCTGGGGATGCCGCCGGCCCTGGCCGAGCGCGTCACCCGCTGGTCGGGCTGGATCGGCCCGCTGCTGGTGACGCTGATGGCGGGCCTCCTGCGGTTCTGGCACCTGGGCAGCCCGAAGGCGGTGATATTCGACGAGACGTACTACGCCAAGGACGCCTGGGCGCTCGTCCACCGCGGTTTCGAGGTCAACTGGGACAAGAGCGCCAACGACCAGATCCTCCAGTCGGGCGGACATCTGGGCATCCCGCTGGACCCGGCGTACGTCGTGCACCCGCCGGTCGGCAAGTACGTCATCGGGCTCGGCGAGCTGATCTTCGGCTTCAACCCGTTCGGCTGGCGGTTCATGACCGCGCTGCTCGGCACGCTCAGCGTGCTGCTGCTGTGCCGTATCGGCCGGCGGATCTTCCGCTCGACCTTCCTCGGCTGTCTGGCGGGCGCGCTGATGGCGGTGGACGGCCTGCACTTCGTGATGAGCCGCACCTCGCTGCTGGACGGCGTGCTGATGTTCTTCGTCCTCGCGGCCTTCGGCTGCCTGGTCGTGGACCGGGACCGGACCCGGGCGAGACTCGCCGCGGCGCTGCCCGCCGACGCCGACGGCCGCGTCCGCCCGGACGCGCACACCGGCGACACGCTGCGCCTGGGCTGGCGCCCCTGGCGCTGGGCGGCCGGTGTGCTGCTCGGCCTCGCCTTCGGCACCAAGTGGAACGGCCTCTACGTCCTCGCCGCGTTCTGTGTGCTGGCGCTGCTGTGGGACGTGGGCGCGCGGAAGGTGGCCGGGGCCCGCAGCCCCTACGTGGCGGTCCTCAAGTACGACACCGGCCTCACGTTCCTGGCCACGGTCCCGGTGGCGATCGGCGTGTACGTGCTCTGCTGGCTCGGCTGGATCCTCTCCCCCTCGAACGGCTCGGGCGGCTACTTCCGCGACTGGGCGGCGACCGCCGGCAAGGGCGGCCACTGGACCTTCCTGCCGGACTGGGTGCGCAGCCTGTGGCACTACGAGCACGAGGTGTACGAGTTCCACGTCAACCTGTCGTCCCCGCACACCTACCAGTCCAACCCGTGGAGCTGGCTCGTGCTGGGCCGCCCGGTCTCGTACTTCTACGAGTCGCCGTCCCCCGGCACGGACGGCTGCCCGGCCGACGCGGGCGGGAAGTGCGCCCGCGAGGTCCTGGCGCTCGGCACGCCGCTGCTGTGGTGGGCGGCCTGCTTCGCCGTCCTCTACGTCCTGTGGCGCTGGCTGTTCCGCCGCGACTGGCGCGCGGGCGCCATCGCGTGCGGCATCGCCGCCGGCTACCTGCCCTGGTTCATGTACCAGGAGCGCACGATCTTCCTCTTCTACGCCGTCGTCTTCGTGCCGTTCCTGTGCCTGGCAGTGGCCATGATGATCGGCGCGATCATCGGCCCACCCGGCTCCAGCGACACCCGCCGCCTGTTCGGCGCGTCGAGCGCGGGCATCCTGGTCCTGCTGATCGCCTGGAACTTCATCTATTTCTGGCCGCTCTACACGGGCACCGCGATCCCGATAGACGAGTGGCGGTCGCGGATGTGGCTGGATACGTGGGTCTAGCTGGGCGTACGTAGCGTGGGGGCGTGGCCGACGGCCGCGCCCCCACGGTCGTTGTCGGACGTCAGTGGTCGCCGCCGTCCCCGCCGGTCCCTGTCGGACGGCCGCAGAAGCCCACAGAAGCTGACGGACAGCCCGGAAACGCCCGGCAGGGGCATCGCGCCGCACGCGAGGTCGCCCTCACCCTCTGGTGAACCGGCAGGCCGACGCCTACGTTTCCTCCTGACAACGGAAGTCACCGGAAGGAGCTCCCATGGACAGCGAAGGCACGACAAGACCAAGTGGGCCAGCGGCAGGCGACGTTCACGAGCGAAGCCAGCAGCAGTCGCGCAACTTCTCGCTTCCTCTCGGCGAGGAGCGGTCAGAGGCTCCGGATGCCGCGCCTTCCACGTCGGCAGATCCTTGGCAGCCTGATACGCCATCGCTGGTGAGCGCCACGGGGATTGAGCTGGTGAACGACCCGAGATCCTTCATGAATCCTCGACCGGTCCCCGTGCCTGGAGGCACTCGGCCGGACAGTCCCATGCCCTCGGAATCCCCGGACGTCAGGATCGTGACCGACCCGCAAGCCAGTCAGAATCCTCGATCGATCCCCGCACCTGGAGAAGATCGGCCGGACAGTCCGACGCTCTGGGACTCCCCGAAGATAAAGACCGAGACCGGCCCTCAAGCGCCCGCCGAGCCGACCACCGCTCAGACGGCCGAGCCGACCACCGCTCAGACGTCTGAGGAGAGTTCGTACTTCCACCACGACTCCAAATCCGGCAAATCCCGGTTCATGGCACAGATCGGGCAGTTCACCAAGAAGCTGCTCCCACAAACGCAGACGGCGGAAAGGTCCGGGAAAGCCGCCAGGCAGCAGGCTGCTCCCGGTGCGCGCTGGACGGGCAGAAACGCCGCGCAGCAGAATCAGCAGAAACGGTCGAAGTGATCCTCTGCCTTGTGGCCGGACGGTTCACGGGCACGAGGCTTGCGCGAAGCGGTGACCGATCACTGTTCGGACACCATCCGACAACATCTCCCACATCAGTAACCTGCTGCACCTAGAGTACGTGGGTCATGCACGGGGGCACGGGGAGGGGTGCGCGGTATGCGCAAGGGGGCCAAGATAGGCATCGTCGGCGGCGTGTGCGCCGTGCTGGTGGGCGGTGCCGGTTACGGGACGTACAACTTCGTCTCCGCGCTGACCGGCGGCGGGTCGGGCAGCGGTTCCGAGGCCGTGCGCACCGGTCCGCCCGACGCCGCCGAGGTCCGGGAGACCACACAGAAGTTCTTCTCCGCCTGGGAGAAGGGCGCCGCGGCCGAGGCGGCCTCGTACACGAACGACGCCGGCACCGCCGGGCCGCTGCTGACGGCGTACGCGCAGGCCGCGGACATCACCGAGGTGCACATCACGCCCGGAACGGCGACCGGTGCCACCGTGCCCTTCACGGTCAAGGCGACGGTGTCCTACGGCGGGAAGTCCGCGCCGCTCGACTACAAGAGCGAGTTGACGGTCGTCCGCGGCCGGACCACGCACCGCCCGCTGGTCGACTGGCGGCCCTCCGTCGTCCACCCCGACCTGAAGGCCGGCGACACGCTCGTGACCGACGAGTCCGCGAGCCCGCCGATCGACGCCGTGGACCGGAACGGGAAGGTGCTGACGAAGGACGCGTACCCGTCCCTGGGTCCCATCCTGGACGGGCTGCGCGAGAAGTACGGTGCGAAGGCGGGCGGCAGCCCAGGAGTGGAGCTGGTGATCCGGCACCAGGCCGGCGGCGCCGCCGACACCACGCTGCTCACCCTCGCCAAGGGCAAGCCGGGCCGGCTGCGGACGACGCTGAGCGCGGGCGTCCAGGCCGCGGCGGAGAAGGCGGTGCGCGCCTACGACGAGTCGTCGGTGGTGGCGGTGCAGCCGTCCACCGGTGAGGTGCTGGCGGTCGCCAACCACCGCGCGGACGGCTTCAACGCGGCCTTCCTCGGCCAGCTGGCCCCCGGCTCCACCATGAAGATCATCACCGCGGCCACGCTCATCGACAACGGGATCACCACCGCGAACGGGCCCGCGCCGTGCACCCCGGACGCGATGTGGGAGGGCCAGACCTTCCACAACCTGAAGGACCTGGCCCCGAACCTGAACGCGACGCTCTCCGAGAGCTTCGCCCGCTCCTGCAACACGGCCTTCATCAAGTACACGGACGATCTGAAGACGGACTCGCTCACCCGGGAGGCCGAGGACCGCTTCGGCCTCGGCCGGGACAACTGGCAGACCGGTATCCCGTCCTTCGACGGCTCGGTGCCCGCCACCGAGGGTCCGGACAAGGCGGCCGCCCTCATCGGGCAGGGCCAGGTCCAGATGAGCCCGCTGAACATGGCGTCGGTGACGGCGACCGCGATGACGGGCGCCTTCCACCAGCCGGTGATCGTGCCGCTCTCTCTCGACGACCGCGAGGCCGCCCAGGCGCGCGGGCTGTCCGCGGGCACCGTCCAGCAGTTGCGGGCGATGATGAACCGCACCGCGACCAGCGGCACCGCGTCCGGTGTGATGGCCGGCCTCGGCGGCAGCATCGGCGCGAAGACCGGTTCCGCGGAGGTCGACGGGCAGTCCAAGTCCAACAGCTGGTTCACCGGTTACCGCAACGATGTCGCGGCGGCGGCGATGGCCCAGGACGCCGGCCACGGTGTTGACGCGGCCGGGCCGATTGTCGCAGCTGTGCTACGGACGGGTGGCTGAAGTCACCCGTACAGGACGGGACTCTAGGGTGGTTTCCGTCGTTTGCCATCGTTGAGGAGCACGGGGGCGACGAGGGTGACGGGGCCCTGGAGATTTCGCGGAGGAACTGAGGCAGTGGGCAAGAGAAGGCGCGTCGCCGAGCGACGGAAGGCCGGGCCGGTCGTGCTCGGCGGCATGGCCGCCGTGGTCGTCATCGGTGCCGGGGTCGGCGGCTACGCGCTCTACGGGGGCGGCGCCGCGGCCGACGACGGCGACCGGGCGGCGGACCACAAGGCGGTGAAGACCGGCCCGCTGACCGCCACCGAGGTGCGGACCGCCGCCACCCGCTTCCTGACCGCCTGGCAGCGGGGCCAGACCCCGCAGGCGGCCGCCGCCACGGACGACGCGAGCACCGCCACCGCGCTGCTCACCGGCTACACGAAGGACGCCCACCTCAAGGACGTCAAGATCACCCCGGGCACCGCGGCCGGCGCCAAGGTGCCCTTCTCCGTGCGGGCCACGGTCTCCTATCAGGGAATCAGCAAGCCGCTGGCGTACGACAGCGCGCTCACCGTGGTGCGCGCCGAGTCCGACGGCAGGCCGCTGGTCGGCTGGCACGCCGCCGTCCTGCACCCCGATCTGGCGGACGGCGACAAGCTGGTCACCGGCGCGTCCGGCACGCCGCCGGTGACGGCGCTCGACCGCAACGGCGGGAAGCTGACCACGGCCGCGTACCCGTCGCTGGGCGCGGTGCTGGACGGGCTGCGCGAGAAGTACGGCAAGCTGGCGGGCGGCAAGGCCGGCGTGGAGCTGCGGGTGGTGCGCGGCGAGGCGTCGAAGAAGGCCAAGCTGTCCGACAAGACGCTGCTGGAGCTGAGCCAGGGCACGCCGGGCACGGTGAAGACGACGTTGAGCCCCGGCCTTCAGGACCTCGCCGAACGGCAGGTCGCCAAGTCGGACCACGCCTCGGTCGTGGTGATGCGCCCCTCGACGGGTGAGATCCTCGCGGTGGCCAACACCAGCCACGGCTTCAACGCGGCCCTCCAGGGCTCGCTGGCCCCGGGCTCCACGATGAAGGTCATCACGTCGTCGCTGCTCATCGAGAAGGACCTGGCCTCCGCGGACAAGCCGCACCCCTGCCCGAAGACGTTCACCTACGGCGGCTGGAAGTTCCACAACGACGACGACTTCGAGATCAAGGGCGGCACGTTCAAGGCGAGTTTCGCGCGCTCCTGCAACACGGCCTTCATCAGCCAGGCCGGGAAGCTGAAGAACGACGACCTGACCAAGCAGGCCGAGCAGGTCTTCGGCCTGTCCATGAACAACTGGGCGATCGGTGTCCCGAGCTTCGACGGCTCGGTGCCGGTGCAGTCGGCGGCCCAGATGGCGGCCTCGCTGATCGGGCAGGGCGGGGTGCGCATGAACCCGCTCAACATGGCGTCGGTGGCCGCGACGGTGAAGGCGGGCAGCTTCCACCAGCCGTATCTGGTCTCCCCGACGGTCGACCACCGCAAGCTGGCCACCGCCTCCCGCACGATGTCCGCGGGCACCCTCTCCCAGCTGCGCGAGCTGATGCAGTACACCGCCGCGTACGGCACGGCGGCGCAGGCGATGTCCGGTCTCGGCCCCGATTACGGCGCCAAGACGGGCTCCGCGGAGGTGGACGGGCAGAAGAAGCCCAACGGCTGGTTCACCGCGTACCGCGGGGATCTGGCGGCGGCGGGCGTCGTCCAGGCGGGCGGCCACGGCGGTGACACGGCGGGCCCGATCGTGGCGGCCCTGCTGCGGGCGGGCGGCTGAGCGAGCGCGCGGGCGGGCGGCGGCGGGCCGCCGTGGGGGCGGGGACCGCCCCCGGGCGGCGCCGCGGCCGACCGCTCACCGCGCCACGGGCGCGGCCGCCGTGTACGTACGGCGCAGGAACCGCAGCAGGGCCTTCGTCTCGAACTGGACCACCGAGACGCCGCCCGCGGAGTGGAACTCCACCACGGCCTGGACCCTGCCGCACGGCCACACCCGGACGTCGCCGCTCTCGACGGGCGCCCGCAGGCCCTGTTCGAGCAAGGTGCGCGGGAGCGTCCAGTCGTGCGGTCCGGGCAGCGGTCCCGGCAGGCCGACGCGCACCGACCGCGGGTCGGTCTCGGGGTCGTAGCGCAGGACGACGGGTACGGACGCGGGGTCGGCGCGAGGGTCCTCGTCCGTGACGATATGGGCTCGTGCGTACTGTTCGACTACAGACATCGGACAGCCCCTAACACTGCGTCACCTATACAGAAACTGGGCATCGCTGTCTTCCGCTCTCCTTCCAAATGTCGCATATTTCCAAGATTGCGCTCATTGGGAGGCGGTCGATCTCACCTGTGCAAAAAACGACAACCTCGCTCTTGCAATCTGTTCGCAACAAGCCCCTAAAATCGGGGCTGTGCATGTACCTGACGGATTCATCGACGCCCCTACCTCCGCCGTCACCGGAGTGGTCGCCGCCGCCGCCATCGCCGTGAGCCTGCGCGGCGCGCGGCGCGAGCTGGAAGAGAAGACCGCGCCGCTGGCCGGTCTCGTGGCGGCGTTCATCTTCGCGGTGCAGATGCTGAACTTCCCGGTCGCCGCCGGGACCAGCGGCCACCTGCTGGGCGGCGCGCTCGCCGCGATCCTCGTCGGCCCCTTCACCGGAGTGCTCTGTGTGTCCGTGGTCCTGCTGATGCAGGGCATCCTGTTCGCCGACGGCGGCCTGACCGCGCTGGGCGTGAACATCACCGACATGGCGGTCGTGACCACCGTGGTGTCGTACGCCCTCTTCCGCGGCCTGCTCACGGTGCTCCCGCGGGGCAGGCGGTCGGTCACCGCGGCCTCCTTCGTCGCCGCGCTGCTGTCGGTGCCCGCCGCCGCCGTCGCCTTCACGCTGATCTACGCGATCGGCGGCACCACCGACGTGGCCATCGGCAAGGTCGCCACCGCGATGATCGGCGTCCATGTGCTGATCGGCATCGGCGAGGCCGCGATCACCGCGCTCACCGTCGGCGCCGTCATCGCCGTACGGCCGGACCTGGTGCACGGCGCCCGCGGCCTGCGGCAGGAGCTGAAGCTGCGGGTGAACGGCGAACTGGTCGACGCCCCGGCCGCGCCCGCGCCGGCCGCCGCCCGCACCTCGCGCCGCACCCTGTGGATCACCGGGCTCGTCGCCTCCCTCGTCCTCGCCGGGTTCGTCAGCTTCTACGCCTCCGCCAACCCCGACGGCCTGGAGAAGGTCGCCCACGACCACGGGATCGACCAGAAGGCTAAGGAGCACACCTCGGCCGACTCGCCGCTCGCCGACTACGGCGTCAAGGACGTCTCCGACGCCCGCCTCTCCGGTGGTCTCGCGGGTGTGATCGGCGTGGGCGTCACGGTCGTCGCGGGCAGCGCGGTGTTCTGGGCGCTGCGCAGGCGCCGCACCCAGGAGGTCTCCCCCGCGGGCACGGACCTCTGACATGGGGGCCGGACACTCCCACCGGCTGTACCGGCACGGGCACTCACCCGTGCACGTGCTGCCGCCGCACACCAAACTCGCCGCCGCCTTCACCTTCGTCGTGGTCGTGGTCTCCACGCCGCGGGAGGCCGTGTGGGCCTTCGGGTGGTACGCGGTACTGCTGGCGGGCGTGGCCTGTCACGCCCGTGTACCCGCCGGTTTCCTGTTCAAGCGCCTGCTGATCGAAGTGCCGTTCGTGGCGTTCGCGGTGCTCATGCCGTTCGTGGCGCAGGGCGAACGGGTCGACGTCCTCGGCCTGTCGCTGAGCGTCAACGGCCTGTGGGGTGCCTGGAACGTCCTCGCCAAGGGCACCCTCGGCGTCGCCGCCTCGGTGCTGCTGGCCGCCACCACCGAACTGCGCGCACTCCTGCTCGGACTCCAGCGGCTGAAGCTGCCGCCGCTGCTGGTGCAGATCGCGTCGTTCATGATCCGCTACGGCGATGTCATCACCGACGAGATGCGCCGCATGCGGATCGCCCGCGAGTCGCGCGGCTTCGAGGCGCGCGGGGTGCGCCACTGGGGCGTGCTCGCCAAGTCCGCCGGCGCGCTGTTCATCCGCACCTACGAGCGCGGCGAACGCGTCCACCTCGCCATGGTGAGCCGCGGCTACGCCGGTTCCATGCCGGTCATCGACGAGGTGACCGCGTCCCGGGCCCAGTGGTCGCACGCCCTGGCCCTCCCCGTCGCCGCCCTCGTCGTCTGTCTGCTGGGATGGACCCTGTGAGCACTGACCCGATCCCCGTGTCCCTGGCGGTCTCCGGCCTCGCCTTCGCCTACCCCGACGGCCACCAGGCCCTGTTCGGCGTGGACTTCCGCATCGACCGCGGCGAACGGGTCGCGCTGCTCGGCCCGAACGGCGCCGGCAAGACCACCCTCGTCCTGCACCTCAACGGCATCCTGAGCGGCGGGACCGGGACGGTGACCGTGGCCGGGCTGCCGGTCGGCCGCGCGCACCTGGCCGAGATCCGGCAGAAGGTCGGCATCGTCTTCCAGGACCCGGACGACCAGTTGTTCATGCCGACCGTGCGGGAGGACGTGGCGTTCGGGCCGGCCGCCGCCGGGATGCGGGGGGACGCGCTGGCGGAGCGGGTGCGCACGGCCCTGGAGCGGGTGGGCATGCAGGACTTCGCGGACCGGCCGCCGCACCACCTCTCGTTCGGCCAGCGGCGCCGGGTGGCCGTCGCGACCGTGCTGGCGATGGAGCCGGAGATCCTGGTCCTGGACGAACCCTCCTCCAACCTCGACCCGGCCTCCCGCCGGGAACTCGCCGACATCCTGCGCACCCTGGACGTCACCGTCCTGATGGTCACGCACGACCTGCCCTACGCGCTGGAGCTGTGCCCGCGCGCGCTGGTCCTCAGCGACGGTGTGATCGCGGCGGACGGGCCGACCGGCGACCTGCTGTCCGACGACGCGCTGATGCGGGCCCACCGCCTGGAACTGCCCTTCGGCTTCGACCCGCGCTCGGTGAACGGGCGCTCCGCCCGGCTGTGACGGGTCCGCCGCCGGCCCACGGCAACGTCGATGTAACGATCCCCTTCGGCCCGCGAAACGAAGGAATCGCAGGCTGACAGCGGGTGTTCCACCCACTGTCGAAGGCAAGCCGAAGGGAAGTGCGGGCGTGGACGGCAACGGCACGGACGTCAGCGCACCAGACGTCAGCGCACCAGACGTCAGCGGCACCGTGGCCGAGGGCTTCGAGCCGGTCAGGGACGCGTTCCAGCGGAACTTCGACCGGCTGGGCGACCGGGGCGCGGCGGTGGCCGTGTACCGGGACGGGCAGCGGGTCGTGGACCTGTGGGGCGGCGCCAGGGACGTGGACGGCGGGGACGGCTCGGCGCCCTGGGAGCGCGGCACCGCGCAGATCGTGCGCTCCGCGACGAAGGGCGTCGCCGCGGCCGTACTGCTCCTCCTCCACCAGCGCGGCGAGCTGGACCTGGACGCCCCGGTGGGCGCGTACTGGCCCGAGTTCAAGGCCGCCGGCAAGGAACGGACCCTGGTGCGGCACCTGCTCGCGCACCGCGCCGGCGTCCCGGTGCTCGACCGGCCGCTCACCCCGCGGGAGGCGGCCGATCCCGAGACCGGCGCGGCGGCCGTCGCGGCCCAGGCGCCAGTGTGGGAGCCGGGCACGGACCACGGCTATCACGCACAGACCTACGGCTGGCTCACCGGCGAACTGGTACGGCGCGTCACCGGCCGGCCGATCGGCGCGTGGCTGGCCGCCGAGATCGCCGGGCCGGTCGGCGCGGACCTGTGGCTCGGGCTGCCGGACGCGCAGGCGGTGCGCGTGGGCCGGGTCGGCCCCGTCGACGCCCCCGAGACGGCCGGCGGACTGCGGACCCGGCCGAGGCGGTCCGTCGCCGCGGCCTACGCCGACCCCGGCTCGCTGACCCGACGCGCCTTCGCCGCGATCACCCCGCTGCCCGACGAGAACGCCCCCGCTTACCGGGCCGCCGCCCTGCCCGCCTCCAACGGCATCGCCACCGCCGACGGACTGGCCCGCTTCTACGCGTCGCTGATCGGCGAAGTGGACGGCGGCCGGCGGCTGTTCACCCCGCGCACCATGGAGCTGGCCCGCGGGGAGCGGTCCGCCGGGCCCGACCGCGTCCTGGTCGTGAACACCCGGTTCGGCCTCGGCTACATGCTGCACGGCACGGCCTCGCCGCTGCTGTCCCCCGCGTCCTTCGGGCACCCGGGCCGGGGCGGGGCGCTGGGCTTCGCCGACCCGGAGTCGGGCATCGCCTTCGGCTACGTGACCAACGGCTTCCGGCAGAGCGTGACGGCCGATCCCCGGGCGCAGGCTCTGGTGGGGGCGGTACGGGTGGCTCTCGCGCAGACGTGAGCGCTCCGCTGGTTCCCCGCGCCCCTTTGGGGGTGACGTTGCGGTGGGGTGGGCGCACCCTGGAATCAGGGATTCCGGAGGTGGTCGTCATGATGCACACCACAGTGGGCTGGCATGTCGAGATGGAGTTCGAGGAGGACGATCAGCACACGCGGGCGGTGGCGCTGGTGCGGCTGCCCGACGGCACGGAGATCCGGGGGCACGGCCGGGCGAGCCGGCACCGCACCGACTCCAACCAGCCACGGGTCGGCGAGGAGATAGCGGGCGCCCGCGCCCTCAACGAACTCGCGATGAACCTGCTGTCCAAGGCACACGGAGAAATCGACGCGCTGTCCGGCCGCACCTCACACCCGATCAACGTCTGACCCCCACCACCCCGAAGGGACGCCCCAAGCGAGGCGCCCCAAAGGGGCGCGGGGAACTACACGCTCAGCCACGACCTACCCGCGGACTTCCACAGGGGCGCGGGGAACTGCGCGACCAGCCACGACGAACCCGCGGACGAACATGGCGGGAGGCACCTCATAGGGGCGCGGGGAACTGCGCAACCACCGCCGAAACTACTCCGCGAAGCTCGCGAAATACGCGGCAGCCATGTCCTCGTCGCCATGCCCCTGCGCCGCCGCGCGAGCGAGACGCGCGGCGGTGGCGGCGGCCACGTCGAGACGCACATGCCCCCGCTCCCCCGCCTCCACGATCAGCCGCGCGTCCTTCCCGGCGGTGCTCACCGCGAACTGCGCCGGGCTCAGCCGGCCCTCAAGGACCAGCCCCGCCTTGGCCCGCAGGTACCCCATGTCGAGCGGCCCCCCGGCGATCAGGTCGAAGAAGCTCTGCGGGTCGACGCCGAGGGCCTGGGAGAGGGCGAGGACCTCGCCGCCCGCCGCGGTGACCGCGAGGACCCAGCTGTTGGCGACGAGCTTCAGCCGGGTCGCGCCGGCCGCGGCCCCGTCCTCACCGGTCCACACGGTCCGCACGCCGACCGCGTCGAAGACGGGCGTGACCGTCTTCCGGTGTTCCTCGGGCCCGGCGGCCAGCACGGTGAGCTGCCCGGACTCGGCGGGCTGGCGGGTGCCGAGGACGGGGGCGTCGTAGAAGACGAGGCCGTGCTCGCGGGCGAATCCGGCGAGTTCGGCGACGGAGTCGAGTCCGGCCGTGGTCGACTGCGCCCAGACCGCGCCGGCGGGCAGCGCGGGTGCCGCCTCGCGCATGACCTCCAGGACGGTGTCACCGTCGTAGAGCATGGTCAGCACGACATCGGCGTCCCGCACGGCCGCGGCCGGGTCGGCGGCGACCTGCACCCCGTCGGCGGCCAGCGGCAGGGCCTTGTCCGCGGTGCGGTTCCAGGCGCGGACGGTGTGCCCGGCGCGGGCGATGTTGCGGGTCATCGCGGCACCCATGATGCCGGTGCCCAGGACGCTCACGGTGAGTTTCTCGGTCATGCGTCGGTTCCTGTTCTCGGATGTCCTGCTCGCGGATTCCCCTCGCCGTCGGCGATCTTAGGCGGCCTTTCGGTCAGATCGCGGTCATCCCGGCGTCGGCGGCCGACGCGGTCGGCCTTTCCCCCCGTACGCCCTGTTCATCCCGTTCGTCCCAGCGGGACGGGACTCGTCGGCCCGTGGGCAGGGGGTGCGTTCGCGTACGTCCAACGGCGTGCCGCCGGCGGACGTACGCGACAAGGAGGCCGGTGAGGGCTACGCCGTCCCCACGGTGCCCTCACCGGCCGGCTCTCGGCAAGCGGTGCGCGTCAGGCGCGCACCAGCTCGCGGTCCTCGTCCTTGGGCCGGTCCTCGTCCCGGGCGCGCAGCCCCTCGCCCTCGACGTCCACGTTGGGCAGCAGGCGGTCCAGCCACCGGGGCAGCCACCAGGCCCGGCGGCCGAGCAGCGCGAGCACCGCCGGCACGATCGCCATGCGCACGATGAACGCGTCGAAGAACACGGCGGCCGCAAGGCCGAAACCGATCATCTTCACCATCGACTCGCTGGAACCGATGAAGCCGGAGAAGACGGCGATCATGATCACGGCGGCGGCGGTGACGACCCGGGCACCGTGCCGGAAGCCGGTCACCACGGCCTGGGTGGGCCTCTCCCCGTGGACGTACGCCTCCCGCATCCGGGTCACCAGGAACACCTCGTAGTCCATGGCGAGGCCGAAGACCACACCGACCATGAAGATCGGCATCATCGACATGACCGGGCCGGTCTCCTCGACGCCCAGCAGGCCGGACAGCCAGCCCCACTGGAAGACCGCGACGACGGCGCCCAGGGCCGCCAGCACGCTCAGCAGGAAGCCGAGGGCCGCCTTCAACGGGACCAGGACGGAGCGGAAGACCACGATCAGCAGCAGGAACGCGAGGCCGACGACCAGGGCCAGATAGGGCAGCAGGGCGTCGTTCAGCTTCTGCGAGACGTCGATGTTCATCGCCGTAGCACCGGTGACCAGGATCTTGGCGTCCGTGGTCCGGCTGATGTCCGCGCCGGTCGAACGGATCGTGTGCACCAGGTCCTCGGTGGTCGACGAGGACGGCTTGGAGTGCGGGATCACGGTGATGGTCGCGGTGTCGCCGGCCTCGTTGGGCGCGGGCGGGGTCACCGAGGCGACGTTCTTGAGGCCCTTGATCTCGTCGTCGACATCGGTGAAGACGGTCTTCGGGGTGTCGCTGCCGCGGGCGTCGACGACGACCATCAGCGGACCGTTGAAACCGGGCCCGAAGCCCTCGGAGAGCAGGTCGTAGGCGCGGCGCTGGGTCGTCGACGCCGGCTGGGAGCCGTCGTCGGGCAGACCCAGTTGCAGGGAGGTCGCGGGGAGGGCGGCGGCACCGAGGCCGACGACGCCCAGCAGCAGGACGGCGACCGGGCGGCGCACGACGAAGCTCGCCCAGCGGGTGCCCAGGTTCGGCCGGCCCGCCTTGTGCGGGTGCCTGGTCCCGCGTCCGCCGCCGAACAGCCTGCTCTTCTGGCCGGCCGGCGTGACCCGGCGGCCCGCGTAGCCGAGCAGCGCCGGGATCATGGTGAGGGCGATCAGGACCGCGACGGCGACCGTGCCGGCGGCGGCGACGCCCATCTTCGTCAGCATCGGGATGTTGACGACGGACAGGCCGACCAGGGCGATCACGACGGTGAGTCCGGCGAAGACCACTGCGGAGCCCGCGGTGCCGACGGCCCGCCCGGCGGCGTCCTCGCGTTCCCTGCCCTCGGCGAGTTCGGCGCGGTAGCGGGAGACGATGAACAGCGCGTAGTCGATACCGACCGCGAGGCCGATCATCATCGCCAGGATGGAGGTGGTCGAGCCCAGGTCGAGGGCGCCGGCCAGCGCGGTAATGGTGGAGACGCCGATGCCCACGCCGATGAGCGCGGTCAGCAGCGGGAGTCCGGCCGAGAGCAGCGAGCCGAACGTGATGACCAGGACGACCGCGGCGATGACGATGCCGATGGCCTCGCTGGACCCGGTCTCGGGTGACGCGCTGAGCGCGTCACCGCCTATCTCGACGGTCAGCCCGGCGTCCCGGGCGTCCTGGGCCGCCCGGTTGAGCGCGTCGCGCGAGGAGTCCTTCAGCTCCATGCCGGAGACCCGGTACTTCACGGAGGCGTAGGCGATCGTGCCGTTCTTGCTGACGGCCTTCCCGGTGTACGGGTCGGTGACGGAGACGACCTCGGAGCCGTCCCGCAGCTCCCGCACGGTCCGCTCGGCGGCGGCCTTGTTGCCCCGGTCGGTCATCTTCCCGCCACTCGGGGCCTTGAAGACGACGCGGGCCGTGGCGCCGTCGGCGCTCATGCCGGGGAAGCGCTGGTCCAGCAGGTCGAAGGCTTTCTGCGCCTCCGTACCGGGGATGGAGAAGGAGCTGTTGCCCGCCGCCGGCGCGCTCGCGGCGCCGGCACCGGCCAGCGCCAGCAGCGCCACCCAGATCAGGGCGACGAAGTGCCGTCGCCTGAAGGCGAGCCGGCCCAATGTGTAGAGGAACGTGGCCACGAGGTCGTACTCCCGATCAGTCGTGGGGTGGTTCAGGGCAGAGGTGATCAGCCCGCGGGGCAGGCGTGACCGGCCCCTGAAGGCAGGGGTGATCAGCCCGTGGGGGCAGGTGTGATCAGCCCGACGACGTGAGCGGTGACGTCAGGTGAGGCTGGGGAGGCCAGGGGGCTAGAAGAGGCTTGAGGAGGTCAGGGAGGCGGACAGCCGACCGGCGGGGTCAGCCGACCGGCACGCCGAGAGCGGGGAGGACCACGGCGTCCAGGTACGACGTGAGGAATGCCTGGGTCGGCGGCTGGTCGTCGAGCAGTGCCCGGGTGGCGAAGCCGCCCACCATCATGTGCACCAGGAACTCCAGCGCGGGACAGTCCGGGCGGACCTCACCCCGGTCGATGGCGCGCCGCACCATCGAGTGGAACCCCTTGATCTCGGGATCCACCACCAGATTGCGGAAGGCTTCGCGCAGATCCGGGTTGTGGTGCATGGCCATGGCGACACCCCGCATCAGCGCGGAGCTCCGCTCCATCTCGCAGTCGTCCTCGGCCGCCACCAGGCCGTGCAGGTCGCCCCGCAGCGATCCGGTGTCGATCTCGTCGGTGCGGACCCGCTTGCCGTGCCGGATGGCCTTCACGACCAGCTCGGCCTTGCCGCCCCACTGGCGGTAGAGGGTGGCCTTGCTGGACCGGGTGCGGGTGGCCACGGCGTCCATGGTGAGGGCGTCGTAGCCGACTTCCCGGAGCAGATCGAGCACGGCCTCGTACAACTCGGCCTCGCGCTCGGGGGTGATGCGACTGCGACGCCCCGGTGCAAGCACCGGCTCCACCGGAGCGGCCAGCGCCACGCCCTTGGATGCCTCAGTCATGTCTCTCGCCCTTTCCCGCTCCGGACGACACGGTTTTGTATGTGATGAATGTAGCGCACCCCTCAACGAAACGAAACCGTTTCGTACGTGCCTTGAATCACGTCTGTGAGTTGCGCATAAGGTGCCCGTTTTCCGGTTGGATCAGAGTTGCCCTGAGTTGCCCGTTCCCCATCGGCCGGAAAAATATGGGGAGGTGAGCTATCTGCGCCTGCCCCACCTCAGCCGCGACCTGCTGTGCTTCGTGGCCGAGGACGACCTGTGGCTGGCCCCGCTCGGCACCCCGGGCCGCGCCTGGCGACTCACCGTGGACCGCACCAAGATCGGCCATCCGCGTTTCTCCCCCGACGGCCGCCACATCGCCTACACGACCTGGCACAGCCTGGTGCCCGAGATCCACCTGGCCTGCGTCGACGGCGGACCCGGCCGGCAGCTGACGTACTGGGGCAGCGCCGACACCCGGGTGTGCGGCTGGACCCCGCCCGACCCGGACGGCCGCTCCGACATCCTCGCCGTCGCCTCCCACGGCCAGCCCTTCTCCTACTTCACCTGGGCCTACAAGGTCTCCCCCGACGGCGACCCCGGCCGCAAACTGCCCTGGGGCCCGGTCTCCGACATCCAGACCGCCGACCTCGGCGACGAACGCAGAACCCTGCTGCTCACCGGCACCCCACCGCACGAACCGGCCGGCTGGAAGCGCTACCGGGGCGGTGCCATGGGCCGGCTGTGGCTGCACGGACGGCGGCTGCTCGCCGGCATCGGCGGCCATCTGGACTCGCCGATGTTCGTGGCCGGCCGGATCGCCTTCCTCTGCGACCACGAGGGCGTCGGCAACCTCTACTCCTGCGCGTACGACGGCTCCGACCTGCGCCGCCACTCCGACCACGACGCCTTCTACGCCCGGAACGCCGCGAGCGACGGCACCCGCGTGGTGTACCAGTGCGGGGGCGACCTGTGGCTGGTCGACGACCTGTCCCCGGACGCCGTGCCGCGCCGCCTGGACATCCGGCTGTCCGGGCCGCGGGCCGGCCGCCGCAGGTACCAGGTCCCGGCCGCCCAGCACCTGGACGGCATATCGGTCGACGAGACCGGCCGGGCCAGCGCCGTCGTCGTACGCGGCAGCCTGTACTGGCTCACCCACCGGGACGGCCCGGCCCGCACCATCGCGGACACTCCGGGCGTACGGGTCCGGCTCCCGGAGATGCTGGGCTCGACCGGGCGGATCGCCTACGTCACGGACGCGGCGGGCGAGGACGCGATCGAGATCGCCTACCTGCCCCGGGCCAGCGGCGACCGCGCGCCGCGCCGGCCCGCCACCGGTGAGCTGGGCCGGGTCCTGGAACTGGTGTCGGACCCGTCGGGCGAACGCCTCGCCGTCGCCTCGCACGACGGACGCCTGCTGCTCGTCGACGCGGCCGAGGGCGGTGGGGGTGGTGAGGGCAGTGAAGATAGTGAGGGTGGTGGGGACTCTGGGAGCGGGTCCGGGGGCTCCGAGGGCTCCGAGGGTTCTGCGGGTTCCGCGGCGGACGCGGCGGACGCGGCGGATGCGGCGGACTCCGGGCCCCTCGGACAGGCCGACGGCGCGGGAGGGGCCGACGGCGCCCGCGGAAGCGAGGTCACCGAGTTGATCCGGTCCGTCAACGGCCCGGTGAAGGACCTGGCCTTCTCCCCGGACGGGACCTGGCTGACCTGGTCCCACCCGGGGATCGGGCGTTCGCTGCGGCAGATCAAGATGGCCCGCGTGCCCGGGGCCGGACAGCCGGACCGGCTGATCGTCGACGTGACCAACGGCCGCTTCGAGGACGAGAACCCGGTGTTCACCCGGGACGGCCGCTACCTGGCGTTCCTGTCCTGGCGCGGCTTCGACCCGGTGTACGACGTGCACACCGGGGACCTGTCCTTCCCGCTCGGCTGCCGCCCGTACCTGGTGCCGCTGTCGTCCGCGACCCCCTCCCCGTTCGCCCTGAACCCGGACGGCCGTCCGGCGGCCGGCGGCCTGGACCCCGCCGAGGGCGGGCCCGGCGACGGCTCCGCGGTCACCGTCGAGGTCGAGGGCCTGGAGAACCGGGTCACCCCGTTCCCGGTGACCGCCTCCAAGTACTCCGCGCTGCAACCGGTGGCCGGCGGCGGCCTGGTCTGGCTGCGCTGGCCGATCTCGGGTGCCCTGGGCGAGACCTTCGTCAACCCGGCCGACACGAGCGGGCGCCCCACCCTGGAGTACTTCCACATCACCAAGGCGAAAAAGTCCGAACTCGTAGGCCATCTGGACTGGTTCACGGTCAGCGGCGACGGCACCCGGCTGGTCGTGGTCGACGAGGGCGACCTGCGCGCCGTCCCGTCGACCGAGTACGGCGACGCCGACACCACGGTCTGGATCGACCTGCGCCGCATCCTGCACGAGGTCGACCCGCCCGCCGAGTGGCGCCAGTCCTTCGAGGAGGCGGGCCGGCTCATCCGGGCCTACTTCTGGGACCCGGGCATGTGCGGCATCGACTGGGACGCGGTCCTCGACCAGTACCGGCCGCTGGTCGAACGCGTCGCGTCCCCGGACGAGTTCGCGGATCTGCTGCGCGAGGTGCTGGGCGAGCTGGGCACCTCCCACGCCTATGTCACCCCGGCCCGGCGCAACGAGGGCCCGCCCCACTTCCAGCGCTACCAGGGCCTGCTCGGCGCCGACTTCGTCCGCCGGGACGGCCGCTGGACGGTCCGGCGGATCCTGCCGGGCGACTCCTCCGACTCCCGGGCGCGTTCGCCGCTGGCCGGCACCGGCATCCGGGCGGGCGCGGTACTCACCCAGGTGGACGGGCGGCCGGTGGACCCGGTGGCGGGCCCGTACCCGCTGCTGGCGGGCGCGGGCGGGACGACCGTGGAACTGACCTTCGTCCATCCCCCGCCCGACGAAGAACCACCGGCCACCGCCGGCTCCACGAGACCTGCGGAAGAACAGGGCGCGGCGGACGAGCAGGACGCGGCGGACCGGAAAGGCGCGGCGGGCGAGGCGGGTCCGGCGCGGCGGGTGGCGGTGGTGCCGCTGATCGACGAGCGGCCGCTGCGCTACCAGGACTGGGTGGCCAAACGCCGCCAGGTGACCCGGGAGTTGAGCGGCGGCCGGTGCGGCTATCTGCACATCCCGGACATGGGCGGCTCCGGCTGGGCCCAGTTCAACCGCGATCTGCGCATGGAGGTGTCCCGGCCCGCGCTCCTGGTGGACGTGCGCGGCAACGCGGGCGGGCACATCAGCGAACTCGTCGTCGAGAAGCTGACCCGGACCATCCTCGGCTGGGACCTGACGCGGGACGCCCAGCCCGTGTCGTACGCCTCCAACGCGCCGCGCGGCCCGATCGTGGCGCTGGCCGACGAGGCCACCTCGTCCGACGGCGACATGATCACCGCCGCGATCCGGCTGCTGAAGCTGGGTCCGGTGGTCGGGCAGCGCACCTGGGGCGGCGTGGTCGGCGTCACCGGGCGGCACCGGCTGGGCGACGGCACGGTGATCACGGTGCCGATGAACGCGGCCTGGTTCGACGCGTACGGCTGGTCCGTGGAGAACCACGGGGTGGCACCGGACGTGGAGGCCCTGCGCACCCCGCTGGACTGGGCCGAGGGCCGGCACGTCGAGATGGACGACGCGATCCGGCTGGTCCTGGAACTGCTGGTGTCCTGGCCCGCGGCGACGCCGCCCGACCTCAGCGAGGTACCGGACCGCTCGCGCCCCGAACTGCCGCCCCGGGCCTGACCGCCCGCCCGCGTGCGCGCGGACCGGACACCGGGACCGGGCCCGAAGAACGGGTGCGAAGAACAGGTACGAAGAACGGACGCAGAGAACGGGAACGGGAACAGGCATGGGCACGGGAACGGGTACGGGAAGGGCGCCCCGCGTCCGGGGCGCCCTTGTGCGGACCGATGACCGACCGTGGGTCAGGCGTCGTAGTCCTGGTCCATGCGGTCGTGCATCTCACGCTCGCTGTCCGGCGTGTCCCGCGTGTCCCGCGGGTTCTGGCGGCCGCCGCGCTCGGACTGCGGCTTGCCGCCGGGCTGCGGCTTGCCGGACTGCTGCTGGCCGCGCTGACCGCGCTGGCCGGCCTTCTCACGCGCGCTCTGCTCGGCCTGGTCCCGCAGGTTCTTGGCCTTCTCCTGGAACTGGTCCTTCATACCCATGTGGGTTCACTCCCGTGAGGGTAGGGGGGTTGGGCCTCGATGGGCCCCGACCAGATTCACACGGCCCGACACCCCGCGCATGTCGATCAGTCACGGTGCGTAGCCCGCGCCCGTTCGTCGGCCTCCCCGCCCGCGCCGACCAGCCCGATGCGCATCCCCTGGAGCCGGGGCCCGAACCGCCGCATCTCGCGCTGCCCGACCGTCCCGACGAGCGCCGGCAGACAACCCCGTACGCCCTGCATCCCGCGCAGCCACCACTGCCCGTACACATGGCTCGACCGGCGTTCGATCCCGGCCACGATCCGCTCCGCCGCGGGCCCCAGCGGATAGGTCCTGTTGGCCGGCCACGGCAGCCGCTGCCGCAACTCCCGCATGGTCCCGTCCTGGTCGGCGCCGCGCACCATGTCCGTGTCGGTCCAGGACAGGTACGCCACCCCGACCCGCACCCCCTGGTGGCCGACCTCGGCGCGCAGGCTGTGCGCGTACGCCTCCACGCCCGCCTTGGAGGCGCAGTACGCCGTCATCATCGGCGCCGGGGTGAGCGCGGCGAGCGAGGCGATCTGGAGCAGATAGCCGCGGCTCTGAGCGAGCGCGGGCAGGAAGGCACGGCCGGTCACCGTCGAGCCGATCAGGTTGACCTCGATCACCCGCCGCCAGGCGTCCGGGTCGGAGTCGGCGAACGGACCGCCGGTGGCGACACCGGCGTTGGCGACGACGATGTCCACCTTGCCGAAGCGCTCCTTGACCTCATCGGCCACCCGGACCATCGCCGCGTGGTCGGTGACGTCGGCGTACCAGTGGCCGCTGTCGCCGTGCAGCCGCCCGGAGACCTCCTTCAGCGCGTCCGGCTCCAGACCGACCAGCGCCACCTTCGCGCCGCGCGCGGACAGTTTGCGGGCGAGCATCTCGCCGACGCCGCGTGCCGCGCCGGTGACGACCGCGACCTGCCCTTCGAGGCCGACCCTGCTCATGCGCCCTCCTTGGCCCGCACGTCCGCACCGTCCACCGCGCCCGCACCCGCGGCCGTGCCCGTGCCCGTGCCTGTGCCTGTGCCTGTGCCTTCGGTGTCTGCCGTACGTGCCGTGTCCGCAGCGCCGTTCGCGCCGTTCGCGCCCTTCGCGCCGTTCGCGTCTTTGGGCCGCGCCGGGTCGTCGAGGTACGTCGCGACGAGTTCCCGGATCCGTCCGGTGACCAGTTCGGGCGCCTCCACCGGCGTCATGTGGCCGAGTCCGGGCAGTTCGGTCAGGCCGACGCAGTGCGGCAGCGCGGCGACGATGGCGCGCGCGTGCACCGGCGGCGTGAGCCGGTCGGCGGTCCCGGCGACCACCGCCGTGGGCACCGTCAACTCCCGTACGCCGTCGTCGAGATCGAGCCGGTCCAGCACCTGCGACCAGGCGTACCGCGCACCGGGCGGGCAGGCGTGCACGATCCGGGCGCACGCGTCCACCATGTACGGCGCGGAACCGGCACCCATCGTCGCGTACTTGAGGATCCGCCGGGCCACCGGCGTGACCGGACCGAGCGGGGCGCGCGAGCCCAGGATGCGCGCTGTGATCCAGGTGCGTGCGCGCCCGGCGCGCAGCGGCACGATGCGTGCCTCCGCGACCAGCCGCGAACTGCCCGTGCTGCACAGCAGGACGGCGGCGGTGTGCTCGCGGAAGCGGGGCCGCGTGGCCGCCGCCAGTACCGTCATGGCGCCCATGGAGTGCCCCGCGAGCACGGCTCGTTCGCCCGGCGCGAGCGTCCGGTCGAGCACGGCCTCCAGGTCGTCGGCGAGCGCCCGGGTCGAGCAGACGGGGTTCGCCGGACTGCGCCCGTGGCCCCGCTGGTCGTAAGCGATGACCCGGTGGTCCGCCGCCAGGTCCCGGATCTGGGCCGCCCAGAAGGCGGTCGAGCACGTCCAGCCGTGGGCGAGGACGACCGGCGGCGCGCCCTCGGGGCCGTGCACCTCGGTGTGCAGCCGCGCGCCGTCGGCGGAGACCACCGTCAGCTCGCGGGCGGGCGTGGGCGGCGCGTAGGGGCCCGCGGTCACGTGCGTCGGACGGCTCACGCCCCCACCTCCACCGGGGCCGCCGCGCGGGCGGGTACCCGCAGGACCTCGTACTCGGCGAGGTCCACCCGCCGGGTGGCACGCCGCAGCTCCGTCGTCGTGCCGGGCCAGATGGTGGTGTTGCGGCCGCTCGCGTCCAGGTACCAGCTGGTGCAGCCGCCGGTGCTCCACACCGTGCGCAGCAACCGCTCCTGGATCCGCTCGTTCCAGGCGCGCACCGCGCCGGGGCGGGCGTCGAGGGCGGCCCGGCCGCCGAGGACGTCGAGCTGGCGCAGGAAGTCGGCCATGTAGTTCAGCTGGGACTCGATCACCAGGATCATGGAGGAATTCCCGAGGCCGGTGTTCGGCCCGATGATCGTCATCCAGTTGGGGAAGCCGGCCGCGGAGGCGCCGCGCAGCGCCTGCATGCCGTCCTGCCATGCCTGGGCGAGGGTTATGCCGTCCGCGCCGACGACCCGCTCGGCGATCGGCATGTCGGTGACGTGGAAGCCCGTCCCGAGGACGATCGCGTCGGCCTCGGCCTCGGTGCCGTCGGCGGCGACCAGGGTGGCGCCCCTGACCTCGCTCAGCCCGCTCGCCACCACGTCGACATTCGGCTGGGCGAGGGCCGGGTAGTAGGAGTTGGACAGCAGGATCCGCTTGCAGCCGATCCGGTAGTCGGGGGTGAGCCTGGCGCGCAGCGCGGGGTCCTTGACGGCGCGGGCCATGGTGCGCTTGGCGAGCTGCTCGACCGGGCCGAGTTCGTTCGGGTGCTTGGTGAACGCCTGCACCTGCAGTTCCCGGATGCCCCACAGCAGTCCGCGCCGGGCCTGCACGGTGATCGGAAGGTGCCGGTGCAGCCACCGCTCGGCGCCGGTGATGGCCCGGTCGACGCGCGGCAGCACCCACGGCGGGGTGCGCTGGAAGAGGGTCAGCCGGGAGACGAGCGGCTGGACGGCCGGCACGATCTGGATGGCGGAGGCGCCGGTGCCGACCACGGCGACGCGCTTGCCGCGCAGGTCGTAGTCGTGGTTCCAGCGGGCGGAGTGGAAGACCTCGCCGGGGAAGGAGTCGAGCCCCGGGATCCGCGGGATCCTGGGGTCGGCCAGCGCCCCGGCGGCGGAGACGACGACGTCGGCGCTCAGCGCACCGCTGCTGGTCTCGATCTCCCAGCGCAGTTTCCCGCCGTCCCAGGCCATCCGCTTCACCTCGGCGCCGAAGCGCAGGTGCGGGCGCAGCCGGAAGGTGTCGGTGACGCGCTCCAGATAGGCGCGGATGTGCTCCTGCCCGGAGAAGGCGCGCGGCCACTCGGGGTTGGGCGCGAAGGAGAAGGAGTACAGGTGGGAGGGTACGTCGCAGGCGCACCCGGGATAGTCGTTGTCCCGCCAGGTGCCGCCGACGCTGTCCGCCCGTTCCAGGACGACGAAGTCGGTGATCCCCTCGCGGCGCAGCCGCACGGCCGCGCCGAGGCCGCCGAACCCGGACCCGATCACCGCCACCCGTACATGCTCGTGCTGGGCCATCCCGCAGCCTCCCGGCATCGCAACGGATTCCGCCAGTGAACACTGGCACGATGGGAGCGTAGGGCAGCCCCGTACCGATGGGTAGGGGTCGGACGAAGGAAAGTTACCGGCGGTACGCCCTAGGCTGCCCCTGTGGCAGCAGACGGTGGACGAAGCGACGGACAGGGCGGCGGCCGTCAGGGCGGCCCCCGCGAGTACCGCATGGAGGAACTGGCCCGGCTGGCCGGCATCACGGTGCGCACCCTGCGCTTCTACCGCGAACGCAAGCTGATCCGGCCGCCCCGCCGCGAGGGCCGCATCGCCTGGTACGACGACCAGCACCTCGCCCGTCTGCGCACCATCTCGGCGCTGCTGGAGCGCGGCCACACGCTCAGCGGCATCGCGGAGCTGGCCGACGCCCTCGACCACGGCCGCGGCGTCGCCGACCTGCTCGGCGTCGACACCCCCACCGAGGAGGAGCCGGTCCGCCTCACCCCCGAGGAACTGGCCGCCCGCTTCGAGGGCGAGGTCACCCCGGAGAACCTGGCCGCCGCCCTGGAGCTGGGCTACCTGGGCACCGACGGCAACGAGCTCGTGCACATCAGCCGCCGCCTGCTGGACGTGTCGTCCGCGCTGGTCCGCGAGGGCATCCCGCTCGCCGAGGTACTGGCGGCGGGCAAGCGGGTACGCGAACACACCGACGCGCTGGCCGACATGTTCGCCCGGATGGTCCTGCGCCACGCCCCCGAGGACGACCTGGAACGCCTGCGCCCGCTGGCCCGCAGCGTGGTCGAGGCGGAGTTCTCCCTGGCGCTGGACAGGCGCCTGCACAAACGGGACTGACCGGACTGACGGCAGCCCGCGCCGGGCCGGAAAGCAGGCCGCAGGGAAGCATGCGCCGCGGAGCGCGAGACCTACAGGTCGTAGACCACCGTCACCGGCGCGTGGTCCGACCAGCGTTCGGCGTGCGTGGCCGCCCGTTCCACGTACCCCTTGACGGCCTTGCCCGCGAGCCCGGGCGTCGAGACGTGGTAGTCGATCCGCCAACCGCTGTCGTTGTCGAAGGCCCGTCCCCGGTACGACCACCAGGTGTACGGCCCCTCGGTCTCGGGGTGCAGGGCCCGTACGACATCGGCGTACCCGCCGTCCGCCGGGTCGAGGACCCGCGTCAGCCAGGCCCGCTCCTCGGGCAGGAAGCCGGAGTTCTTGGTGTTGCCGCGCCAGTTCTTGAGATCGCTGTTCTGGTGGGCGATGTTCCAGTCGCCGCAGACGACGACCTCCCGCCCGTCGGCGGCGGCCCGCGCACGCAGCGCCTTCAGATGGGCCAGGAACTCGTCCATGAACCGGATCTTCTCGTCCTGCCGCTCGGTGCCCACCTCTCCGGAGGGCAGATAGAGGGAGGCGACGGTGACCCCGGGCAGATCGGCCTCGACGTACCGGCCGCTCGTGTCGAACTCGGCCGAGCCGAAGCCGACCTGGACGCGGTCGGGTTCCCGCCGGGTGTACAGGGCGACGCCCGCGCGCCCCTTGGCGGCGGCCGGGGCCTGAACGACGTGCCAGCCCTCCGGCTGCCGTACGCCCTCGGGCAGCTGCTGCGGCTCGGCGCGCACCTCTTGCAGGCAGAGCACGTCCGCGGAGGTCCCGGCGAGCCACTCCACGAAGCCCTTCTTCGCGGCGGCCCGCAGCCCGTTCACATTGACAGAGGTCACAGTCAGCACCAGGGCACGATACCGGCACACTGTACGAGGCCCACGTCCGCACTCTGCATAGAAGTACGATGCCTAGCATGCTTATACGTCGCGTCCCCTTCGACCACCCCGACGCCGTCAAGCTCAACGACGAAGTCCAGGCCGAGTACCACCTGCGCTACGGCGACGGCGGTGACGCCACCGTCCTGGACGCCCTGGACTTCACCCCGCCGAGGGGTGTGTACCTGATCGCCTACGACGGCGGCGACCGCCCCGTGGCCACCGGCGGCTGGCGCAGCCAGGACGCCAACGGGCAGGGCAACGAGGACGGCGACGCCGAACTCAAGCGCATGTTCGTGATCGAGCAGATGCGCGGCCGCGGCCTGGCCCGCCGCATCCTGGCCGCCCTGGAGGAGGACGCACGCGCGGCCGGCCGCGTCCGCATGGTGCTGGAGACGGGCACGGCACAGCCGGAGGCCATCGCCCTGTACACCTCCAGCGGCTACGAACCGTGCACCAAGTTCGGCTACTACCGCCACCACGAGTCCAGCCTCTGCTACGCGAAGCCCCTGTAGCCGGACCGTCCGTCCGCCGGCCCCCGCTCAGCCGTGCCGGTGATAGACCTTGTTGGCGATGCGCCAGCCGCCGTCGGCGTGCACCAGCAGGAAGACGTCGGTGAAGGTGTCCGCGCCGTGCCGGAGCGTCATGGCCGCGGTCGCGACGGTGCCGTGGACGTCGACGGCGTCGATACGGCGCGACCGGGTCGCCTCGTCCGGCGCGGGCCGGCCGGAGAAGAGGGCGCAGTACTCCTCCAGCCGCCACGAGACGAAGGCGCCGTCCCGGATTCCCTCGACGTGGGCGGTGGGCAGGAACGCGTCGCGGAAATGGGCGGGGTCGCCGGTGGCGTGCCCGCGGACGTAGGCGCGCAGCGGTACGAGCACGTCCTCGCCCACGGCGGGATCCGGGCCCGGCGAGGGGGTACCCGAGACGGCAGCCGGCAGCGCCGGGTCGGCGGCGCTCGGATCATCAGCCTCATTCGGATCGCCGACGTCGCTCCGATCATCAGCCTCATTCGGATCGCCGACGTCGTTCGGGTCGGCGTCGTTCGGATCGGCGTCGTTCGGATCGGCGGTCGTGCGTGCGGTGTCCGACGCGCGCCCGGAGCGTGCCCAGCCGACGATGTCCCGGCCCCGCGCGGCGAGGCGGGTCGTGAGCGCGCCGCCCATGCGCCCCCGGCCGGGAACGGCGACGGTGTGTGCTGTGGTCATGCGTGCCAGAGTGGTTCACCCCCGGCTCTGCGACAAGCGCAGATTCCGCAGCCCTCCCCTGCCGGACGCGCATACCGGCTGGACATACTGGCGCCATGGAACTGACCGTGTGGCGAACCTTCGTGACCGTGTGCCGACTCGGGTCGCTGTCGGCGGCGGCCGTCGAACTCAACCACACGCAGTCGGCCGTCTCCCGGCAGATCGCCGGCCTGGAGCGGCAACTCGGCGTGTCCCTCATCGAGCGCCACGCGCGCGGTGTGCGCCCGACGCCCGCGGGCGAGGCGTTCCACCACCACGCCCTGGCCACACTCGACGAGGCCGACCGCGCCGTGCGCGCCGCCCGCGACCTGCGCGACGGCGCGTTCGAACGGCCGTTGGCCGTCGGCGCGACGCCCTCTCTGGCCGCGGGGATCGTCCCCGAGGCCGTCCGGCGGATGCTGGAGCGGGCCGGGCCCGTCCGGTGGAGCCTGTTCCCCGGGCTGAGCGAACAACTGCACCACCGCGTGACCGCCGGCGATCTCGACGTCGCCGTGGTCACCGACGCACCGCCGGGACTGCCCAACGACCCCCGTGTCGAACGCCGGTTCCTCGGGCTGGACCACATGGTCGTCGTACTGCCGGCCGGTCACCCGCGGGCCGGCCGCGGGCCCGTGTCCATCCGGGCCCTGGCCGACGAGACCTGGGCCGAGGACAACGACGGCTCGGCGGCCCTGCTGCGCCGGCACGCGGCCCGTGCCGGAGTCACCGCCCGTATCGACCTCACCGCGGCCGACCTGCCCGGCAAGCTGGCTCTGGTCGCGACCGGCCACGCCATCGCCCTGATACCCGGGCTCCTGACCTGTGCGCTGCGGCCCGACGTCACCACGGCGGCCCTCGTCGACCCCCCGAGCCGTGGCATCTACACGATCACCCCGCGCCGCGCCCCGCACCCGTCCGCGGCGCCCCTGCTCGACCAACTGGCGACGGCCTTCACCCCGGCCGGCCCCACCCGACCCGGGACACGGACCTGACGCGATGGCTGGTGGACTCTCCTGGTCCCAAGGCCCGCACGACGGCGAACACCTTGCGCGAACGCCTTGGGCGAACGCCTTGGGCGAACGCCTTACTTGGGCTGCTCGTGCCGGGTGAACGCGGCGATCAGGCTGTGGACCGGATTGTCGTCGGAGTCGGTCCCGTGCGCCTCGAAGCCTTCGAAAGTGACCACCTCGGCGCTGCGGGGGAACATGGCCTGCTCGTATTCGGTGAGTGCGGCCTCGGTGTCGTCGGGGTGTGCGGCGAGGGCCTTGCCGAGTTCGGCGCCGTCGAGCATGGCCAGGTTGGCGCCTTCGCCGTTCGGGGCCGAAAGGTGGGCGGCGTCGCCGAGCAGGGTCACTCCCGGCACCCGGTCCCACCGGTGCCCGGTCGGCAGGGCGTAGAGGGGGCGCAGGACCGGCGCGATGTCGCTGTCGGTGATCAGCGCGGTGAGTTCCGGCGCCCAGCCGGCGAACTCCTGCGCGATCCTGGCGGTGGCCACGGCGGCATCGGCGAAATCGATGGCGGCGAACCATTCCTGCGGCTCGGACAGTTCGACGTAGGCGTGCAGGGTGTCGTCCCTTTCCCGGTGGGCGAAGATCTCCCGGCCCGGCTTGGGCGCGATCATCGACCCGCCACCGACCGCTTTCGCGGTGGCCGGGTGCCGGGTGTCGGCGTCGAACAGGTAGGTCTCGACGACCGACTTGCCGGTGAGAACACCTACCGCGCCTGGACGACCATGCGCACCGCCCCCAGACCTGCCACGGAGACACCCCGGCACCACCGCCTCAAGGGTGGTCTGGCGCACGGAATCCACCGCGGACAGACCTGCGGGCAATGGCAGATCGAGGTGACCGGCGGCGGCCGCATCTGGTATCTCCTGGACACCGCCCGTGACACCTGCTGGATCACCTTCGCAGGGACCGGGCACCCGCGAGCCACGGATCGCCGCTGATCCGGCACAGAAGACGTTTCCTGTGGCGTTGAGTCTACGGTGACAGTGATCCGACGGGTCAGCCGATGTGGGTGGTGTCAGCGTCCCGGGACTCCGAGCTGACGTGCTGCGGCGTCGACGGTCTGCGAGAGCAGGAGGGCGATGGTCATCGGCCCGACTGCGCCGAGGACGGGAGTGATCAGGCGGACACGGGTTCGGGCAGTGGCGAAATCCACGCGTCGCCGACGTTGCCCGGGTTGTACCCGGCATCGATCATTACCGCGCCCGGTTTGACGTCCTCACCGCTGATCGACCAACAGACCAGACCCGTCACCCCCGGCAACCCGGGGTTGGCCGTCCTGCGCTCAACGGAGAAAAGCGAGTCGTCGACACAGCTGCGCACCACCACCGCCGCCATCCACCACCCCGAACACCCTCGGACAGACCCCGGAAACGACAAAGATCCCGAGCGATCATCATGATCGCCGGGATCTCGTCAACCGACCTTGAGCTAACTCAAGAACAGTCGTGCGTGGACCTGAGGGGATTCGAACCCCTGGCCCCCTCGATGCGAACGAGGTGCGCTACCGGACTGCGCCACAGGCCCTTGCAACGAGTGAAACTTTAGCATCCCCGTCGGGGTGCTTGGTAATCCGTTCCCCGACTGGTCAGGGGCCGGGTTTCCGGCTGGTCACACGGGCTTTCGGCCGCTGCCGGACGCCGCTCCGCACAGCCGCACGCACCCGGCCGTCGTCGCGGTCGTGCGCCCCGCCGCCGCCACTGCCGCACCCCGAGTCGTCGTACGCCCCGCCGTCGCCACTGCCGCGCCCCGGGCCTCGTGCGCCCCGCCGTCGTCGCCGACGCGCATCCCGGCATCGTCACCGCCGCTCGTCGGCCGGGCCGCTGTCACTCGTTGGCCGCGCGCGGCCGTTCGCCGTCCTCGTACTGGTCGAACAACGGGGTGCGGCCGCGCTCGCGGGCACGGCGGGCAGAAGCGGCCCGGCGTGCGTCACTGCGTCCGCCCGCCGTCGGCTTGTCCTCGGCCGGGTGTGCCGACTCCTCCGTCGGCCCGTCCGGCTCGGCGGACTCCGCCTCCTGCTCCGGGGCCACCGAACTGGACCGCGCCGAACTCCACGCGTCGGGTGCCGCCAGGTCCACGTCGGAGGTGGCGCGCGGCGCGACCGGCGCGGTCACGTACGTGGGCAGCGGCACCGGCACCGGGTCCCAGCTGTCGCCGTGCCCGGGGCGCCGCTGGCGCTCACGCTGCTGGTCGACCCATTCGGCGTGGTCGGTCTGCTCGACGAGCGCGCGCCGGTCGGCGGCCAGGGTGGAGAGTGCGGGGTCGGCCTCCGGCTCGGGTCCCTCGTCCGCCTCGTCGGCGGTGGCACCCGAGTCCACGGGCGTGCGCCGGCGCGGCTGGCGCTCCCTGAGCCGCTGCGCCGCGACCTCGGCCCGGCGCCGGTCCATCTGGTAGGCGAACCGGCGGCGCTCCTGGGCGCGCAGGTACGCGATGTATCCGCTGAGCAGGACCGCGGGCACACCGGGCGCCCAGAGGAAGGCGAGCCCGCCGACGGCGGCGACGATCGCGCCGAGGGTGAAGGCGAGGAACAGCAGCACCGTGGTGCGCCGACGGCGCGCGAGCACCTTGGTGCGCCGGGCGCGCGCCGCGGCGGCCTGCGCCGAAGGGGCGTGCCGGGCCGCCGGGGCGCCCTGCTGCGCGGGCACGGCCGGGGACTCGGCCGCCTCGGCGGACGGGGAACCAGCCGGGGCGCCGGACGCCGACGCCGCCCCGTACTCACGTGCGGACGCCTGAGCCGCCCCGTGCTCACGCCCGGCGGCCGACGCGGAGGCCGACGCCGCCGCGTGGTCGCGCCCGGAGGCCGGCCCGGAGCCGGACTCACGCGCGGACGCCGGCACGGACCCGGACTCACGCGCGGACGCCGGCACGGACCCGGGCTCGCGCGGCCGTTCGGGGCGTCCCGGTGCCACCGGTTCGGCGTCCGCCCGCACCTGACGGCGGATCCGGGGCATGGCGAAGGCCCGGACGTCCACCGAATCGGTGACGGCGCCGGGAGCATTGTCGGTGTCGGGCTCCCCCTCGCGGGCGGAGCGCGACCGCAGGTCCTTGGCGTATCGGCGCTCCATCCCCGCCCGTCCGGACAGCAGCCGGATGGCGGTACTGAAGCGTTCCGTAGGACGGGCCTCGTTCAGCTCGTCCTGCCTACGGAGCCACATCGGCACCAAGTAGGCGGCCCAGGCCCCGACAATGACTGCGTAGATGAGGCCGCTGCTGCTCACGCCTCACACGGTAGAGGGGTTTGCGTGAGGCCATCTGCCAATTGGGCCGGTGTGTCGCACGATCAGGCTGATACTTCCAGCTTTTTTGCCATCGATGTGATCAGCGGACGGGCGTTCCCGTGAATTTCATTACCCCGAGTCGGTCATCCGCCGATCAATTTCGAACACACATTCAATTTCCGCGCCAGCCGGGATTCCCCGGAGCGTTCTGTGGATTCCAGGGGGCGGATGTGCTCTGCCCGCTCTGGGCGTTCGGCACACTCCCGGTGTCCGTCGTCGGCCGGGACCGCGCCCGCTCCCAGCGCCCGCGCAACCCCTCCGGGACCTCCTCCGCGGTGAGCGCAAAGACGAGGTGGTCGCGCCAGGCCCCGTCGATGTGGAGATAGCGCGGCCGCAGCCCCTCCTCACGGAATCCGAGTTTCTCCACGACCCGGCGGCTGGGCCGGTTCTCGGGGCGGATGCAGACCTCGATGCGGTGCAGACCCACGGTGCGGAAACAGTGGTCCACCGCGAGCGCGACGGCCGTCGGCATCACTCCCCGGCCGGCCACCGCCTGGTCCACCCAGTAGCCGATGTGCGCCGAGCACATCGATCCCCAGGTGATCCCGGCGACCGTCAACTGCCCCACCAGCCGCCCCTGGTACTCGATGACGAACGGCAGCATCCGGCCCGCGTTCGCCTCGGACCGCAGATGCCGGACCATCTGGCGGTAGGTCGGGCGGTGGGTGATCGGGCCGCTGGGCGTGGGCGGTGGAATGGTCGCTTCCCACGGGCGCAGCCAGTCCCGGTTGCGCCGGTTCACCTCGCGCCAGACACGCTGGTCGCGCAGCCTTATCGGTCTCAGGACGACCTCGCCGTCCGTCAGCACCGCGGGCCAGGACGGGCTGTTCAGCTCACACCCCCTGGGGGTACTTCCCCAGCTGCCGCCGGGGGCACCTCCCCCTGGGCCCCGCGGGCACCGGGGGAGGGTCTGGAGTTCTCCTCGCCCGCCTGCTCGGACGACGCGGCGGGCTGCGCGGAGCCCGCGGCCGGCCGGGGGTGGTCGCCGCCGCGGATCTGGTCCACGGCGTGGACCAGCAGCGGCTCCAGGACGGCCAGCCCGTCCTTGACCCCGCCGCTGGACCCGGGCAGGTTGACGATCAGCGTCCCGCGTGCCACCCCGGAAAGCCCCCGCGAGAGCGCCGCGGTCGGCACCTTCTCGCGTCCGAACGCCCGGATCGCCTCCGCGATGCCCGGCACCTCGCGGTCGATCACCTCGCGGGTCGCCTCCGGTGTGCGGTCGGTGGGCGAGATGCCGGTGCCGCCGGTGGTGACGACGACGTCGTACCCGGCCTCCACCGCCGCCCGCAGCGCCGCCTGAACGGGATCCCCGTCCGGCACCACCTGCGGCCCGTCCACGGCGAACCCGAGCCGTTTCAGGCCCGCGACGACGAGGGGCCCGCCGCGGTCCTCGTAGACACCGGCGGCGGCGCGGTTGGACGCGGTGACGACCAGCGCGCTGTACGGAGCGGTCAGCGCACCGCCGAGGAACGGCCAGTCGCTCATGCCCGGCTCCAGTCGCCCGACTTGCCGCCCGTCTTCTCCTCCACCCGTACGTCCGTGATGACCGCTCCCTTGTCGACCGCCTTGACCATGTCGATCACGGTGAGGGCGGCCACCGACACCGCGGTCAGGGCCTCCATCTCGACGCCCGTACGGTCCGTCGTCCTCACGGTGGCGACGATCTCGACGGCGTCGTCCGCGACCGACAGGTCCAGTTTCACACCGGACACCGACAGCGGGTGGCACAGCGGGATCAGGTCCGGGGTGCGTTTGGCGCCCATGATGCCCGCGATGCGCGCGGTGGCCAGGGCGTCGCCCTTGGGGACGCCCGCACCGCGCAGCAGCTCGATCACCCGGGGCGAGACCAGGACGCGTCCGCTGGCGCGGGCGGTGCGCGCGGTCACGTCCTTCCCGGATACGTCGACCATGCGGGCCGCGCCCGCCTCGTCGATGTGGGTCAGTCGGTCCTGCGTACTCATGCTGTGTGGCGGCTTCCGGTCGGGTCCGTCGGGGTGCGGCGCACGGATGTGTCGTGCGCGACACGGTACCGCCAACTCGCGGTGCGCACCGGAGCGGGACCGCGGCCCGAGCGTTCGGGCCGGCCGGGCCGTACGGTGCTGTCGTCGTCCACGGCGGCATCGTCACCGGTCCCGCGGTTCCCCGCGCCGCTCGGGGCACTGCCGGGCCGCTGTGGGCCCCGCTCCGGGTACCCGCTCAGCGGAGCAGGATCACCTCGACCTCGGCTCCCGGTTCGACGGACGCCACGTCCTCGGGAAGGACGATCAGCGCGTCGGCGTGCGCCAGGGCCGCGACCAGGTGGGAGTCGGCGCCGCCCACCGGCGTCACCTCGCCGTCGGCGTAGGTGCCCCGTAGGAACTGTCTGCGGCCCTTGGGGGAGCGGAGCGGCGCGTCCGCCGTGAGGGTCGCGCGGATCCGGGGCCGGTGGACGTCCGTCAGTCCCATCAGGGTGCGGATGGCGGGGCGGACGAACAACTCGAAGGAGACGTACGACGAGACGGGGTTGCCGGGCAGGGCCAGCAGGGGTGTGTGGTCGGGGCCGATGGTGCCGAAGCCCTGGGGCTTGCCGGGCTGCATGGCGAGCTTGCGGAACTCGACGCCGCTGCCCGGCTCGTCCGCGTCGCCGACGTCCGACAGCGCCTCCTTGACGACGTCGTAGGCGCCGACGCTGACGCCGCCCGTGGTGACCAGCAGGTCGGCGCGGATCAGCTGGTCCTCGATCGTGGCGCGCAGGGTCTCGGCGTCGTCGGCGACGGCGCCCACCCGGTAGGCGATGGCGCCGGCATCGCGGGCGGCGGCGGTGAGGGCGAAGCTGTTGGAGTCGTAGATCTGGCCGCCGTCGAGCTGCTCGCCCGGCTGGATCAGTTCGCTGCCGGTGGACATGACGACCACGCGCGCACGCGGGCGTACGCGTACGGTGCCGCGGCCGATGGCGGCGAGCAGGCCGATCTGCGGCGGGCCGAGGACCGTGCCGGCCTCCAGGGCCCGGTCGCCGGCCCGTACGTCGCTGCCCTTCGCGCGCACGTGCGCGCGTGGCTCGGCGGAGCGGTACACCCGCACGTGCCCGGCGGCGCCCTCGGGGGCCAGGCTGCGGGCGCGCATCCCGGCCGCCGGGCCCTCGCCGAGGCCCCCGTCGGTCCACTCGACGGGGACGACGGCCTCCGCTCCGGGCGGCAGCGGGGCGCCGGTCATGATGCGGGCGGCCTGGCCGGGACCCACCCGGACCAGGTCCGCCGCGCCGGCCGCGACGTCCCCGACGACCTCCAGGACGGCGGGAAACTCCTCGCTCGCGCCCGCGACGTCCGTCACCCGCACCGCATACCCGTCCATGGAGCTGTTGTCGAACGGCGGCAGCGAGACCGGCACCATGACGTCGTCGACGAGGACGCAGCCCAGGGCGTCGAGCAGTTGCAGCTCGAGGGGCTCCAGGGCGCGGACGGTGGTGAGGATGTCCTCCAGGTGGTCGTCCACCGACCACAGGTGGTCCGGGTCGGCGGTGCGGGGCGCGGCACTGGTCAAATCGCTACATCTCCTCGGCTACGTAACTGCGAAGCCAGGCCCGGAAGTCCGGGCCCAGGTCTTCACGTTCGCATGCGAGTCTGACAATGGCACGCAGGTAGTCGCCACGATCGCCGGTGTCATAGCGGCGGCCCTTGAAAACGACGCCGTGCACGGGGCCGCCGGTCTTCTCGTCCTGGGCGAGCTGCTGGAGGGCGTCGGTGAGCTGGATCTCGCCGCCGCGGCCCGGCTCGGTCTGCCGCAGTATGTCGAAGACGTGCGGGTCGAGGACGTAGCGGCCGATGACCGCGTAGTGCGACGGCGCGTCCGCCGGGTCCGGCTTCTCGACCAGGCCGGTGACCTTGACGACGTCGGCGTCGGCGGTGGCCTCGACGGCCGCGCACCCGTAGAGGTGGATCTGCTCGGGCGCGACCTCCATGAGCGCGATCACGCTGCCGCCGTGCTGCTCCTGGACCTCGATCATGCGCTTGAGCAGGGGGTCGCGCGGGTCGATCAGGTCGTCACCGAGCAGGACGGCGAAGGGCTCGTGCCCGACGTGCGGGGCCGCGCACAGGACGGCGTGACCCAGGCCCTTGGGGTCGCCCTGGCGCACGTAGTGCATGGTCGCGAGGTCGCTGGACTCCTGGACCTTGGCGAGCCGCTCGGCGTCGCCCTTCTTCTGCAGAGCCGATTCCAGCTCGTAGTTGCGGTCGAAGTGGTCCTCCAGGGGGCGCTTGTTGCGTCCCGTGATCATGAGGACGTCATCGAGCCCAGCCGACACGGCCTCCTCGACCACGTACTGGATCGCCGGCTTGTCCACGACCGGCAGCATTTCCTTGGGGGTGGCCTTGGTGGCGGGCAGGAACCGGGTGCCAAGACCTGCTGCGGGAATGACAGCCTTACTGATCCTGGGGTGCGACTGAGTCATGCGCGCAACCTTATCCGGTGCCTTTGCCAGGAAACTGGGGCTCCGGTTAATTCGCTCTCATATGAGCACATTGAGAAGGATGCGAGAACGATCCGTGGAACACGAAGGACACCCGGCCGACCCTGACAAGCGGACGTTGCGACTACAGCTCCTCACGGTGAGGAACAGGTTGACGGCGGATGACATCGAGGAGGCCGGTGCCGCGCTGGCCGGGCGCGCGCTGGAGCTGCCGGAGCTGGCGCGGGCCCGCACGGTGGCAGCGTACGTCTCCGTCGGGAGCGAGCCTGCGACGCGGGCGCTGCTGGACGCGCTGCACGCGCGCGGTGTGCGGGTCCTGCTGCCCGCCCTGCTGCCGGACCAGGACCTGGACTGGGGCGCGTACGCCGGGGAGGGCTCCCTCACTCAGGTCCGGCACGCCGGGCGGATGACGCTGCACGAACCCACGGGGGACCGGCTGGGCCCGCAGGCCGTGACGGGTGCCGACGTCGTCCTGCTGCCCGGCCTCGCGGTCGACGCGCACGGGATGCGGCTGGGCCGCGGCGGAGGCTCGTACGACCGGGTGCTGGCCCGCCTGGAGCGCGCGGACGCGCACCCCGCCCTGGTGGTGCTCCTGTATGACTCGGAGGTCGTCGAACGCCTTCCGGCTCAGGAGCACGACCGGCCCGTGCACGCCGTCGTGACGCCGTCCGGCGTGCGCCGCTTCAGGACCGGCTGACGGCGACGGCCCGCGGACTCGGCCGGGATTGCCCCGGCTGATGGGGAAGGGCCCGCTCACGCGCGCGTGAGCGGGCCCTTCCCCATCAGCCGTCAGCCGATCACGGATTGAGCACCAGGGTGTCGCTCGTGCTCTTGTCGACCGCCTTGCCGGAGTACGACCAGGACAGCAGCTCACCCTTGGCCCATGTGCCGGTCTGGTCGGTGTAATGGGCGCTGTAGGCGTGGCCCGAGGCTCCCGTGAGGTTGATCCACTTGGATTTGTCGAGGTCGTCCAGGTTGACCACCATCCGCATGGACGGCACCCACACGACGCCGTAGCCGCCGGCCGCGTTCCAGCCGGTCGCGTCGACCGTCGCCTCGCCGCCGCTCAGCTCCCACGGGCCGCGGTTGAGGGCGTACTGAAGGATGCCGGGGCCGTCCGTGCCCAGGGTCTGGTTCTTCAGGAACAGCCGGTGCAGCCGGCCCCAGCTCCAGGTGTCGATGTCCTTGCCGAGCTTGGCGGTCAGCTCCCAGCGGGCGTCGATCATGGCACGCCTGAACAGCTCGTCGCGGTTGTCGGCGGCCGGGCGGCTGCCCGTCTTGGAGGCCGGTGTCTTCCACCAGTCGCTGTCCGGCTTGTCCATGAGGGTGCGGACCACCTCGAACCAGCGGTCGCCGCCGTCCGGCTGCGCCTGGTCGGCGGCGCGCTGGCCGCACTCGCGCACCTTGGTGTCGTCGTCCACCGGACCGGTGCTGTCGACCTTGTCGACCCACAGGCACTGGCCCTTGACCCGCAGTTCCTTGGGCAGCTTGTCGCCGAAGGCGAGCTTGAGGATGTTGCGCCAGACCGCGTTGAAGTACGCCGCCGCCGCCGAGTCGGCGTCCTGGGTGTAGTCCCAGCCCTCCAGCAACTGCTGCGCCTGGCGGACGTCCTTGTCATCTACGTGGATCTTCAGCAGCGTGGGCACGAGCAGCTTGGCGATCTCGCTGCTGTTGTCGAGCTGCATCTGGCGCATGTCGTCGGTCGAGATCTTGCCACCGTTCTTGATCTTGGACTCGATCAGATCGGTGATCCGCTGACTGCGGGCGCCGTATCCCCAGTCGGTGGTGAGCGTGTACGGGTACTTGTCCGGGTCGACGACGGCCTGGTTGGCGGTGACGATGTAGCCGCGCGAGGGGTTGTACTCGTGGGGCAGTTCGTCCTGCTTGATGTAGCCGGTCCAGGCGTACTCGGAGTCCCAGCCCGGTGCCGGGACGGACCCGTCGTCGCCCTTCGCGCGCGTGGGGATCTTTCCGGGCAGCGTGTAGCCGATGTTGTCCTGGGTGTCGGCGTAGACCAGGTTCTGCGAGGGCACGTCGAACTGGGCGGCGGCGTTCCGGAAGTCGCTCCAGTCCGCCGCCTTGTCGAGGGCGAAGACGGCGTCCATGGTGGTGCCCGGCTCCAGGGCGGTCCACTTCAGGGCGATGCCGTAGCCGTCGCCGCGGTCCGGCGCCGCGGTGTCGACGGAGGCCGTCTTGCCCACCTTGACGAGTTCGTCGTCGCGGTCGGACAGCAGTGGCATGCCGTCGGCGGTCTGGCGCACGACGATCGTCTTGGACTCGCCGCCGGCGACCTTGATGGTCTCCTCGCGGCTGGTGAAGGGCTTGACCTTGTCGCCGTACAGGTAGCCGGCGCCGGTCAGCTTCTCCAGGTAGAGGTCGGTGACGTCGACACCGGAGTTGGTCATGCCCCAGGCGATGTCGCCGTTGTGACCGATGATCACGCCGGGCATGCCGGCGAAGGTGTAACCGGTGACGTCGTACTGGCACTTGGCGGAGACGGTGCGGCAGTGCAGGCCCATCTGGTACCAGACCGACGGCAGCGACGCCTCCAGGTGCGGATCGTTGGCGAGCAGCGGCTTGCCGGTGATCGTGTACTTCCCGGCCACGACCCAGGCGTTGGAGCCGATGCCCTGCCCGTTCACGCCGACGGCTGTGGGGAGGTTGTCCAGAACGTCGTAGAGGCCCGAGAGCTGGCTCGTGAGGCCCGCTCCGGAGCCGGAGGTGCCCGAGGAGCCGGACGTGCCCGTCGTGCCCTGTGTGCCGCCCGTGCCGCCGCTCTGCTCGAACGCCTTGGTCAGGTCGTTGTACTGACCCTCCTGGACGATCGTCTTGTTGCGGCTGTAGGGGTACTCCGGGTAGAGGTCCTTGATCTGCTGCGGGCCGAGGCGGGTGGTCATCAGGGCGCGGTCGATCTCGTCCTGCATGTTGCCGCGCAGGTCCCAGGCCATCGCCTTGAGCCACGAGATCGAGTCGACCGGGGACCACTGCCCGGGCTTGTAGTCGTTGGTGAACCCGAGCGCCGCGTACTCCAGGGAGATGTCCTTGCCGTCCTTGCCCTGGAGGTAGGCGTTGACGCCCTTGGAGTACGCCTGGAGGTACTTCTTCGTCGAGTCCGACAGCTTGGTGTCGTACTCCTGCTTCGCGACCCGGTCCCAGCCCAGGGTCCGCAGGAACTCGTCGTTCTTGACCTGACTCTTGCCGAACATCTCGGACAGCCGCCCGGCGGTCATGTGGCGGCGCACATCCATCTCGTAGAACCGGTCCTGCGCCTGGACATAGCCCTGCGCCATGAACAGGTCCTCGTCGGAGGAGGCGTAGATCTGCGGCACGCCGTAGCCGTCCCGCTTCACCTCGACCGGCCCGGACAGCCCGTCGAGCTTGATCGAGCCCGTGGTCTGCGGGAAGGACGCGCGCACGGTGCTGACCGACCAGTACGCGCCGTAGGCGACGCCGCCGACTATGGCAAGGACGACGACGAGCACGAGCAAGCGGAGTCTGCGCCCCTTTTTCCTGCCTGACCTGCCCGGCCGGGCACCCGCCTTCCTGCCTGATTTGCCGGGCTGGGCACCCACGGTGGCGGTGGTGTTCGGGGGCATCGCTGTCCTTGCTGTCCTAACGCGAGCGGCAGGTCGGGCTGTGACTTTGAATGAGCGCTGGAGCAACCATAGGCGCAGGAACCTGTGGCCCTTGACCCGGACCGGGGTACCAGCACGGACGCGCGTTCGATCTTGCCCCTCCCCGCGTCAAGAAAGCGTCAAGAGTTAGGTAAGGTAATGAAGTAGTTGGGTGCGGCGTGCCGCAGCCTCGACTGTGTGTACGTGAGCGTCGCGCCCCCGCGCGCGAACCGGTGAAGGGATGCGCTGCTGACTGTCGACCACCTCAACCAGCTCCTGCTCGTCTGCTCCCTCGTGCTGCTCGTCGCCGTGGCGGCGGTGCGGATCTCCTCGCGCAGCGGGCTGCCGAGCCTGCTCGTCTACCTGGGGATCGGCGTCCTCATGGGCCAGGACGGCATCGCGAAGATCCAGTTCAGCGACACCGAACTGACCCAGATCATCGGGTACGCGGCCCTGGTCGTGATCCTGGCCGAGGGCGGCCTGGGCACGAAGTGGAAAGAGATCAAACCCTCGCTGCCCGCGGCCTCCACGCTGGCGCTGTGCGGCGTCGCGGTGAGCGTCGGGGTGACGGCGTCGGCCGCGCACTACCTGGTCGGGCTGGACTGGCGGCAGGCGCTCATCATCGGTGCGGTGGTGTCCTCCACGGACGCGGCGGCGGTCTTCTCGGTGCTGCGCAGACTCCCGCTGCCCGCGCGCGTGACGGGCACGCTGGAAGCGGAATCGGGCTTCAACGACGCCCCGGTGGTCATCCTGGTCATCGCCTTCTCCACCGCGGGACCGGTCGCGCACTGGTACGTGCTGCTGGGCGAAATACTCCTGGAACTCGCCATCGGCGCGGCCATCGGACTCGCGGTCGGCTGGCTCGGCGCCTGGGGCCTCAGACACGTGGCGCTGCCCGCCTCCGGCCTCTACCCGATCGCCGTGCTGGCCATCGCCGTCACCGCCTACGCGGCCGGCGCACTCGCGCACGGCAGCGGCTTCCTCGCGGTCTACCTGGCCGCGATGCTGCTCGGCAACGCCAAGCTGCCGCACTGGCCCGCCACACGCGGCTTCGCCGAGGGAGTCGGCTGGATCGCCCAGATCGGCATGTTCGTCCTGCTCGGCCTGCTGGTCTCGCCGCACACCCTGGGCAGCGACTTCTGGCCGGCCCTGGTCATCGGCCTGGCGCTGACCCTGGTCGCGCGCCCGCTGAGCGTGCTGCTCAGCCTGGTGCCCTTCCGGGTGCCGTGGCAGGAGCAGGCCCTGATGTCCTGGGCCGGACTGCGCGGCGCCGTGCCCATCATCCTGGCGACGATCCCCATGGTGAACGGCGTCACCGGCAGCCGTCACATCTTCAACATCGTCTTCGTCCTGGTCGTCGTCTTCACCCTGGTCCAGGGGCCGACGCTGCCCTGGCTCGCACGTCTGCTGAAGCTCGGCGACGGGGCGGAGGCGGCCGACCTCGGGATCGAATCGGCACCCCTGGAGCGGCTGCGCGGTCATCTGCTGTCCTTCGCGATCCCGGAGGGCTCACGGATGCACGGCGTCGAGGTGGGCGAGCTGCGCCTGCCCGCCGGGGCCGGGGTCACCCTGGTCGTACGGGACGGAAAATCGTTCGTCCCGACACCGACGACCGTGCTGCGGCGCGGGGACGAACTCCTCGTGGTCACCACCGATCCCGTCCGGGACGCCGCCGAACAGCGGCTGCGGGCGGTCGCCCAGGGCGGCAAGCTGGCCGGCTGGCTGGGCACGGGCAGCGCGGGGACGGGGCACTGAGCAGCCCCCGGCTCCCGACGGGGACGGGCTCGCAGGCCCGCGGGCCTGCGAGCGCCGAACGGGCACGCGCGCGTGGGGGCGACTCAGGACGGCCACGCGCGCGTGGGGGCCGCATTTTCACGTGACGCGCTTCATGTCATCGCGCGTGGCGCGTTTCTTGTCGTCTCACGTGGCGCGTTTCATACGGCCGGCGTCTCCCGTCGATCCCAGGCGAACGCGCCTGGTGGTGCGCGGATTCACAGCCGTACGACGTGCTGAACCCTGTACGATGAAGGCACCCCTGATCGAACCAACTCTGTCTGACGCAGAGCTGGCGCGACCGTATGGCGGCCGGACGCCCTGAGCGGTGACGCCGGTATCTACCGCAGTTCCGCGCAAGAGGACAGCTCTCGGCGCCCCCGCGAGGCGTGTGGACCGAAGGAGCGTGCTCCTGAGGCGTACGGGCCCGGCAAGGGATCGCGCTACCAGGCGGCAGAAAGGCACGGCCGTGGCGTCCACGGTCACCAACGAGCCGTCGGAGAACCCGGCGGCACCGTCCCGCCCCGGATACGGGCAACTGCTGCGCACTCGCGGCGTATGGGCGTTCCTGCTCCCCGGCTTCGCGGCACGCCAGCCGTTCGCGATGCTCACCCTCTCCATCGTGCTGCTCGTGCAGCACACCACCGGCTCCTACGGCGCCGCGGGCGCCGCGGCGGCCGTCACCGGCGTCTCCATGGCGCTGTTCGCCCCTTACAGCGGGCGCCTCGCCGACCGCTACGGCCAGCACGCGGTGCTGATCCCCGGCGTCCTCGTGCACACGCTGTCGGGCCTGTCGCTGACGGCCCTCGCGCTGTCGCACGCACCCCTGTGGGCACTGCTGGCGGCGGCCGTGCCGACCGGCGCCTCGGTGCCGCAGATCGGTCCCATGGTGCGCACCCGCTGGAGCGCACGGCTCCAGGGCTCCCCGCTGGCGGCCACCGCGGCGGCCTTCGAGTCCGTCACGGACGAGCTGACCTTCGTCGTCGGCCCGCTGCTGGCGACGGCCCTGTGCACCGCGGTGGCCCCGGCCGCCGGGCTCGTCACGGAGGCCGCACTGACGCTGCTCGGCGGCCTGCTGTTCGCCGCGCGCAGGAGCACCCAGCCGCCGGTGACCGAACGCGGCCACGCGCGCGTGCGGCAGACGTCCGCGCTGCGCGTCCCCGGTGTACGGGTCCTGGTCGTGGCGTTCCTGGGCATCGGTTCCGTGTTCGGCGGCATGCAGGTCTCGCTGGCCGCGTTCAGCGAGTCGATCGGCCGGCCCGGCCTGAACGGCGTCCTGTACGGGACGTTCGCGGCGGGCAACATGCTCTCCGGCATCGTGTGCGGCGCGATCACCTGGAAGGTGGCACCACGACGCCGCCTGGTGATCGGCTACGCGGCGCTCGCGCTGACCGCGTCGTCCCTGTGGACCGCCCACTCCGTGCCGCTCCTCGCCGGGCTCGGCCTCCTGGTCGGCATCTGCATCGCGCCCGCCCTGATCACCGGCTACACCCTGGTCGGCGACCTGGTCGCGGCCGGCGCGCGCACCGAGGCGTTCACCTGGCTGACCGGGGCGGTCGCCCTGGGCCAGGCGGCCGCGGTCACCGTCGCCGGTCAGCTGGAGGACCGCGCGTGGGACGGCGCCGGATTCCTGGTGCCGATGGCGGGTACCCTGCTCGCCCTGGCAACCCTGCTGGCACTGCGTTCACGGCTGGCCGGCCCGCCCCGGGCCCGGACCGTCACACGTGGCGTCGGTCACCGAGCGCCGGTCGCGGTGGACTGATCCCCGGGAATACGTCACTATGGACCGTCGTTAGCACTCATCGAGTGAGAGTGCCAGGAGGAAGACAGTGCCCACCTACCAGTACCAGTGCACCGAGTGCGGCGAGGGCCTTGAGGCGGTGCAGAAGTTCACCGACGAGTCCCTCACCGAGTGCCCCGCTTGCGGTGGCCGTCTGAAGAAGGTGTTCTCCGCAGTCGGCATTGTCTTCAAGGGCTCCGGTTTCTACCGGAACGACAGCCGCGGCTCCTCTTCGGGCAGCAGCCCGGCCGCGAAGCCCGCCGCGTCCGGCACGTCGTCGGGTTCCTCCTCCGACACGAAGTCTTCGTCGGCGTCGTCCTCGACGTCCTCTTCTTCGTCGTCCTCGACGTCTTCGTCCTCGTCTTCCTCGTCGTCGAGCTCCAGCGGCAGCTCAGCCGCCTGAGACTCCTCCTCCTGAGACCCTGCCGTCACCCGACGGTGGGGTCTTCGGCGTCCTCTCCGGCCTCCGCTTTCCCGACGTTTTCCGCGCGGCTAGTGTGCTCGTCATGGCGAACGCAGAGATCGGCGTAATAGGCGGCTCGGGCTTCTACTCGTTCCTCGACGACGTGACCGAGCTCCAGGTGGACACCCCTTACGGTGCTCCCAGCGACTCCCTCTTCCTGGGCGAGGTCGCGGGGCGGCGGGTCGCCTTCCTGCCCCGGCACGGCCGTGGCCACCATCTGCCGCCCCACCGCATCAACTACCGGGCCAATCTCTGGGCCCTGCGGTCGGTGGGCGTCCGCCAGGTCCTCGGCCCCTGCGCGGTGGGCGGCCTGCGGTCCGAGTACGGGCCCGGCACGCTGCTCGTCCCGGACCAGCTGGTGGACCGCACGAAGGCGCGGGCACAGACGTATTTCGACGGGCTGCCGCTGCCCGACGGGACCGTGCCGAACGTGGTGCACGTGTCCCTGGCCGACCCCTACTGCCCCGTCGGCCGGAGCGCCGCGCTGAAGGCGGCTCGCGGCCAGGACTGGGAACCGGTGGGCGGCGGCACGCTGGTCGTGGTGGAGGGACCGCGGTTCTCCACCCGCGCCGAGTCGCTGTGGCACCAGGCGCAGGGCTGGTCGGTGGTGGGCATGACCGGCCACCCGGAGGCGGCACTCGCCCGTGAACTGGAGCTGTGCTACACATCGTTGACGCTGGTCACCGATCTCGACGCGGGCGCGGAGACCGGCGACGGGGTCTCCCACGACGAGGTGTTGCAGGTGTTCGCCGCCAATGTGGACCGGCTGCGGGGTGTGCTGTTCGACGTGGTGGCGGCGCTGCCGGACAGCGCGGCACGGGACTGCCTGTGCGCCGGCGCGCTCGGCGGGATGGACCCCGGGTTCGAGCTGCCGTAGGGCCTTGGGGCCGTAGGGCTGTGGTGCTGCGACGCCTTGGTGCTGCGACGCCTTGGTGCTGTGGTGCCGAGCGCCGTGGTGCTGTGCTGCCGTGGCGCCGTAGCGGAATTCCTCGTTCGGGCGGGCGAGTTGTCCACAGTCCGCCCGTGATCCACCGGCTTCGGCGAGTGTCGGCGTGAGGCGTCATCGTGGGATCGCAACCCGATTCCGCACACAGGTGGTGACCTCATGTCCGTTCCTCACCCGCCCGTTCCTCACCCGCCCGTTCCTCACCGGTCCGTCCCGCCCCGGCCTTCCTCGGGACCGTCCTTCCGCTCCGCTCCGCCGCCCGATCCCCGGCCGGACGCCCTGCGGCCGGCCGTCCGCACCCCCCCCCGCGCCGCCCCGCGCCCCCCCCGCGCGGCCCCCCCCCCCCCCCGGGGCCCCCCCCCCCCGCCCCCGCCCCCCCCCGCCCCCCCCCCGCCCCCCGGGGGGCCCCCCCGTCCGCACCCCCCAGCGCTCCGCCCCTCTCCCCCAGCGCTCGGCCCCTCCCCCGCAGCGGGCCTTCCCCAGCCGGCAGCAGCCCTCTCCGGCCGCACCTTGGCCCCCTTCCTTCTCCTCCCCGTCTCCGGCCACCCCTTCACCGCCTCCTTCCTTCCCGCCGCCCGCGCTCCCGCCTCCCCGTCCCGCTCCTGTTCCCGAGCCGCGCCCGCTCGGCACCGACGCCCCCGCCACGTGCGAGATCCCACAGTTCGCGCCGGTGCGGGTGCGCGGCGCACGGTACGGGCTGCAACGGCTCGTACGGCATCGCGGGCGTGCCCTGACGGCCGGGCTCGCCGTCACCGCCGCCGCGCTCCTGGCGACCGGACCGCGGGCCGCGACGGATCCCCACCGCCCCGAGCGGGCCCGCGGCCATCCCGCGATCGAGCCCGCACGGCAGCCGGGCACGGGCACGGCGGTCGAGGCGGTGACCGCACCGGTCCGGATCGCCGACGCCGCCACCGTCCGGCTGCTGCGCCCCGGGGACCGGGTCGACGTCATCGCCGCGCAGGATCCCGCGACGGGCGGTGCCGCCCAGGTGGTCGCACGCGGGGCGCGGGTGGCGCGGCTGCCGGAGCCGCTCGACGGTGCCGTGGAGAGCGGGGCGCTCGTCGTGCTGTCGGTGCCGCGCGCCACGGCAGCGCGCCTCGTGGGGGCGAGCGCGACGGCGCGACTGGCGGTGACGCTGTGCTGAACCGGCGCGGACCTTGTCTTGACGACACGCTGTCAAGTCCCTCGTTAGAGGGAAGGAATTGGACAGGATGGCCGCATGGTGCCGTAGGTTGCGGAGCGTTTCGTTCCACAACCTGTGCGCACGAGGAGAGTCCCCGAGGTGAGCGAGAAGCAGGAACCGAGCATCTGGCAAGGCTTCAAAGCCTTCCTGATGCGCGGCAATGTCGTCGACCTGGCGGTCGCGGTGGTCATCGGAGCCGCCTTCACGAACATCGTCAACGCGGTGGTGAAGGGCATCATCAACCCGCTGGTCGGAGCGGTCGGCACGCAGAACCTCGACCACTACAGCTCGTGCCTCAGCTCGTCGTGCGAGGGCGACCAGGGCATCCAGCTGATGTGGGGCTCGGTCCTCGGCGCCACGCTGAGCTTCGTGATCACCGCGGCGGTGGTCTACTTCCTGATGGTGCTGCCCATGGCGAAGTACCTGGCCCGGCTGGAGGCCCGCAGGAAGGACCGGGAGAAGGGGACGGAGGCCACCCCGGAGGTCATCGAGGTGACCGAGCTGGAGGTGCTCAAGGAGATCCGCAACGCGCTGGTGGCGCAGCGCGGTTCGGGCCACGACGAGCGGTAGCGGCCCCGCGGGGTCCGCTTCAGAGGTGGTGGGGCGGCTTCTCGTCGAGGAAGCGCTTCAGGCCGGCGGCGGAGTCGTCGGCCTCGCCCCAACCGCGGTCCGTGTCGTCCGAGGACTGCTGGTCGAGCGGATCGTCGAAGACGAGCGCGGGCCTGGGGTCGCGCGGTTCGGGGGCGGTGGTCATGCCCCAAGGGTACGGCCCTGGGACCGCCGCCCGGCGCCGAGTGCGCCACCGGGAGGGGTTCGGACACCGTCCGACCTGGTCGTTCCTTCGGATCGAGACCCACCGAAGAACTTGTGAACTCATTCACAAGCTTTTCGCCGGGATTTCTGCTGTGCTGAGAGGCATGACCCCGAGTCCCGCTCCGACACCCGCCTCCGCGGGCACGCCGCACCCACCCCGCCCCCTGCGCAGACTCACCGCACGCGAACGCGGCGAGCCGCACCGGGTCGCCACGCCACTCGAACTCTTCTTCGATCTGTGTTTCGTCGTGGCCGTGGCGCAGGCGGGCGCCGAGTTGGTGCACGCCGTGGCCGAGGGACACGCAGGCAACGGCATCCTGAACTACGCGATGCTGTTCTTCGCCATCTGGTGGGCCTGGATGAACTTCTCCTGGTTCGCCTCGGCGTACGACAACGACGACGTGCTCTACCGCCTGATCACCCTCGTCCAGATCGCCGGTGTCCTGGTCCTGGCCGCGGGGATCTCCCAGGCGTTCGAGAAGCACGACTACATGGCGGTCTGGCTCGGCTACGTGATCATGCGGGTGGCGATGGCCACCCAGTGGCTGCGGGCGGCGAGAACCGCCGAGGGCCCGGAACGGACCACGGCGGTGCGGTACGCGGCCGGAGTCCTGCTGGTCCAGATCGGCTGGGCCGGGCTGGTGGTCCTGCCTCCGCACGCACGCCCCTGGGTGTTCCTGGTGATGGCGATCGCGGAGATCTGCGTGCCGGTGTTCGCGGAGCGGCACCACACCACCGCCTGGCATCCGCACCACATCGCCGAGCGGTACGGGCTGTTCACGATCATCGTGCTCGGCGAGACGATCGCCGCGGCCACGGTCGCCGTGAAGTCCGCCGTGTCCGAGCACGACGCGCTCGACACGCTGCTGCCGATCGCGGCCGGCGGCCTGCTGATCGTCTTCTCGGCCTGGTGGATCTACTTCGCGGTGCCCATCCACGGACATCTGCGTTCCAGCAGACAGTCGTTCCTGTGGGGTTACGGCCACTACCTGGTCTTCGCCTCGGCGGCCGCGATCGGCGCCGGACTCGAAGTGGTGGTCGAGCAGTCCGTGGGCACCTCGCACATCTCGGTCCTGGCCGCCTCGGCGGCCGTCACCCTGCCCACGGCGCTCTACCTGCTGACGGTGTGGATCCTGCACTCGCGTCACTTCAAGGTCGGCACCGCCCAGCAGGTGGTGCTGCCGCTCGCGGCGCTGCTGGTGATCTGCTGCACCTTCCTGGGCCACTGGGCGGTACTGGCGGCGGGCATCGTGACCGCGCTGGCGGTGGCGGTCGGGATCGCACTGACGGCAGGAAGGGCGGCGCACGGGACGGAGGCGAGGCCCGCCACACCCGCCGCCTGACACTCCTGCGGCCGGCCTCGGCGGAGCCGCTCCGGGAGAGACTGGCCGTCATGACAGTTGACGCATTGACGGACGTCGCCGGGCTTCGGGTGGGGCACGCGACCCGCACCGGCGAAGGACTGCTCACCGGCACCACGGTCGTCCTCGCGCCGGAGGGCGGGGCCGTGGCCGCCGTGGACGTGCGCGGCGGCGGGCCCGGCACCAAGGAGACCGACGCCCTGGACCCGCGCAACCTGGTCCGCAAGGTCGAGGCGATCGTGCTCACCGGCGGCAGCGCGTACGGGCTGGACGCCGCCTCGGGGGTGATGGCCTGGCTGGAGGAGCGGGGACGCGGGGTGCGGGTCGGGGCGGATCCCGCGCACGTCGTGCCGGTGGTGCCGGCCGCCTGTGTCTTCGACCTCGGGCGGGGCGGTGACTTCCGGGCCCGCCCGGACGCGGCCACCGGACGGGCGGCGGTCGAGGCCGCCGCGGCGAACGCCCCCGGGTCGCCGGTGCCCGAGGGATGCGTGGGCGCCGGTACGGGCGCGGTGGTGGGACAGCTCAAGGGCGGGATCGGCACCGCGAGCACGGTCCTCGGCTCCGGCATCACGGTGGCCGCGCTGGTGGTCGCCAACGCCGCGGGATCGGCGCTGGATCCGCGGACGGGCGTGTTGTACGGGGAGTTGTTCCAGGGGCCGGTGACCTATCCGGAGGCGCGCGTCCACGAGGCGGCGGGCCGGCGCCTGGCCGACGCGGCCGCGCGGAACCAGGCTCCGCCGCTCAACACCACGCTGGCCGTGGTCGCCACCGACGCGGACCTCTCGAAGGCCCAGGCGCAGAAGGTGGCCGGCACCGCCCACGACGGCATCGCGCGCGCCGTACGGCCGGTGCACCTGCTCAACGACGGCGACACGGTGTTCGCGCTGGCCACGGGTGAACGCCCGCTCGACACCGGGAACCCGCTCGCGCTCAACGAGATCCTGGCGGCCGGCGCGGACGCCGTGACACGGGCGATCGTACGAGCCGTACGGGCCGCGGAGCCGGTGGCCGGACCGGGCGGAGCATGGCCGTCGTACGAGGAGTTGTACGGCGCCTCGTAGCGGCGGGGGGGCGACCGTGGGGGCGGGGTGGGGAGGGGAGGGGGGGAGGGGGTGGGAGCCCGGTCTTGTCGCACCCAGGACTGGTCCCACCCCTGGCTGGTCCCACCCCTGACTGGCCCCACCCTTGGCTGGTCGCGGCTCGGATTGTCGCGGTTCTGTCACGTGCATGTATTCATGAGCCGACGACGCGAACTTCACCGGGTGCGGGTGCCTCTCACCCCACGTACAGAAACGGATCACCCACACCACACAAACCTGGAGCAGCCCGTGACTACGCCGAACATCGCAGCGCGGCGCGTACTGGGGGCCAGTGCCGCCCTGTTGGTCGGCGCCCTGACCCTGACCGCGTGTGGCGGCAACGCCGGCACCACGATCAACGACGGCAAGGGCGGCGACTCCCCCACGACGTCCGTGGCGAAGATCGCGATCTCGGCGAAGGACGGTTCGACGGGCGCGTCCATCAACAGCACCGGTGTGAAGGTGAGCGACGGCAAGCTGACCGACGTCAAGATGACCGTCGCGGGGTCGGGACAGGCCGTGCCGGGCACGGTGTCGGCGGACGGCGCCAGCTGGAAGCCGAAGGAGCAGTTGGAGCGCGGGACCAAGTACGAGATAGCGGCAACCGCGAAGGACACCGACGGGCGTACGGCCGCGGCGAATTCCGTCTTCACCACCGTCAGCACGGCGAACAGCTTCATCGGGACGTACACGCCGGACGGCGGCGCCACGGTCGGCGTCGGCATGCCGGTGTCGTTCACCTTCGACAAGGCCATCAGCGACAAGAAGGCCGTGCAGTCACACATCACGGTCAACTCCGACAGCGGGCAGCAGGTGGTGGGGCACTGGTTCGGGACGCAGCGGCTCGACTTCCGGCCGCAGGAGTACTGGAAGGCCGGCTCGCGGGTCACCGTGAACATCGACCTGGACGGCGTCGAGGGCGCGAACGGCGTCTACGGGGTGCAGAAGAAGACCGTGACGTTCACCGTCGGGCGCTCGCAGGTCTCCACGGTCGACGTCAACACGCAGACCATGACGGTGGTGCGGGACGGCACGACCCTCAAGTCGGTGCCGATCTCGGCGGGCAGCCCGGAGCACACGACGTACAACGGGCAGATGGTGATCTCCGAGAAGTTCGTCCAGACGCGGATGAACGGCTCGACGGTCGGCTTCGGCGGCGAGTACGACATCCCGGACGTGCCGCACGCGATGCGACTGACCACGTCGGGGACGTTCGTCCACGGCAACTACTGGTACAGCAAGTCCAATCCGCCCTTCGGTCAGCAGGGCACGAGCCACGGCTGCGTGGGGCTCGCCGACGTGCAGGGCGCGCAGGGGGACACGACCGCCAAGTGGTTCTACGACAACTCTCTCATCGGCGACGTGGTGATCGTCAAGAACTCGCCGGACACCACCGTGGCTCCGGACAACGGCCTCAACGGCTGGAACCTGCCGTGGAACGAGTGGGTCGCCGGTAGCGCGGTCTGAGTGGCGAAGTGCCGCCTGACCGGCGGTTTTTGACGGAACATCGGGCCGTACGGGAACTTCCCCGTACGGCCCGCGCGTTTTCCCGGCGTACGTTTTCTCGGTTCCCGGACATGATGTCCGATCGAGGGGCTACGGTATGCACCCACAAGGTGACATGCAGCAACGCCGGGAGAAACCTTGAGCGTTCCGTACGAGACGGCAGCGTACGACCCAGCCGAGTCGCCCGAGTCTCCGGAGGAGCACCTCGCGCGGCTCCTCGGCCGCGCCCTGAACTCCTTCGAGCTGCCCGACGAGGCAATACTGCAACTCGACTGCGCGCTGGCGCACGACAGTTCCCTGCACTCCGCCCACCACAGCGCCGGCCTGCACTGCGAGACGTACCGGCACACCTGGCTGCTCACCGACGGCCGCGCGATCACGCTCTGGGAGCTGGTGCACAACACCGCCCCCGGCAGCGAACCGGCACACGAGGTCTACGCCGACGAGGAGGCACTGCGCGCCGCCACCTCCCGGCTGCCGCTGCCGCCCGAGAGCCCGGACTTCGAGCTGCCGGTGCACGTACAGCTGCCACCGCCCCCCGCGCCACGGCACGCCTATGCCCCGGACGACTCCGCGGACCACGCCCGCCGGCTGCTGCGGCGCGCGGAGAACGCGGACCGCCCGGACGCGGAGACGGCCGCGCTGCTCGCGACGGCGTTCGCGCACCAGATCACGCAGGCGTTCGGGCGGCCGGAGCGGACCGGCCGGCCGGTGGTCGGCATCTCGCTCTACGAGCACGCGTTCCTGTTGCGCGACGGCAGCGAACACTCCCTGTGGGAGGTCGAGCACACGGCGACGCCGGACGGCCGGCACATGTGCGAGGTGTACGGCACGGAGGACGCGGCACGGGCCGCCATGGAGCGCAGGGCGGCGCACCAGCCCTGAGGACGCCCGAGCCCCGCGCCGCCCACTCCCGGCGTCCGCGCCCGGCTGCGGCCGGCGTACGCGCCCGCCGACCGCCGCCGGCGGCCACCGACGGCTGACGTACGCGTCCGCCGACCGTCATCAGGGGCCGCCGGCTGCTGACGTGCGCGCGCCCGGCTGCGGCTGATGTTCGTACCCGGCGGCTAATGCCGGCCGAGTTGCCGCACCAGACCGGCGAACGCGTCCTGTTCCGCCGGGGTCAGTTCGACGGACTCCACGTGGGGAGCCGCCTGACGTTGGCGCGGGAGGCCGGACAGGGTGCGGCCCGTTCGACCGGCGGTACTCCCGGAGCGGCTCCCGCGCAGCAGAAGCACCAGCACGACTGCCCAGGCGACCGCAACCAGGACCAGCAGGCTCGCACCCAGCGCGGCGAGGACGGAGAGGTAGTCAGGCATGCGCCCCAGTAGACACCACGGGCCGGAACTTACCCCCCGGACCGTGACCTATCTCGCAGGTGCCGTGAATCACCCACAGCACCCGAAACAGACACTCCGCGCGGGGAGAGGCGGGCCGCCGTGCGGGCGGTCTCCCGACGGGTCTCCGCCTTGCGCCGCTCGGGCAGGGGGGCCGTGGGAGCGCGCGGCAGGATGGAAAATATCTGGTCAGAGCCAGGACGGCTGGATCTTGGGGTGGTCACGTCGGCAGATTGTGCCCGTGTGGCAAAATCTGCCGTCCGGTGGGTCACCCCGGGGTTCAGGTACGGGGTGACCCACCGTGCGGCCCGCCGAGAACCCACGTGCGACCGGCGAAGAGACCGGGGCAGGTCCCCCGGAAGAACGCGGGCCCGCCGAAGGACGGGCCGACCGAAGGACGCGGGCCCGCCGAAGAATGCGGGGCGGCCGAAGAACTCGGGCCGGCCAGGAGCGCAAAAAGTAGCCGGGCTCCGGCGCCCGGGGGGGGATAGGCGCCGAAGCCCGGCTTTGGGAAGGTCCCGGCGCCGGGGGGGAGTGCGTCGGGACGTGGTTCTGGGGAACGTGTGCGGCCGCGGGATCGCGGTCCCGGGCCCTCGAACTCCAACTCCTGGGCCCTGAGGGTTTGTTCCCGGGGGCCGGGGAGTTGAAGCGACGGTACACGGCCATGTTTGCGCGGTCTTCCGCCACCCGGCGTACGCGGGAGGCGGCACTCGCACCACACCTGTCGCCCGGGAGCTTCGCACCGGTCAGGTGCGGTCGGCTCCCGTCGTTCACGCGGCGGCGTCGAAACCGGTCTGGCGCGCCAGCTTCTTCAGTTCGAGCAGCGCGTGCTTCTCGATCTGGCGGATGCGTTCGCGCGTCAGGCCGTGCTCCTTGCCGACCTCGGTGAGCGTGCGCTCCCGGCCGTCCTCGATGCCGTACCGCATCTTGATGATGGAGGCCGTGCGCTCGTCGAGGCGGCCGATCAGTTCGTCCAGGCCCTCGCTGCGCAGCAGCGTGAGCACGGACTGCTCGGGTGAGACGGCCGAGGTGTCCTCCAGCAGGTCGCCGAACTGGGTCTCGCCCTCGTCGTCCACCGACATGTTCAGCGAGACCGGGTCGCGGGCCCAGTCGAGCACGTCGGTGACGCGGTCCGGCGTGGAGCCCAGCTCCACGGCGATCTCCGCGGGCTCGGGGTCGCGGCCGTTCTCCCGGTTGAACTCGCGCTGCACTCGTCGGATCCGGCCGAGTTCCTCGACCAGGTGGACGGGCAGGCGGATGGTGCGGGACTGGTCCGCGATCGAGCGGGTGATCGCCTGGCGGATCCACCAGGTGGCGTAGGTCGAGAACTTGAAGCCCTTGCGGTAGTCGAACTTCTCGACCGCGCGCACCAGGCCGGCATTGCCCTCCTGGATCAGGTCGAGGAGGGGCAGGCCGCTGCGCGGGTAGCGCCGGGCGACGGCCACGACCAGGCGGAGGTTGGAACGGATGAAGACGTCCTTGGCCCGCTCTCCGTCGGCCACCAGGGCCTCCAGTTCCTCACGGGTGGCGTCCGAGCGGGACTCCTCCTCGCCGTCGAGGACTTGCTGCGCGAACACACCCGCTTCTATGGTCTGGGACAGCTCGACTTCCTTGGCGGCGTCGAGCAGGGGCGTACGCGCGATCTCGTCGAGATACATGCCGACCAGATCGCGGTCCGCGATCTCGCCGCCACGGACGCGGACGCTGCTCGCCGAATCTGCCGTCTCTCCCCCAGAGCCGAATGCCTGGGAGGTACCCCCACGGGCGGACTGACGACGGGCGACGGCACGGGTTGCCATGCGTGCTCCCTTTCGAATCGGGGTCCCCCTGTCCGGCCGGAGCCGGGCCTCAGGGGAGGGCTGGCGGGTGTTCCTTGCGGACACTCAGCACTTCGAGAACTCCTGAGACTCTCGTCGAGTGCCCGGCATCCGAAGGAAACAACGACTGTAATCCGGACAGAATTCCCAACCCGCCCACCAGTTTTTCTGATCATGCAGTACCCTGTGCGGCCACAGGGGGAGGCCGGATGCCGTCGGAACGTACAGAGGTCCAGGTCAGGCCGGGGGTCGCGAGCGATCTCGAAGCCCTTACCGATCTCTACAACCACTATGTACGCGAGACGCCCATCACATTCGACACCGAGATCTTCACTCCGGAGGAGCGCCGCCCTTGGCTGCTCTCCCACCCGGAAGACGGTCCGCACCGCCTGATGGTTGCCGTGGAGGCGGACTCTCAGGAGATTCTTGGCTACGTCACATCGAGTCCTCACCGTCCGAAGCCCGCGTACGGCACCACGGTGGAGACCACGGTGTACGTCGCACCGCACGCGGTCCGCCGCGGCGTCGGCACGCTGCTCTACACGGCCCTCTTCACGGCCTTGTCCGGCGAGGACCTGCACCGCGCCTATGCGGGTATCACCCAGCCGAACGCCGGGTCGACGCGGCTGCACGAGCGGTTCGGATTCCGCTACGTCGGCACGTACCACGAGGTGGGCCGCACATTCGGGCGGTACTGGGATGTGGCCTGGTACGAGAAGGAACTGTGAGCCACGGCGCCCACCGCGCCCCGCGTCCACGGCACCCGCCGCGCCCCGCGCCCACAGCACCCCACCGCACCCCGGGGCACCCCGGGGCACCCCACGGCAGCCCATGGCACCCCGCGGCGGTCAGCCGAACTGCACCGACCGCTTCGCCATCCCCATCCAGAACCCGTCGATCACCGGCTTCGGAGCGGTCGGCCCACCGTCGCCGGCCGCCGCGCCCATGGTGACGAACAGCGGAGCGAAGTGCTCGGTGCGCGGATGGGCGTACCGGCCGGCCGGGGCCTTGTCGAGGAAGTCAAGCAGGGCGTCCCAGTCGCGGGTTTCCAGGGCGCGGCGGCCCCAGTCGTCGAACTCGGCGGACCAGGCGGGCACGCCGCCTCCCGCGTGGCGCAGCGCGGCCAGGTTGTGGGTGAAGAAGCCGGATCCGACGATCAGCACGCCCTCGTCGCGCAGCGGCGCCAGCTTGCGTCCGATCTCCATCAGGCGCACCGGGTCGAGGGTCGGCATGGAGATCTGCAGGACGGGGATGTCGGCCGCGGGGAACATCTCCACCAGGGGGACGTACGCCCCGTGGTCGAGGCCGCGGTCCGGGATGTCCTGGACCGGGGTGCCGGGGGCGCGCAGCAGCTTGCGCACCGACTCGGCCAGCTCCGGGGCGCCGGGGGCCGCGTAGGTGACCTGGTAGTAGCGCTCCGGGAAGCCCCAGAAGTCGTAGACAAGGGGGACGGTCCGGACGGCGCCGAGGGCGAGCGGCGCCTCCTCCCAGTGGGCGGAGACCATGAGGACGGCCTTCGGTCGCGGCAGGTCGGCGGACCAGGCGGCCAGCTGGCCGGGCCAGACCGGGTCGTCGGCGAGCGGTGGGGCGCCGTGGCTCAGGTAGAGGGCGGGCATGCGCTCCGGTGCGGCGACGGACATGGCGGCGGCTCCCTCCGACGGCCCGGACGGTGCCGGGCGGCCGATCCCGTGGTCGTACATCTACTTTAAAGCTCAAGCTTTCGCGACACCGTACGCCGAACTTGTTCAACTTTCAAGGAGATTCCCCGTACAGTGGCCCCATGGACACGGCATCCGGCTCCGCCTCGCAGTACCGCTGGCTCACCGACGAGGAGCAGCGCGTCTGGCGCTCGTACCTGCACGCCACGACGTTGCTGGAGGACCACCTCGACCGCCAGTTGCAGCGCGATGCGGGCATGCCGCACATCTACTACGGCCTGCTCGTCCAGCTCGCCGAGGCCCCGGGCCACCGGCTGCGGATGACCGAGCTGGCCATGAAGGTGAAGATCACCCGCTCCCGGCTCTCGCACGCCGTCGCGCGCCTGGAGAAGAACGGCTGGGTACGCCGCGAGGACTGCCCCTCCGACAAGCGCGGCCAGTTCGCGGTGCTGACCGAGAAGGGCCACGAGGTGCTGCGGCACACCGCGCCGGGCCATGTGGCCGCCGTGCGCCAGGCACTGTTCCAGCGGCTGACCCCTGAGCAGCAGAAGGCCCTCGGCGAGATCATGGAGATCGTCGCCGAGGGCCTTCAGCCGAACGATGCGGGCGCCGACCTGCCCTGGCTGCGCTGAGCCGGGCGGGCGCCCCGGTGCCTCAGTGGGCGACCACCGGCACCGCCAGCTCGTCGTCGGCGCCCGCGCCGGAGGCCACCGCGCCGCCGCCCGGCCGGCCGGCGTTGACGAGGGTCAGGGCGATGGCCGCCGCGGCCACGAGGATGCCGACCGCGAACCAGATGGCGCTGCTGTAGCCGTGCACCATCGCCTGGAGCTGGACCAGCTGCCGCTGCTGCCCGGTGGCCGCGGTCGCGATGTGGTCCTTGATGTACGAGGTCGTCGCGGAGGCGGCGATCGTGTTCAGCAGGGCCGTACCGATCGCGCCGCCCACCTGCTGCGAGGTGTTGACCATCGCGGAGGCGACACCGGCGTCCCGCGGCTGGACCCCCTGCGTGGCCAGCGCCATGGCGGGCATGAACGCCGTACCCATGCCGAGGCCGAGCAGCATCATCGCGGGCAGCACCACCGAGGCGTAGGCCGAGCCGATCTCCAGCTGGGCCAGCAGCAGCATGCCCACCGCGGCGAGCAGGAAGCCGGGGCCCATCAGCAGCCGGGGCGCGACCCGGGTCATCAGACGGGCGCCGATCTGCGTCGAGCCGGTGATCATGCACGCGACCATCGGCAGGAAGGCGAAGCCGGTCTGGATCGGCGAGTAGCCCTTGACGACCTGGAGGTAGTACGTCAGGAAGAGGAAGGTGCCGAACATCGCGATGATCGCGAGACCCAGCGAGAGGTAGACGCCACCGCGGTTGCGGTCGGTGACCACGCGCAGGGGCAGCAGCGGGGCCTTGACCCGGGTCTCGGTGACCACGAAGGCCAGCAGCAGCACCACCGACGCGACGAACAGCCCGATGGTCGTCGGGTCGCCCCAGCCGTCGGACTCGGCGCGGGTGAAGCCGTAGACCAGCGAGACCAGGCCCAGGGTGGACAGGATGACGCCGGGGATGTCCAGCGAGGAGCGGTTGCGGCTGCCCTCCGGCTCACGGATGACGAAGTAGGCGCCGGCCGCCGCGATGATCGCGAACGGGACGTTGACGAAGAAGGTCCAGCGCCAGTCGAGGTACTCGGTGAGCACACCGCCGAGGATCAGACCGACGGCACCGCCGCCACCGGCGATCGCGCCGTAGATGCCGAACGCCTTGGCGCGCTCCCGGGCGTCCGTGAACATCACGGCGAGCAGGGACAGCGCGGCGGGGGCGAGCAGGGCGCCGAAGACACCCTGGAGGGCGCGGGCGCCGAACATCATCGAGCCGGTGGTCGCCGCGCCGCCGAGCGCGGAGGCGGCGGCGAAACCGGCCAGACCCAGGACGAAGGCGCGCTTGCGGCCCCACAGGTCGGCTATCCGGCCGCCGAACAGGAGCAGTCCGCCGAAGGCGAGCGCGTAGGCCGTGACGACCCACTGCCGGTTGGCGTCGGAGATGCCCAGGTCGGTCTGGGCGGAGGGCAGGGCGATGTTCACGATGGTGGCGTCGAGGACGACCATCAGCTGGGCAAGCGCGATGAAGACGAGCGCCTTCCAGCGGTTGGCGTCGGGGACGCCGAGAGCCTTGGAGGCTGTTTCAGACATGGAGGTACCCATTTCGGGACTTCGGGACTTCATGACCTTCAGCGGGGAAGGCCGGGACGTCATGACGGAGGAAGTGATCGAGAAGCGGTGCCGAGGCAGTCGGAGGAGACGTGAGGGAAGGCGATGTGGTCGAAGGCGAAGTGATCGAAGAAGCGGCGACCGAAGAAGCGGCGATCGAAGGTGACGTGGTCTAAGAGGAGGCGATCGAAGGCGATGTGTTCCAAGAAGAGGTCATCGATGGTGAAGTGATCGAAGAAGGGGTGATTGAGGGAGCGCCCACCGAAGAATAGATGAACAGATGTTCGATCCGATCCATAGGCAGAGGCGAAGCGATCGACAGTGAACGGCGCGTCGCCAGTGACGGCCGAAGGGCGTGTACGTGAAGACCGGGCTACGGCCCTGAACTGAGCGTCAGACCTGGCGCAGGTCCTCCAGAGTCGCCGCCGTACCCGGCAGGACGGAGCGGGCCGGAGCCCGCAGCCCGTCCAGGAACAGTTGCAGGTGGCGGTGGACGAAGCGATCCACACTGAGGCAGCCGACCCCGGCCGGCGGCCGGGACAGCTGGGCCACGGCGACCGTCACATCACCGACGCCGACGTCCGGCCGGAGCTGACCGGCCACCTTGGCACGGTCCATGACCTCGGCGATGAGACGCTCGGTACGCTCCCGCGCGGCCTCCAGATCGGGATGGTCCTGGTCGAAGGTGCTGGAGACCATCGGACACAGCGCGCTGATCCGCTCGTCGGCGGCGGCGTGCACGAACCCCTCCAGCGCCGCGAAGGCGTCCCCCGTCTCCGCGAGCGCCTCCTCGGCCACCCGCGCCGTACGGTCCATCACGGAGCAGACGACCTCGCGCACGAGGGCGTCGCGGTCGGGGAAGTTGCGGTACACCGTGGCGTTGCCGACACCGGCCCGGCGGGCGATGTCGTCGAGCGGCACGTCCGGCCCGTGCTCGACGAACATCTCCCGGGCGGCGCCGACGATCCGCTCCCGGTTGCGCAGGGCGTCGGCGCGGGGCCTGGACGCCTTGCGCTGCACGGCGGTCGCGGTCTGCACGGCGTACTCCTCGGATGGTCTTGAGCCGGTCGCAACGACCGGTCCTGCCGGACGGGTCGGAGCAATCGAACCGGCCGGGTCGGCGACCGGTCAGGGCCGACCGCCCACGTACGGGTCGGATGGAACGGATGGATCAGGTAGATCAGGTAGATCCTGCGGATCAGGTGGATCAAGCGTCGAGCGCAGGAAAAGCCCCCCTTCGCTCCGACACAGGTTTAAACGGGGAGACGATCCCCAGTTATTTCCCGCCCTCGCGACGAATTCCTGTGACCTGACTCACATCTCCGCGCCCGAGAAACCCACGATCGGTCTCCTCCAGCGCGCGCCGGGCGCCCGGTCGGCACAGGGTGATCGCAAGGGTGCAGCCGGTGACCGGCGGCTGCCGTGGAGCGAAAGGCCCATGATGCAGCCGCAGCCGATCGCCCGTCGGATACGCCCGCGGCGTGTAGCCGCTCTCGCGTCCGTGACCGTCCTGACGCTGGCGGTCAGCACCTCCGCCGGAACCGGTCGCCTCTCCTCCGGCGCCACCGCCACGGGCGCCGGCTCGGCCGCCGCCCTGGCCCGCAAGACCGCGCTCGCCCCCTGCCTGATCAACGGCGCCCACGAAGTCCAGATGACGGAAGGCGTTCCCACCTCCGGCGGTTACTCCCGCTCCACCGGCACCGTCCGTGCGCTGACCCTGATGGTCGACTTCCCCGACGCGCCCGGCGAGGGCGACGCCCTCGACCGCTTCCGCGAGTTCTTCCCGCAGACCCAGGACTGGTTCCGCACGGCGTCCTACGGCCGTCTCGACTACCGCCCCGAGACCCCCATACCGACCTGGCTGCGGATGCCGAAGCCGTTCACGGACTACGGCATAGAGCGCGGCGCCCCCTTCGACCCCGGCTACCGCCAACTGGTCCAGGACATCGTGGCCGCCGCCGACCCCACCGTGGACTTCAAGTCGTACGACCTTCTGAACGTGCTCGTCAGCCCCGACGCCGGCCCCTCCGCTCTGGACACGGTGCTCTCCGTGACCTTCGCCGGCAACGGTGAGGCGCCCGTCGCCGACGGTGTCCCCGTCTCCAACGCCTCCTTCGTCTACTCCCGCCAGGACGACGGCTCCGGCTCCTACCCGCACACCGGCTTCCGCGTGCTCCCCCACGAGAACGGCCATGTCTTCGGCCTGCCCGACCTCTACACCCAGGACGGCGGCGGCGCGGTCGGCCACTGGGACATCATGAGCGAGGACTGGGGCGCCAACAACGACCTGCTCGGCTGGCACAAGTGGAAGCTGGGCTGGCTCGACGCCGACCAGGTGAGCTGCGCGGCCGCCGCGGGCCCCAAGGAGTACACGCTGACCCCGCTGTTCCGGACCGGCGGCCAGAAACTCGTCTTCGTCCCGCTCACCGCGCACACCGGCTACGCCCTCGAACTGCGCAGCCACGGCGGCAACGACGAGGACGTGTGCCACCCCGGCGTCCTGATCTACAAGGTCGACGCGAACGTCGACACCGGACGCGGGCCCATCTCGGTGTACGACGCCCACCGCGACAGCGGCGGCTGCACCCGCAGCCCGAACGTCCACGCCGAACTCTCCGACGCCCCCTTCGCCCCGGGAGAGACCTTCAAGGACCCGCACCACGCCATCACCATCGAGGTGATGGCCGCGGGGCACGACGGGGACGTCAAGGTGCGGGTGGAACGGAAGTAGCCGGGCTCGGGCAGCCACGGCGGGGCCCACCTCCTCCGCCGACCGGCCGCCGTTTCAATCTCCACCGGCCGCTGACGGGCCGTCGTCGGCCACTGACAGGTCATCGTCAGCCCCTGACAGGCCCTCATCGGGCGCCGACCGCACCCGAGCGCCTGCCTCCACCCGCGGGGACTCGGCCCGGCAGCGGGTTACCGTAGGCGAACCCTGCCACGGTCGGCGTACCCAGGCAGGTGTGCGTGCCGCACCGCCGTACCGGAGAACCGATGCCCGCCCAGACCGTGCCGAACGCCCCCGAGGCTGCCCTGGCGCAGCCCCCTGGGAGCACCGCCGTACCCCCGCCCGAGGCGATCGCCCCGCTCATCCGCGGGATCACGGTGCTGCACCGGCTCACCGAGGCGGACGGCACCCTGAGCCTGAGCGCCCTCGAACGCTCCACGGGCCTGGCCCGCTCCACCGTGGACCGCATCACGGCGACCCTCGCGCACATGGGACACCTCCGCCTCGACGGCCGGGACGCGACCCTCACCCCGCACGTCATGGAACTGGGCAACGCCTACCTGGCCGCCCTGCGCCTGCCGACCCTGCTGGACGCCCGTGCGGACGCGCTGGCCGACGAACTCGACGAATCCGTCTCGCTGGCCGTCGCCGACCACGACGGCATCCGCTTCATCCACCAGGCCACCCGCCGCCGCGCACTGTCCCTGAGCTTCCGCATCGGCGACCTGCTCCCCGCCGAACGCACCGCGCCGGGCTCGCTGTTCGCGGCCGGCTGGACCCCCGAGGAGTGGACCGCCTGGCGCGCCCGCCGAGCGGCGGACCCCGAGGACCGGACCTTCCCGGCGGTACCGCCCCGCGCGCCGTCGCCCACGCCGCCCCGCCCTCTCCCCGGCGACGAGGAGTTCGTACGCCGGGCAGCGCGGGCCGCCACCGACGGCTGGGCACTGGACGACCAGCTGATCGAACCGGGCCTGGTCGCGGTGTCCGTACCCGTACGGGACCCGCGCACGGGCCGTGTGCTGTGCGCGGCGAGCGTGGTCAGCCACACCAGCCGCCGCACCGCGGCCGACCTGCGCGCCACGCTGCTCCCCCGCCTGCGTACGGCGGTGACGGAGATGGAGACGGTCCTGCGCGACGCCCCGCCGGCCGACCCCGGCCCGTCCCCCTCCGGTCTGGCCACCTGGACGACCGCGTCCAAGCATGAACTCGGCCGGGAGTTCATCGAATCGCTGGCCCGGGGCCTCACGGTCCTGACGGCCTTCGGCGAGGGCCGCGCCGCGCTCACCCTGACAGAGATCGCGAAGGCGACGGGCCTGGCCCGGGCGACCGTCCGCCGTGCGCTGATCACCTACGCGCATCTGGGGCTGGTGACGACGCCCCCGGCCCCGCCCCACACCTTCGCCCTCACCCCCCGGGTCCTCTCCCTGGGCTTCCCGCCCCTGTCCCGCACTACCCTCCCGCGCCTGGCGGTCCCCCATCTCAAAGCCCTGACGCACCGCCTGAACGAGCCGACGGCCCTGGCCATCCTCCTGACCCCGCCCGACGCCGAACCGGAGATCCAGTACACGGCCGGAGCCACGGCACCCCGGGTCCTCACGGTCGACATCACCGTGGGCACCCGCCTGCCGGCCCACGTCACCGCCCTGGGCCGAGTACTCCTGGCCGACGCTCCCACCGCCCCACCCGGACCGGACCTGCTCCCCGACCTCGCCGAGATCCGCGCCCAGGGCTATGCCCTGGCCGACGAGGAACTCGAATCCGGCCTCCGTGCGATCGCGGTCCCCATCCGCGACCGCACGGGCCGGGCGGTCGCGGCACTGAACGTCGCCACCCACGCGGCCCGCCGCACCCTGGAGGACTGCATCACCCAGATCCTCCCGGAACTGACCCACACGGCCACCCGCATCCAATCCGACCTGCACACAGCGTCCCGTTTCACCCGCGTCCCCCTGACCTGACCCCCACACCCCCACCAACCGAATCCGGTACGCTGACGCCTGTGGCCCACACGACCACGCTCCGCCTTCGTAGCTCAGGGGATAGAGCACCGCTCTCCTAAAGCGGGTGTCGCAGGTTCGAATCCTGCCGGGGGCACACGGCTAAGGGCCAGCTCAGGAGGGATTTCCTCCCAGGCTGGCCCTTCGGCGTTTCAGGGGGCGTGCCACGGGCGTGCCACTACGGGCTTGCAGGCCCTTTCTCGGAGGGTTCGGGGACCGCTCCCCCACCACCGTCACGGATCATGGCACCGAGCCGATCCGCGATGGCCCGGTCCCGGTCGCTGGTCATGTGCTGATAGATCAGCGCGGCCCGCGAGCTGCTGTGGCCCATGCGGGTCATCAGCTCACGGGTACTGGCCCCGACCGTGGAGGCGAGCGTATTGCCCGTGTGCCGAAGGTCGTGAAAGTGCAGCTCGGCCGAGACTCCCGCAGCCTTCCGAGCCGTGACCCAGTCGTCGCGGAAGTTGCTCCGCCGCAGTTGTCCGCCCTGGGCCCCGACGAAGACATGACCGTCACGGCCAGGCGCGGCGAAGTGCTCCAGGTGGTTCGTGACCTCGTCCAGCAGCTCGGCCGGGAAGGAGACGGCCCGCACCCCGGCCGCTGATTTCGGGGCCTTGTCGAACAGCCGGCCGTTCTGCAATTCCGCCTGCGCGCGGCGCACGGTGACGGTCAGCGCTTCCACGTCGACGTCCCTGCGTCGCAGGGCGGCCAGCTCGCCGAAGCGAAGGGTGGTGAAGGCCGCCAGGAGCACGAGCAGCCGGTAGCGCGGACCGATCGCGTCGGCGATGGCGAAGACCTCCGGAACGGTGAGAACCGGCCGCTCGGGCACGTCGTAGCGGTCCGCGCCCTTGATCCGGCAAGGGTTGCGCCGGATCAGTTCGTCGTCCACGGCGGTGTTCATCAGGGCCCGGAGGAGTTGGTACGCCTTGACCACGGTCGGCTCACCGAGTCCGGCCGCCAGGAGCTTGCCGCGCCAGCTGCGAACCCGGGCCGTTGTCACGTCGGCCACGCTCCCGGTCCCGAAGGTGGGCAGGATGTGCAGCCGGATCACCGACTCATTGCGCTCGCGTGTACGGTCGGCCAGCTTCCGGTCTCGCAGCCAAGCAGTCGCGTACTCCTCGAAGTTCACAGCCCCGGCGTCCGGATCGGACCACTGTCCACGCGTGATGTCGGACTCGATGTGAGTGAGGGCCGCTTGGGCGTCGGTCTTGGTCGGGTAGGTCTTCTCGTCCGGGCGTAGCTGCCCCGTTTCGGGATCGCGGTACCGCACCTGCCAACGGCCGGATGGAAGTTGCCGGACCGACCCGAAGCTTCTACGCCTCCCCTGCCTGTTGGCCATCAGGCAACCCTCCGCAGCGAGCTACGCCGGTGGCCGATCGGCTCCACCGTGTTGGCGTCGATGAACGCGCTCAGCGAGCTTTCCGGGATGCGAACGTGGCGGCCGACCTTGACGAACGTGATGCGGCGCTCGGCGACCAGGCGGCGGGGGAATCGTTCCGTGGTGCCAAGGAGTTCGGCCACCTGCGCCACGGTGAGGTAGCGGTCAGCCACGGGTGGGTTCTCCTTCCGTTCCGGGGGCGGGTTCGAGGGATGCGGCAAGCCAGGCTTCGGTGTCGGACAGGCCGGTTCCGGCGAAGACCCAGTGGGCGAGGACGTACGTCGTGTCGGTCTCCGGGCCGTTGGCCGTTGCCGCCTGTGCTCGACGCCATTCGGCGCGGGCGTCGCGGAGGGCGCCGAGGGTGGTGGAGTAGCGGCGGGACTTGGTGGAGAAGTGGCCGCGGAAGCCGAGCATGTGCGCCCAGGCCCTGAGCCGGAGATCTTCCAGTTCCTTGCGCGCGCCAAGGGTCCAGGCGGTTCGGACCAGTTGGCGGGCGTGGTCGCTGATGTCGAGGTGGGCGAGTTCGGCGAGGAACTTGAGCGGGCGGTCGAGAGCTCCCGTGGCGGTCTCGGCCCCCTTGGTGGCGTACTTAGCGATGTACGCCGCTACGGCCCGTTCGGTCAGCTCCTGGCCGTCGTTGAAGTCGGCGGATCGGATGGTGCGGACGTCGAGTTGGCGGCCGAAGGTGAAGTTGTGCGCGCGTCCGTCGACAACCGGCCCGTCCAGGCGGGCGGCGGTAGTGGCGGCGCGGATGGCGTCAGCCAGCAGCTCGGCGGTTGCCCAGGCGGGCGGTGGGGTGTCGCCGCCCGTGGGGCCGTCGATGCGGATGACGGCGTGGAAGTGGACGGCTCCGCGCTTCTGGTACTCGGCGACCTTGGCGAAGGACACCCGTGCGTGCTCGCGAAACCGGCGCTGCGAGAGGCCAGCCCGCTTGGCCACTTCCCGGCGGAGGTAGGTCGAGAAGCGCCGCCACAGCGGTCCAGCATGCGCGTTCCAGAGCACAGCCGCTTCGTAGCCGTACGTGTCAGGGTCCAGCGGAGTGCCAAGGGCGGCGTCCTCCTGGTCGTGCGGGACGCCGCAGCGGCAGGGGCGGACTGTCCCGGCCGGGCCGGTCGGGCGGTTGTGCACCGGGCCGAAACTGGGCGCGGTGAAGGTGGCGAAGACGCGCGGGTGTGCGGCGACGTGTTCCGGGATGCCCTTGCCGCCACGCAGGCCGGAGGTGATCAGGTGGAAGGTGTCGCGACGGTAGACCTCGGCACAGGCCGGGCAACGGGTCGTACGGCGGTTGTTGCAGCGGACGAGGAGCTGTCCAGCCGGGAGAGCCGACGAGTCGAGGTGCTGGAGGGTGCGGCCGATCTCGCCGGTCCGGGTGTCGACGTCGTATTCGGTGCGGTGGCCGTCGAGGCGGATCGGGTGGGTGCAGCCGCCGAGGCCGGAGAGCTGCTGGAGGATACCCGGGAGCGCGCCCTGTGAGGCCAGGTTCGCGATGTCCGGCAGTGGAGCCGGGGTGGTGCGGGTGAAGATGACGTTCTCCTTCTGACTGGCTCGGTCGGGAGGGATGGGCCCGGGGCGGTGGATGCTTGGCGGTATCGAGCCGCCCCGGGCCTCAGGCGCCGTTCAGCGCCGGTGGTGTTCGCGGAGCAGGGAGCGCAGGACCACCGCGGCTACCGCCACGGAGATGGCCGTGACGGCGACGGCGGCCAGGAGCGCGGTGAGGACCACGCCACCCGTGATCACGGCCGCAACGGCGCCGGTGCTGATGGAGACCGACGGAAGCGCACGGCGTACGGGCGTCGGATCGGCCGGGGTGTGGGTGTGCATGGGCGGCGGCACGGGGCTGTCTGGGTACTTGGGCAGGAACACGGCGAACCTTCTCTCATCTACTCGTCTAGTCATGTGTGCCGTTTATGACGGTCACGCCGGAACGCGTGCCGGACTCGATGGCCGGGGCCAGGAAGGTGTGCGAGAGCCAGAAGCCGAAGAGGGCGATCAGGACGACGACCCAGACGCGGACGCCGAGGAACTTGACCGCTCCCCAGGCGAAGAGGCCGAGGACGAAGACGAGCGGCAGGCTGACGGTCACGGTGGGGCAGGTCCTTTCAGCGGACGGGGCAACGGTGGGTGCGGGCGGCGAGTTCGGCGGCGGCGCGGCTGTCGTAGTCGGCGGAGAAGCCGCAGCGCGGGGCCGTGCAGGCGGCGGTGTGCTTCTCGCGGCCCCGGTTGTCGTAGGCGGTGCCGACCTGGACGGGCCCGATGCGGGTGACGTGGCGGAAGCGGCGGTTGGCAGTCATGGTCAGTACTCCTGTCGCAGACTGGAGCCAGGGAAGTCGTGCAGGATACGGGCGGCTTCGGCGAGGTCCGAGGCGCGGTCGGCAGCCTCTTCGGCCAGCAGTCGCGCCAGCGCCGGGCGGCCGGTGGCAGCCATCTGACGGGCGGCGTCGAGGTAGTCGGCGGCCGTGTCGAAGTTGAAGTGCGGCATGTTCCCCTACTTCAGGCGAGTTGGGCGGCGATAGCTTCGGCCAGGGGCTCAGGTACACCGAGCCGGGCGCGGAGGGTCGGGATGTCGATGGGGGTTCCGGTACGGGCCCGGTGTTGATCGGCGACCTTGCGGGCGTGTTCGACGAGGGCAGCCGGGACGGGGACGGCGGGACGCTCGGGCGGCGTCTCTATAGCCGCGGGGTGTGGCGGAGGCTCGGGCGAAGGTTCAGGCACCTCCTCCTGGTCCTCAACTTCCTCGGAAGCGGCGATGGCCGTCGGCGCGGAGTGGGCGAGGAGGGTTCCGCCGAGGAAGGCGACCGCTGGCCAGCCCGCGACGAGGATTCGTAGCCATGCCGGCGCCTGGTGCATGTCGAGCAGTCCGGCCGTGGCGACGTTCGCGCCGAGAGAGGCAGTGAGCGCGATGACGAACCATGACCACCCGGCCGCTTTCGCGTCACCGGACCGCAGCCGACGCCAGGCGGCGACCAGCAGCAGGTCAACGCTGATCGGGTAGGCCCACGCTTTCCATCCGTCCTGCCCGGCCGCCGAGGCGATGTCGTGCAGATGGGCGAAGGACAGCGCTGCGGCAATGACCGCTTGGACGAGCACCGCGTCCACGCGGGCCAGTTGGGCGCGCACGATGCGGCTCCTTCCGGTTTCAGGCATGGGAGGGGTAGGGACGTGGCGTGAGACGGTCACGCCGACCGAGGTGAGGGAGCGATGGTCAGTCGGTCACCGGTCGCGGCTTGACGACCGGGGCCAGTGTCTCGACCGGCCGTTCGGGCACGTCGGGCCGGAAGGGCTTGAGCGCGGGTAGGTCGGGCACCAGGTGCGCCGATGCGCGGCAGATCTCGGCGGCGTCGCCGAGGGACAGGTACGGCGTACGGATGCGGGACCAGCCGCCGGAGGTGTCACCAGCGACGGCGAGGCCGGGCCGTTCGGGGGCGATGGCGCAGGCGGCGTAGACGGCTTCGGGTGCGATGTCGCCGAGCGCCATCTTGGCGGATGCTTCGTCGTTGACGCGGTGGCAGACGCGGCCGGTGAGCTGGGCCCGGAGCATAGTGGCGCCCTTGCCCAGTTCGGCGCCAAAGCGCTGGCCGCAGACCTCCAGGTAGATGCCAGCGGCGCGGCCGAGCTGAGCGAGGCGGATGAGCTGGGTGACCATCTCGTCCCGCCGTTCCTCCTCCTTGCGCGTGGCGACGAGGAAGAGTTCGGCCACCTCGTCGACGAACAGCACGACGGGAACCGGGCGTTCGTTCTCGGGCAGGCCCCAGATATCGGAGGTGATCTCTTCTTCCGGGGTGTCCGGCGCGAGGCCCTGCCGGGCCTTGATCAGGTCGTATCGGTCCTCCATTTCCCTCACGAGCACGGGCAGCAGGTCCGCCGCCTGATTAGGGTCGGTGGCCAGGGCAGACAGCCGGGCGGCGAACGGGGCCAGCTCCACGCCCCGCTTGCAGTCGATGCCGACCAGGGCGACCGGTTGCCGGGCAAGTTCTGCGATCAGATGGCGCAGGTACATGGACTTGCCGGAGAGCGTGGCGCCGAGGGTCAGTTGGTGAGGGACGGTCCGGTAGTCGCGTAGGAAGGGGGTGGCGTCTTCCCGCAGTGCCACCGGCACCTTGAGAAACCCGGCCTCGACCTTGCGTGGCATCCGGACCTTGCGCAGGACGTCGAAGCCGACGAGCCGCAGTTCGGCCACGCCCGGCTTGATGGTCGTGACGTAGACGGCGTGCACTCCCCAGGCGTGCCGCAGCCGCTCCGCCGAGGCGGCGACGTCTGCCGGTTCCTGTCCGGGAGCGAGCCGGAGACGAAGCCGCAGCCCGGTCGACGTGGGCCGGATGATCCCCCGGCGGGGCGGAACGGGACGGACCTCACGCCGGGTGGTGGCCTTGACCGCCCACGCCCGCAGCCGGGACGGCGCCACGGTCAGCCCGCATGCCTCCATGACCGAGGTGTACGAGCCGAGCAGCCGGACCGTGGATATCGGCAAACCGATGGTGGACCAGTAGACGCCCGGGTGCTGGGCCCGGGTGTAGGCGGCCCCGCCGCCGAGCGCGACGAGGGGACCACCCACCTCCAGAAGCGTTGTCAGGTCGGCCATCAGGCAGCGGCCCCCGAGGCGGCCGGGAACGCGGCCGGAGTCACGGCGGCAGCCCGGTAGGCGATGCCGTGCCGCTGCTGCCCGTTGAACACCGACTCCCACGGCCGGGCCACCAGTCCCGGCAGCGAGACCGGCGCCCCGAGGGTCAGCCCCTCCGAGATACCGCCCTCCGGGACGGTGACCTTGATCAGCGACGATTCGCCGTCCTCGATGTAGACGACGCCGATCGTCATCAGGGCCTCTCCGCTGTTCGCGTCCTTGGCGATCTCGCCGGTCTGACGGTCGCGGACCTTCGGCTCGGGAGCCTCGGTGAGCAGGATCGTCGCGGCGGAGGTCTCAACACGGATGGTACGCAAAGCACTTTCCCATCTACTCGTCTATACAAGAATCGTCCTGCGAACCCGATCTCCCGGGCTCGCGTGGACCACCTTGCCACACGACTTGCCCACTCGTCTATACGAGTATGCGTGTCGGCGTGTACGAGTTCGGAACGACGTCCCCGCGCACCACCGCAAACCAGGACGATCAGGTCGCCGGAAGCTGGTACGACAGCACGTACGCGTCCGCCGCCATCACCGTGTCGCAGACCTCCACAGCCCGCCCCTCGGTGTCGAAGGCGGTCCGGATCAGATGGATCACGGGCACGCCGGAAGCCAGCCGAAGCGTCTTGACCTCAGCGGGCGAGGGCATCCGGGCCCGGATCTCCTCCTCGAAGTGGTCAAGCCGGTGCCCCAGCTCCTCAAGCCGGCCGTAGATACCGCCGGGACCGGGGTTGGGCTCAGCGATCGGCGTGCCCCGCGCGATGTCGAGCGGCAGATACGACGTGGCGAACTCCACCGGCCGCCCGTCGAGGAGATACCGCCGCCGACGGGCCAGCACCCGCCGCACGGAACCCAGCCGGGCGGAGACGTCCTGACTCGCCTTCTCCTCCTTGACCTCCAGGCTGTCGACCTGCGGGTGACTGCCGGCCGCATCCGCCTCCACGATGAACGCGGACTTCCCCTGCTCCCGGTGCCGCCGGGCGAACCGGTCCGAGGCAAGCCGCCGCACCGGGGGGCGCGGCCGCACGAACACGCCCTTGCCGTGCTCGGCGTGGACCAGGCCCTCACCCTGGAGGATGGAAAAGGAGTTGCGGACCGTCATCCGGGAAACCCCGTAGTGCTCGACAAGATCAGCCTCGGAAGGCAGCTTCTCGCCCTCCCTGAACCGCCCGCGGTCGATGGCCTCGCGCAGCTGGTCGGCGATCTGCCGGAAGACCGCACGATCACTCGTGGGGTCGAGAGCGCCGAGGAGGCCGGAGGAAAGAGGGCTCACAGTGTGTACTCCTTTAGGTATCTAGACGAGTGGGCGAGTGTTGTTGCTACGGTGGAAAGACTAGCCATCCGAGAGGGCCGAGGAACGTGAGTACAGAACGCCCGCACTCCGTGAGCGTCGCCGGGGTCGTCGTCGACGACCAGGGCCGGGCCCTCCTGATCCAGCGCCGCGACAACGGCCACTGGGAGCCGCCGGGCGGAGTCCTCGAACGCGAGGAGACCATCCCCGAAGCCCTCCAGCGCGAAGTACTCGAAGAGACCGGCATCAAGATCACGCTTCCCGCGACCCTCACCGGCGTCTACAAGAACATGACGGGCCTGATCGTCTCCCTGGTCTTCCGCTGCCAGGCCGCCGACGGCGTACCCACCACTGGTGACGAGACCCGCGCCCTGCGCTGGGCCACCCGCGAAGAGGTCACCGAGCTTGCCGACGAGGCATACGCGATCCGCGTCATCGACGCACTCGACGCGACGACCCCGCCGGCCATCCGCGCCCACGACGGCGTGAAACTCGTCTAACCCGAACCCGCTGCACATGGCGGCCTACCAGCACGAAGGAACTTGTATGCACGAGTATACGAGTACAGCCCGGGTCTGGGGGCTCACTTGCCCAGGATTCCCGGAAGAGGTCAGCCGGGCCCGCCGCTGGACCCGGGACATCCTGCACGGATCACCCTTAGCCGAGGACGCCGAACTGATCGTGAGCGAACTGAGCGCAAACGCCATCCTCCACACGGCCAGCGGTCTGGAATCCGGCTGCTTCCACCTCGCTCTTGCCGTCTCCCCACAGGTGATCGCCCTCTCCGTCACCGACGACGGAGGCACCGCAACGGCCCCGAAAGTCGAGGACCAGGCCGAAGACGCCGACGCCGAGCACGGCCGGGGACTGGGCATGGTCATCGCCATCGCCCACCGGGTCGTGGTCCGCAACAGCCACGGCGGCTACACGGTCACCGCGGAACTCTTCACCCAACCCGCCATGGGAGAAGGCACGTGCTGACATCGACCACAGCAGAAGACTTGGCCGCAGGCGGACAGCCCTCCCCATACCCGTGCTGGGCCGCCGCCTACCCCCTGCATGAGGTCCGCTCCATCACCCTGGGAGAGCACGGCGCCGCAAGCCCCCGCCTGGCACTGCGCTGGCTGCTGAAGCGCACGCGGCACATCACGGACCAGCTCGACATGGCGTACGCACAGCCAGGCCGCCACTGGCTCACCGACGGGGCAGAGCACGAACGAGCCCTTGCGCATCTGGCTTCGGGAACGGCCTACCAACTCACCCTGCACGACGAAAACACGCGCTACGTGCTCGTGGCCTACCCCCGAGGAGCGACATCGTGAAGGGAACCGTACGCGGCTACTGGTGCGACTGCTGGACCGAAGACCTCACCGATGGAAGGCCGCCGGCACTCCGGGCATCCTTCGACGCCTACTCGGCATCCCAGGCGGACAGATGGGTCGCGGTCACGCTCCGCACGATCTCACCGGCGCTCGATCCCGACGCATCCGCGGAAGCCTGGGAATGGCTGTACAACGGCCGCATCGAGACAAGGAGAGCCCTCCTGCGCACCGAACCCTGCACCGTGTCAGTCACCCAGGACAGCACCCGCATCACCTGGACGATCCGACCAGTGCTCTTCGTACCGCTCGCCAACCGTCAGAGCATCGAACTCCCAGCATGTGCATACGACTTCAAGCCCCACCCGACCGACTGAGTTACAACTTTCTCTACTGGTTCAAGGCGGCTCGCTCCGCTCCCCGCGCGCGGCCCGGCCCCCGGCCGGGCCTGCGCTCATGTCTCCGCCCCGCTCCAGCCCGGCCGGTGTCCGTGCCGCGCGCACAGCAATCAGCCGCCTGACGCCAGAGACGGGGCACGTCGTGGCTGGGGCGGCCGGCTCCACGGCCCTTTGCAGGAAAACGCACCACGAACTGCCCATCCCGATAGGATCAGCTCATGGCTTGGAATGATAAACACTCCTTTCGCGATTGCCCCTGGTGCGGATTACGTAATACGCGCCTTACCGTAGCCCACACCGAGCAGGAGTTTTCAACTAGAACAGGTGCCGCCCGTTATTGGGCAACTCTAGGGTGCCCGAGTTGTGGGGGTGCCACCCTGCTCGAACACAGCAATCCGCACGATGAAAGTGATACAGTCTTCCTGTCCGTGCCGACAGGATTGGAGGAATCGGTAGGGATTAAACACCTACCTAAGGATGTCGAGCAATACCTCATGGGCGCAATTCGCGTTCTTAGCATCGGGGAACCCGATGCCGCAGCCGTGCAACTCAGGAGGACACTCGAAGCTGCAGCAGCGCATTTTCAGATTAGCGAAAAAGCTCTCGTGAAAAGTATCGAGAAACTGATCTCTGATGGACACGTAACCAAGAGCTTCGCGCCCGCCCTGCACCACATTCGTGTAATCGGTAACCTTGGTGCTCACGCAAACGATGAACGCGTCGGCCAAGAGGCTGCCGAGAGAGTCCTCCGGTTCACGATACAGCTCCTAAGGAACCTGTTTGAGGTGCCCGGTGAGCTGCAGATGCTGACCCACCAAAAAGTCCCAAACCAGAAGGGGAATTAGGCGACGTTTGAATCGTTGCGCGTCCGGTTAACTGAGGTGGAAGGGGACCCCTTCCACCTCAGCACTCTCTCAACAGAAAATACTTCAGGATTTCTGCTTGGCGAAGCGGAGGATATCCTTAGAGATCCTTCCCATAGCTTCCGCATTCTCCAGGTCGCGGAGCTGCGACCGCGAAACCCCAAGCTTTGCGAAGCTTGCCAAGTCGAGCAAATACATACTCCTGGCCAGTTTCACGCAGCCGATTTCTTGGAGATAATCCAGGACTGTCCTGGCCCTCTTATTTGAACCAACAACCAGATTATCCATCATCGGCTGATAGACAGCAGCCTCTCCGTCTTTCGCATCCTTAAACCGGAGAACAATCCGGCGAAATTCCAAGTAAAGCGCACCTTGTTCCCGGGCGTCGGCAGCCAAACCGCCTAGATCGAGCCGTCGCTGGTACTTAGACCACGGAAAAGACAGATGATCGTCGCACAACAGGATCACATCGGAAGATTCTCCCTGAATCTTGACATGCTCGCTAATCAGCGATCGAACGTTCAAAACTACAGGGGTTTCTCCCCTGTCGACGTACGCTTGCAGCTCACGGGCTGCAACCATTAGGTCTGCACAGGAAATATAGACACTCGATCCGAACTTGAATGACGGCCGATCTCCTCCCAAAATCACTTCAGGGACATCCCAAATGTTGGCATAACTCAGCTCGCGCGGAAATGCGATACTTACTGTCCCCTCGTGCGTGAGGAACTGCAATGGAGCCGCGCCAGCACCACTTCCCCGCACGATGGAGAAGTAAGCAGCCAACCTGTTTCCTGCTCTACCGATGGATGTCAGCAGTCTATCGCCAACCTCACAGGCAGATTTAAAGGACTCATAGAGTGCCCCTAGATCCTCCGAATGGCACGCAGACTTTTCGCTTGAAGTTGACTTACCTAGACTGTGCGAAAAGAACCCGTACATCGGGGAATGCTTCCAGTCTGACGATAGGATATTTGATCGGATTCTCTTGGCTGCCTCCAGCGAAGTGGAGGGACTCAGTTGCGCTCGCGCAGTCACGTAGTCTCTGAAGATTACGTTGAACCATCCCCCTCCCCTCAAGAATGGATGATTAGACAACTGCGTATCAGCGGCAGTTTCATAACTTTCACGCAGGTTCACAGGCAGGCTGGCGGGTAGATTCAAATCGAGTTGCATGCCTTCGACGTAGTCCAGCAATCGAGCGCACTGCTCCTCTGGGGTATAGAGAACAGACAGGAGCGCTGAACTTCCGTGCCTCTGAAACTCTTCAACCTCTTGAAACTGGGCGACGAATTTTGATTGCTCTCGCGCAAGCAGCTGATCAATTACGCTTGCGACGAGGTCCCAATGCGCGAACCCCTCGCGGCTGGTCGAACCGATTGCCGAGTTTCCAAGGTTGGCGAAGTTGTCCACAGCAAGGTATTCAGCAGCAACGTCCAAGACAGGGGCGTATCCAAGGAAATCACGCACATCGGGTTCTTCCCAAAAGCCTTCCCGCTTTGGCGTGATAGCCGACGCGAGAACTGTGAATAGACTGTCCCTCTCTTTGCTGTATGGGCGTGAATGCTTGAGATGTAGCGGCTCCTTCTCCTGATTTTGATAAACATCCGTGACCTTCCTTTCGAGGTACCGCTCAGACTGCTCCTTGCCGAAAGGACGGATTTCAAAATGGCAGTATGGCAATTTCCGCTCATCAAAAATTTCCTGGATGACACGTGAGCTTTCAGCTCTAGAAAGGACTACGAGGGACGGCCGACCTCCGACAATCTGCGATGCTGCACCAGCAAGCCCGCGCACGAATGCCCGAAAATTCGCCTGCCCAGATCGCACCTCCGCTTCATCCAACGCGTCTACGATGAGAGTAGCCTTGCTTTCCAGTAAAGCCTCTTGGTACCGGGCATTCTTCCTGATACCAAAAGATCTGGCTGGCATGCCGTCCACAGTCCCATCTCCAACTTGGAGACGGGACAGGTCGAGGATGGGGCATTTGAGTTTATTGCTCATATATTCCGCTGCTGTGCTTTTCCCGACGGCAGCAGGGGCCGTGATCAACATGAGAACTGTAGTCAGTGGAGCAGGGTTCTGCTTTTCTCGAACTTCAGGAACCTCATAATCTACATTTGGCTCTATGACTTCCCTCATCCCATAGTCATTGCTTTCCAAGCCGTACCAGCTGGGCGACGTTGGCAGCAATTCGCAGAGATCGTCGAGAAGCATGCTTTCTCCGAAACGTTAGTCGGCGGCCTTGCTCCTATGGGTAGCACGCTAGATCGTCGACTGCATGGGAGATCCGGTTTATTATCTTCACCCCTTTAATCCGATTTGACAGATACTAGGGGAAATCGTATGGGGCATGAGGTGCTCGTGGGCTGACCGACCGTGGCCGATGCAGTTCCGGCTGACGATGGCTGGCTCAAACAGAGGATTCGGATGCCGGGCGCGCTTACGAGCTCAGGCACTTGCGCCAGCTTTGGCAACGCGTTGCCTACGATCCTGCGCCGAATCGAACCTGCCGTAGGCGGTTGCGCCGGACTCCTACGCCGACAGCGCGACGGTCGACGCTTCCTCGCACCACAAGCGCACCAGATCGAGCGGGGAACAACGGGGAACCACGGTGAAAGCCGCCGAGGCTGACGGGGCAGCGCCCAAGCTGTTCGCCCAGGTCAGCGCGCAAACGGGCCGCCAATAATCGCAGCTTCGCAAGCTGAGGGCTTGCGGATCGTCGTCACGGATCCGCCGTCAGAACTTGCTCCAGTCGACGACACAAGCCGGTAGCGTGGCTGAGGCCGGTGGGGGTGCAGCGAGGCATACGCGTGCGTGGTCGGTCGACGCACCCACCGTCGTGGCTGGCTGTCGTCGGCTGAGGTTCGTGCCACTGTCGTGCCAGATGCAGGGGTCAGCCACGGTCAACGGGGGTGTCTCGCGGTCGAGTTCTCAGCGGCCTGACCAGGTATCGAAGCTCCAGGTCAGCGTCCTTACTCCCCCCGCTTCTCTCCTAAGGTGGTTGTCCAGCGCGCTCAGCGATTCCATGTCCGCTGGAACTCCCCGGCCGGGATGGGCTCCAGCGGATCCGCCTCAGGATCGATCGCTTGGTCTGTCAGGCCGCCGTGCTCGTCCTCCAGGTGCTCCCAGCTGTACCGTTGGAGCTGGCTGGCCGAGGTCAGCTCGGCCTGCTTGATGACGATCAACTCGCCGCGGTCGGGTACGGCCTCGATGTACCAGAGGCCGCCTTCTTCGTCAGCGCGGCGGAAGTGGTGCCGCAGGGTGGCGCTCTCGTCGAGCCCTCGGTAGTACGCCATGATTTCTGCCGCGATGCGCTCCAGGTCAACCACGGGACCATCGTGCCAGCGAGCGCACTCAGTTGGCCCGTTCTGACATCCACAAGTGACATCAACAGCGCCGGACGCCAGCACTCCTAGGCGGTCCGGCATGGCCAGCGTGACAGGGCGGCTCCCCGGTAGTGCCGGGGAACGACCGAACTCCTAAAGCGGGTGTCGCAGGTTCGAATCCTGCCGGGGGCACAGAGAAGCACCAGGTCAGAGCTGGTGCAGGCATCAAAAAGGCCCTCCATGATCTTCATGGAGGGCCTTTTTACATCAGATGGGAACGAGATGGGAACGAGCCGTCAGGCAGCCGTCTCCCCGGACTCATCGATGGGAACTTCGGGCGGAGTGCGCGGGTCCTGCTGCTTCCGGCCTCGGGGCACCAGGGCGACCGGGGCTTCGGCCTCGGCCTTCTCGAACTGGGGCAGCACCGAGGTGTAGGTGTCGGCGGTCAGGGAATAGCTGGCGTGGCCGAGGAGGGCTTGGATCTTCTTCATGTGGATGCCGGCGGCCAGGGAGAGAGTGGCGGCGCAGTGGCGGAGGTCGTGGAGGCGGACGGGGGGCAGGCCCAGTTTCGCGATCAGCCGCTCGAACATCTGCGAGAGGTACTCAGGGTGGTAGGCGTCGCCGTTTTCCCATGTAAAGACAAGGCCGGTGTCCTTCCAGGGTTTTGTTGCCGCCGTGTGGTTCGGTTCGTCGGTCTTGGACTTGCGGCGCTTCCATTCCTGGTAGGCGCGGTTCCATTCGTCGCGTTCGGCTTGCTGGCGCTGTTGCCAGAGGGTGAGTAGCTCGTGTGAGTCGGAGTCCAGCGTGATGGTGCGGTCGCCGCTCTCGCTCTTGGGTGTGTCTTCCCAGACCTCGTACGAGGCCGCGACGAGTTGCTCACTGACGTGGATGGTGCCGATAGTCAGGTTGGTTTCGCTCCAGGGCAGGCCGGCGACTTCGCCGCGGCGGGGGCCTCGGAAGATCATGAGGTGAAACATGGGGTAGAGCCGGTGGTCGGCGACGGTGTCGAGGAAAGTACCGGTCAGCTCGGGTGTCCAGACCATGACCTTGCCCGGCTTCTTGCCGGTGGCTCGCCAGCGCGCGACCCGTTCGTCGGTCCACACCAGCGGCTTCGGGCGGACGTATTTGGGCAGGACGACGCGCTTGGCCCAGTTCTCGCTGATCAGCTTCTCTGTCACAGCGTCTTCGAGGGCGGCGCTGAGCGTGTTGTTCATCTTGAGCTGGGTGCCGGGGCCGCTGATGTGGCGCGGCTTGCTGCGGGCTGCTCGGAGGGCGCCTTTGGCCGCATTCCAGTTCCGGCGCAGTTCGGGCGGTCGCTTGCGGGCCGTGCAGTTGCGCCATGCTGTGTGGGCGGCTCGTTCGGCTTGGAGGGCTTCTTCGGCGGCTGCGCGGTTTTGCTGGTGGATCATGTTGTCGGCCCAGATGGCTTTGAACATGTCCTGGATATGGCGGGTGCGCAGGTCGCGCATCTTCAGGTGGCCCAGGGCGGGTATGAAGACGCGTTCGATGTGGTCGTCGTAGCCGTTGCGAGTGGACCGCTTGAGGTCGACCCGGTTGGCGAACCAGCGGTGGAGGTATTCGGCGACGGTCTCATTGGATTTGACCTGTATGCCGCCTTGGGCCTGCTCCCAGATTTCCTTGCAAGCTGTGGCGGCGTCCTTCTGGGTGCGGAAGCCGCCTTTCTTCGCGATTTCGCGCCCTCCGCCGGGGCCTGGCGGCAGTTCGATGGAGTAGTACCAGGAGCCGTGGTCACGCTTGGCCAGCCTGGGGCATCGCTTCTCCAGGCGGCCGATCTTTGGTGTGCCGTCCTCTTTGAGGACTGGCTTGCCCTCCTTGTCCACCATGGGTCCCTTGCAGGCACACCGCTTGTAGGTCTTCTCCTCGAACATGCGCCTTCCCTCGCCCTTGCACCCGTGATCCGGGAGCTGCCGGTCGTTCCGTGATCGCGTTGCGCGATCTGTGTTGATCTTCCGAGGGCTGTCGGACACTGAGGTAAAGTCGCGGGCAGGTTGGCGCGGGGGAGATTGCGACCAACGACATGACTGCTCAGGACACGGACGGGCAGGCTCCCGCTGGCCCCGCTGGAGCGATGGGCCTGGAGGAGCTGTTGTCTCTTCCGGTCACGGTCAATGTGGTGACCGCGGCACGGGCTCTGGGAATCTCCCCGAACAAGGCGTATCAGCTGATCCGGGACGGCCGGTTCCCGGTTCGTACGCTGCCGTTGGGCAGCACGATGCGGGTGCCGACGGCGGCGTTGTGGGCGGCGCTGGGCGTTGAGGGCACTCAGGCGTAGGGGTTGCCGCAAGGGGCTGCGGAATATGCCGCTTTCCCGATATAGGACCACTCTTTGCAGCAGTGTGGCCTATCTTCGTTACCATGGGAGGTCTACTGGGGTCGGCGAGGGCTGGGGAGATTCTGTGCCAAGGCTGTACGGGTTCGCGGATACGGCGTTCAGAAGGCCGAAGGCTGATGAGGTGCCGCCGTTGCAGGAGGCGGCCAAGCGGCGGGAAGCCGAGCAGCCCTACGAGGAGATCGCGGGTTGGATGAACGCGGAGGGCCACCGCACCACCCTCGGCAATGAGTGGCGCCCCCATGTTCTGGCCGCGGTCCTGGATCACCCGGCCATCGCCGGCCTCTTTGAGGACGAGGAGGGCAACCTGCTGCCCTCCGGCGGGCCGGAGCTGATCTCGCCCGAGCAGTTCCGGAAGATCCGTCAGATGCGCCCCAAGCACCAGCCGGGAGCCGCCCAGGCGCCGGAACGGGAGTACATGCTGAGCGGTAAGCGCCTGGTGTGCGGCCTGTGCGGCTACGTCCTCGGTGGTGCTCCGTCCAACGCGGGCAGCCGCGGCCACCGCTGCCCGCCGAGCAGTCCACGGCGTCCCCGGGGCTGCGGGCGTGTACGGATCAACGCCGACCTCCTGGAGACGTATGTCGGTGAGCACGTGCTGGCCGAGTTGGCCAAGCCGGGAGTGAGCGCCCTGGTGGAGAAGGCGCGCGAGCAGGCCGAGCACGAGGCGGCCTCGCTGCGGGAGCGCATCGAGCATGACCGCCGGCGCCAGAGTCGCCTTGGCGAGGACTTCGCGAAGGCGCGCGACGTGTCCTTGTCCGCTTTCAAGGCGGCAGACAAGGAGTTGTCGAAGCAGATCCGCGAGGGCAGGCAGGAGCTGCGCTTCCTGGAGCAGCTTGCGGGCGTGAGCGTCGCTGGTGTTCCGGACCTCGTGAAGTGGTGGAAGCACGCGCCGCTCGCCTCGAAGAGGGCACTGACGTTCCTGCTGCTGGACAAGATCGCCGTCTATCCGGGTGGCCGGGGCTCGCGCACGGTGGACTCCGACAGGGTGGCCCTGACCTGGCGTACATGGGGATGACCGCCCCCAGGGGGTGAACTGTGCGCGTGCGTACGTCGGGTGGGGTGTCATGCCACGGTGACGGGCAGTTCCCGCAGGGCGTGTGACCGCCAGGAGTGGCGCCAGCGCACCTCGTGCGGTGCAGCGGCCAGACGCAGTCGGGGGAATCTGTCCAGGAGGGCGGAGAGCGCGGCCTCGACCTCGATGCGGGCCAGCGCAGCGCCGAGGCAGTAGTGCAGGCCGTGTCCCAGGGAGAGGTGGGCCTTGTCCGCCCGGCGGATGTCGAAGCGGTCCGCGTCCGGGTAGCGGTCGGGGTCCCGGTTCGCGGAGGCAAGGCAGAGCATCACCGTTTCGCCGCGGGGGATGCGGACGCCGCCGATGTCGAGGTCTTCCAGCGGAAAGCGGCGGATGGCCATCTGGTTGGGGTGCGCGTACCGGAGTATCTCCTCCACCGCGTCCGGACGGAGCTTCCGGTCGGCCTGGAGCGCGGCGAGCTGTTGAGGATGCTGGAGCAGGGTGTACACCCCGGTGGTGATCACATGCTGGGCGTTCTCGCTTCCGGCCATGAGGATCAGGAAGGCGAGGGAGACGAGTTCGTCCTCGCTGAGCTTGTCGTCCTCGTCCCGGGCGGCGATCAGTCCGGAGAGAAGGTCGTCGCCGGGGGCGCGCTGGCGCTCGGCGACCAGGCCGGTCAGGAACTCCTGGATCTTCTTGATGGCTTCGCCGGCCTGCCCGGGGTGCTCGGGGGCGAACATGGTGCCGACCCAGGAGGAGAAGGCGAGCCGGTCCGTGTCGGGAACGGCCAGGAGGTCTCCGATGACCGTGATCGGAAGCGGGCTGGCGTAGACGGCGGCCAGGTCGTGGATGCCGCCTCCGTCCAGGGCATCAGCCAGCCGGTGTGCAGACGCCTCGATCGTGGTGCGCATCTGCTCCACGCGACGGGCGGTGAAGGCTTGGCTCACCAGTCGGCGCAGCCGCAGGTGGTCCGCGTGGTCGACGTTGAGGAGGTTGGCGTCCAGGGCTGGCGGAAGGGAGAAGCCCAACGCGCGCTACCTGCCGCACGAGCAGTTCCGTCAGCTGGTCGCCAACATCAAGCGGGACGGCCATCTGACCTCGACGCCGCTGGTGTGGAACGACACCGGCAGCGGGCGGCTGATCGTGCTGTCCGGCAATCACCGCACGCTCGCCGCCATCGAGGCCGGCCTGTGCTCGATCTGGTGGATGCAGATCGACGAGCCGCTGCCCCGACAGCGGCAGATCGCCCTCCAGCTCTCCCACAACGCCATCGCGGGCCAGGACGACCCGGCGATCCTCAAGGAGTTGTACGACGAACTGGAGTCGGTGGAGTGGCGGCAATACACGGGGCTGGACGACAAGACCCTGGACCTGCTGGAGAAGGTGGACGTCGCCAGCCTCGGCGAGGCCAACCTCGACTTCGCCTCGGTGCAGCTGATGTTCCTGCCCGACGAATTGGAGAGGGCCCAGGCCGCATTCGATGCCGCGCGCTCCACGGCCGCGGCGGACCAGCGGTGGGTGGCCGGGCTGGAGCAGTACGAGTCGGTGCTCGATGCGCTGGAAACCTCCCGGGCCGCGTACAAGATTGGTAACAGCGCGACGGCGCTCGGCGTGATCCTCTCCGTGTTCGAGCGGCACCTGGGCGAACTGGCCGAGGGCTGGTTCGACGCGGCCGCGGGGGAAGCGACGCGGGTGGGGATGGCGCCGTTGGAGACGGTGTTCGGCGTGCGCGAGATCCCAGTGGAGACCGCAGCCGCCGTCAGGGCCGCGATCGATCGCATGGTGCAGAACGGCACAGTGGCTGTGGACGAGCGGTGGCGTGCCCTTGAGGCGCTGGCCAGGGAAACGGTGTAGCCGGACGGTCTGGAGCTCGTTGGTGTGGTCGGCGCATCCAGGATGGAGTTCGTGCTCAGCTCACGGTGAAATTGGTGATGTTGTTCTCTTACGTCGATGACGACAGCGACGCTTGCTGATGGGAGCTGAGGCTCGGCTGCTGGGACGGCCGTCGGCGCGGAGCGCGCAGGCGCGGACGCGCGCCCGCTGCAGTCCCAGCGCGGTCAGCAGCCCCAGAGCAGGTGCGGCATGAGCGGCTGAGGGGTTAATGGGTTCCTGCAGTGTGCGCGTGCGCGTGGTGGAACTGTGATCGGCGCACCGCACCGTGAGGGTGATGCTGCCAGCGATCTGCCCCTCTCCGCGCAGCAGTACGCCGACCTGTTCGGCAAGTCCCAGGACGGCTCGGTGATGCTGTGCCGGATCGAGGCAGTCCCGCTCCAGCACGAGATCGGCGGTCAGGTACGCCGCCGGTTCCGTGGGGGTGACCGGGCGGGAGGTCGTTACCGCTGGCGCGCTCGGCCACGCTGGTGTAAGTGTTGAATGACATGGTCCTCGACCGGTACGGTCCGTACCTCGTGACGCCGACTGCGACCAAGTCCCCGTCTTCACCAAGGACGGCACCTGGTTCGGCGAAGCCACGAACCACTTCCCCTGTCACGGTCCGCTCATCTGCGGGCCAGTGCCATGGTGACAGCCGCCACCCCGCCAAGTACCGCCCAGCACGCTGTCGCGCCCGCCACCTGTCGGCCCGTCAGGACCTGCCGCCCTTTCGACGCATTCTCACGTCGGGTCCATAGCGGCCGCGGCTCCGACCAGTAATACGCCGCGAAGCCGAACCCGAAGACTAGTGAGGCAACAAGCCAGTATCCCGCGCTCGGGGAGCGAAGGTCCGGCCTGAGTATCATGCCCGTGAGGGCGACGATACAGCAGACAGCTACCGGCCAGGCGAAGAAGGGCATAATCCGCCAGTACAGGACGGGGACAAGCAGATCGACGACACCCAGCGGGTCGAGCCGGTCACCTTCCGCGAATGTGAGCTTGCCAGCCTGCTCGCCAAGCGTCTTCCTTACGTCCGTCGTGAACCGCTCCTCCGGGGAAGTAGAACCGTCCGGAGTGAAAGCGGACTTGTAGCGATGCGTGAACTGGTAGTCCCTCAGGTATCCAGCAGACCAGTACACGTGCACCTCACCGACGTCGTAGCTGACGACGCGGACAACAGACGTGTCCCCGTTCCTTATGTCCTGCAGGAGGTCCGGCATTTCCGCCTTCATGGGGAAGAGCAATGAACACAGTCCGAGATAACCCGCGGCCAGCACGGCCAGAAACAACACCCGAAAAGTCCACTCGATGGCAGCCGCGGTTCCGCCGTCGGAAGTCTTCGCTCGAAGCTTCACCACACCACTTATCACAGGGATCACTCACTCACTGTCACGGTCCAGTAGTATATCTGCCGAAGAGTTCCCTGCTGCCAGCCCTCCGCACGATCAGGCATGATATGTGTCAGGGATTCAAACCCCGTCTCGTTGTACGCGGCAAAGGCCACGGTAAAGCTTCGTTTCCGACGGTCCACATTGACGACCTGATGGATCTCGTCGTAGGACCCCATATACGCCTCGGGAAGGTCAGAGCCATGCCTTCCGTCGGTGATCATCCCCAGGACATCCTTGGCCAAATTGGACTTGGGATCCTTGTAGGCCGACCTGCCTCCAAGCTTGTCGGAGGAGACGTCGTATCCGGCGGCCGAGATCACTTTCTGTAGTTCCCTCAGGATCTTGGTGTTGTGGTCATTCCCGGCCAGCTGCTGCGTGATCAGGCTGCCTGCTCCGAAGACGTAGGTGCTGCCTTTGCCATTCAACCAGTCGTTCACGACGTCGTTCATGTCCTTGGTGGATCCCACACCCATGAGGTCCGCACAGGCGGCAGCGGGACCTGAGGTCACCGAGGCACCCTCCGTGCATGGGTCGGTGTTCTTGCCCAGGGCCTTGATGTATTTCTGCAGCTCGACCGCGAGGGCCTTGTATAGGCCGCCTGAGAACCGCTTCTCTAGTGCTCTGAGTGCCTTCAGACAGGCCGTATCGCAGCCGCCGGCCATGTTGGTGCCGCCGTTGCCGCTGCTCGAGGTCGTGCTGCTGCCAGTACTCGCGGTGCCCTTGGAGAAGTCAACCGCTTCGTTGGGGCGCCCGTTGCCCGGTGTTCCGTCCGGTCGTGTCGGGCAGGCTTCCTGGGAGCCGCCCGCGCCTCCGCAGGCGAGTCCCAGGCCAGTGGGGTCGCTGAAAGTGAGCGGGTTTTGGGCGCCGTAGGTGTAACCGTTGAGGGTTTGGGGTTTGTCGGTTTCGAGGAGTGGGTCGACGCTGATGAAGCGGCCTGTGGTGGGGTCGTATTCGCGGGCTCCGAGGTGGGTGAGGCCGGTGGTGTTGGTGTCGTCGGTGCCTCCGACGTATCCCTTGGTGCCGGGCCAGGTGCCGGTGCTGTTGCCCCGGTTGCCGCCGAAGGGCAGGGTGCGGCGCTGGGAGAGTGCGAGGTCGCCGATACCGATGGCGAGTTGGCCGGTGCCGAGGTGGTCGGCGATGGTGATGGTGATCTTGCCGTCGTCGGACTGGACGGCCTGGCTTCCGCTGCCGAGGTCGATGTAGCGGGTGGCCTTGGGTGTTGTTGCTCCCTTGGCCAGGACGAGTTCGGTGTTTCCGATGTAGGCGGTGGTCTTGTTCGGGCCTCGGGCGATGAGGCGGTTGCCGTCCGCGTCGTAGATGTATTCGGTGACCTCGTCGGGCTTGCCGGGCACGGGCTGGGTCACCTTGGCGAGTTTGCCTTCAGGGTCCCAGTCCAGGACCTGGGTGTCACCGGAGATCGTCCGGCCGGTGGTGTTGCCGGTGAGGTCGTAGTTATAGCTGGTCTTGGCCGTGCCCGTGGGGCCGGTCTGGTTGACTTCCGTCAGGGTATGGGGCTGCGCGGTGCCTGCCGGCGGGTAGGTGTAGCTGCGCTGGATGTCCTTGCTGGTGTCACCGGCAGTGTCATGGAGTGTCTCGGTCTTGCGTTCGCCGGCCTTGTCGTAGGTGTAGGAGTGCCAGTACGGCGCGACGCTGCCCAGCGCGCCGGCCGGCGGGGCTGTCTGGCAGGTGGTGTCGGCTTCGGTCCACGCCTCGGTCAGGCGGCGCAGGTAGTCGTAGGTGAAGCACTGGTTGTCGGTTCCGGCGCGGGAGACGTCGGTGACGGACAGGACGTTGCCCGTCTGGTCGTAGTGGTAGGTGTTCTGCCGGTCGACGCCCGCGATGTCGTAGCGGTCGACGCGGGAGGTGGCCAGGCGCTGGGTGCCCCATTCGTAGGTGTTGGTCGCCCAGGCTTCCTTCGCTCCGCTCGCGGTGGAGTGGTAGCTGTACTGAAGCGGCTTGCCGGTCAGTGAGTAACTGGTGACGTCTGCCTGGAACCCGTCACCGAGGAGGGAGATCGGGCGGAGGGCGTCGTCGTAGGTGTAGGAGTAGCCGCCGCCGGGCAGGGAGCCCGCCGAGGAGTAGGAGACACCGGCGACCAGGCCGGAGGACTTGTAGCTGATGCCGGCCTGGTAGGTGCCGGCCAGGCCCTTGTTCTCCGGGGTGTCCGGGATGGTGACGGAGGTGCGCTGGGGCCGGTAAAGCCGGTCGTACAGTGTGACCTTGCTCGTATAGGCCGCGCCGTTCACCCAGCGGGTGGAGGAGGCCGGCTGTCCCTTGGCTCCGGAGACCGTGTCGTACGTCCACTCGGCGCGACGCAGGCCGGTGGCGTTCTTCTCCCGCAGTTCGGTCTGGCGTCCGAGCTGGTCGTAGGCGTGGTACAGAACCGTGTCGCCTGCGGTTTTCGTGGTGGTCGTAGTGGTGGTGATGCGGCTGCGGTCGTCGTACGCGGTGTCGGTGGCTCCCTTGTCCGGGTCGACAGCCCTGGTCTGACGGCCACGCAGGTCGTACTCGTAGGTCCACGCGTTGCCGGCCGGGTCGGTGAGCTTGGTGAGCTGGCCGGCGAGGTCGTACTTGTAGCTGGTGGTGTCGTAGGCGGCGCTGGCGCTGCGGGTGTGGTGCTGGCGCAGTTCGGCGGTCTGCCCGCGTACGTCGGTGAGGGTGGTGGTGGCGGTGCCGCCTTCAGGTGGGATGACGGTGGTGCGGTCGCCGCCGTAGATGGTCTGGGTGATGCCCAGGACTGTGCCGCCGTCGCCGTTGCCCGCCATGTTCCTGGACTCGGTTTCCCGGCCCAGGCCGTCGTAGGTGTGCCAGGTCTGCGTCTCTACGCTCAGGGCCTTGGCGGGCGGGAACAGTACGCGGCTGGGTGCGGTGGCTGTGTAGTAGGTGGCGAAGGTTTTGGCGACCTGGCCGCGTTCGTCGTAGAACGTGTCGGCGATGAGGCTGCCGCCGTTCGGCCCGATGTCCTGGGTCTGGCGGGCGCGCAGCAGCCCGTCGTAGAGGGTGTAGGACGGGATCTGGCCGCCGTTGTTGTTCAGCGTCAGGGTGCGGACCGTGGCTGGTTTGCCGTCCTCGATGAAGTAGTCGAAGTCGTAGGACGGGGCCTGTCCGGTTAGGCGGTCGGCGAGCCAGATCTTGTCGCTGCGTCCGAGCGCGTCATAGGTGAAGGCCGTGACCTTGCCGTTGGTGTCCTGCTCCGCTGTGGGCTGGCCGCGCAGGGGGTCGAGGGTGGTTGTGGTGGTCTGTGCGGTGGTGGCGTCGGCGGCCTGGGCGGGTGGGGTCTTGGTGGTGACGGTGGTCGGGAAGCCGGTGGCCGGGGTGTAGGTCGTGGTGTTGGTCAGGCCGTCCTTGCGCGTACTGCGGACGGGTGTGCCGCCTTCGGTGGCGGTGACGTCGGCGGTCAGGTCGGTGACGGTCAGCGGCCGGCCGTAGGAGTCGTAGGTGGTACCGGTCTCCAGGTAGGTGGCCGTGGTGCCGTCGTGCTTGCTGAGGGTGGCGGTCGCGGTGACGTCGCCCTTCGTGGGCGCCGTGTTGTAGGCGCCACCGTCATATGCGGTGCGTACGTCTGACAGGACGTCCTTGGCCCGGTCCGGAGTGGCCGAACAGTCCACGCCCACGGACTCGGTGCGGGAGGTGAGCGTGAGGATGTTGGCGCTGGTGTTGGTGGCGTAGGTGATGCGGGTGCAGGTGTTGTCGGCGACTCCGGTCTCGCCGTTGTCCGCGGTCTGGGTGAGTCTGCCGGTGACCGTGTCGTACGCCATGGACTTCGAGGCGATGCGCCAGTCGGCACCCGCACCGTTGTCCAGCGAGGTGAACGTCTGGGTGTTCGCCGTGCCGGTGAAGTTGGAGGTCACCGTGCCCCAGGACCTCACCCGCTTACCGGTCTCGTGGTGCCAGGGCCGGTTGACGGTCTTTGCCAGCACCTTGCCGCCGGGACCGGAGTAGGTCTCCGTCCGGTATGGGAAACCGGCCGCGGACTCGTGGTCGGCGATCGGGTCGCCTTCACCAGCATTCAGTGAGACGCTGACGGACTTGGTGCCGCCGGAGGAGTCCTTGCGGTCGCCGCCCATGCCGCGCAGGAAGTAGCTTTCCTGCTGGGTTTTCATGGCGGTGCCGCCGCCCTGGCCGCCGGTCCTGACCCGGACGTGGCCGTAGCCGCGCCACTGCGACCAGGTCTTGTTCTTCTCCTTGGTCAGGCCGTCGTCATCGTCGTAGTGCCAGGCCCCTCCGTCGAGATACTCGTAGGAGGTGACGGCGTCCGGGGCACCGCCGGTACGGTCGGTGGCAGTGACGGAGGTGACGACGTACTTGTTGAACCAGTGCCGCTCGGGATCTTCGGTGTCCGAGCCACCCAGCATCTGCGGAAAGCAGCGAGTGGTATTGGTCTCCGGTGTCGGCAGGCTGTCCGCCTTGCAGGCCGGCTCCGAATAGTTGACGTCCGTCTGGCCACCGTACTCGTCGCTGATCGTCGACAGGCGTGCCTTGACGAAGGGCGCGTAGCCGTCGCCGATCTTGTCCAGCCGGTTCTCCAACTGGGTGTAGGCAAACGTAGTCGGCGGCAGAGTGATCGGGGTGGTAGCGGTCTGGCCGGTGTGCTGCACGGAATCGAGCAGCAACTGGTAGTCGACGTCCGCCTGACCCCAGCGATGGTTCAGCTTCCAGGAGTCGACCGGACTGTAGTCAGCCCCGTTGAGGACCTGGGTGGAAATGCCGGTGAGGCGCTTACGGGTCCAGAACGTCGGCGAATAGCTCGTGTCACAGTCCGTATCCGCATCGCAGTTCATGTCCCACGGCGTGTCATACCAGTAGAACGCGTCCTTGGAGATGGACGAGCAGTCCGTCGCGCTGTCGGGCAGGCACCGCTCGGAACTGGTGAAGTCGACCTTGGCCAGCGGCTTGGCGCTGTAGGCATGGTCCCACTGCACGCCGTACTCGATACGGTCGAGGTAGCCACCCCGGGTGTAACGGGTGTCGTCGGCCGCCTTCAGGTTCCGTCCGTAGGAGTTGTCTTCCTTGTCGTAGTAGTAGGCGATGGCGTTGCCGTGCGTGTCGATGACATAGTCGAGGTTCCACCGCCATGCCTGCCGGCACCAGGAGTCGGCGAAGGTCGCGGCATGGCAGGGCTCGTCGGTGTCGTCGCCGTAGACGGGGACGGTCCAGGTGGAGTCGGTGGTTTCCTTGCCGTCCGCCCAGCCTTCCAGCCGGTTATAGCCGAAGAAGTAGCGGGTGCCGTCCGCGGCCGTGACCTGCCAGTACTCGTTGTCATCGTCACCGTTGCCGCGGGCTGTCTCCTTCAGCCGTGCGATGCGTGTGCCGTCATCGTTCTTCAGCCGCCACTCGTCATCGCCGTCCGGGACGAGTTCGCCGCTCTTGCCGTTGAAGGAGATGTAGGCGTTGTCGTAGCCCCAGCACAGATCGCCCGGTTTGTTGACACCGTCGTCGGCTTTCTGTCCGTCATCCGCGCACGGCTTGTAGCGGCGCTCGATGAAACCCGGCGAAAGGTCGAACCCGTCGCCGACCCACGAGGACTGGTTGTTGCTGTTGCCGGTGCGCCCGTCGATCTCTCCGGAGGAGTACGACAGCCCCACGCTCGGCGACAGGCCGCCTGGCACCGCAGGCACCGGAATGCCGTAGGACCAGCTGAAGGAACCCGAGTTCAGACTGGTGCTCCAGGTCGACGACGCCGACAGCGGAGTCGCCTTGTAGTCACCGGTCTTGCCCGAGTCGTCGGCGACCACAGCCAGCACCGTCGGGCTGCCGGCCTTGACGGACACAGCAGACGCCGTGAGCGTCTGCGCCTCGGTGTCATTGTCCGCGGCCACGGGGGTGGTGGTGCGGCAGGCGTCCTTGACCGGTGAGGTCAGCACACAGGCGGGTAGTTCGACGAGGGAGAGGCGGTAAGCATAGGAGCCACCGAATGCCTGCGCGAAGGATGCGTAGCCGACGGTGGTCCCTAACGTGCCCGCCGCGTCCGGGTCCTGGGCATCCAGGGTGACCAGCAGGCCGTCGATGCCCGCCTTGCGGGACGCGTCCTGGCCCAGCACGCGGGCTTCGATGTGACCGCCGGTGGCGGACTTGACCTGCTTCGCCGGGGTGTTCAGCTCCAGTGGCAGCCCCTTGGCCTTCACTGGATCACTGGCCTTGGTCTGCGGCTCGTTCAATGCCACCACGGCGGAGCCGGTCGCGGGCCATGCAGCGTTGGGCGCCTCTGCCGGTGTGCGCGGGCCCTTCATTTCCTTGCGGGGCTTGGCCTTGATGGCGGGGCCGGCAGCGACCGGCTTGTCCAGGTCCGTTACCGACGGGCGGCCCATGTCCGCCGCATCAGCGAGGGGCGCGGAGGCCGCTGCCTGCAGCAGTGTGGCGATCAGGACTGCCGAGACGCCCAGCGCGACTCTTCGCCGCTGGACGACAGCACGACGTGCTCGCGATATGCCGTACATGCTGGATCCGATCCTCATCAACAGGCACTCACCCAGGGGTGGGTGCGGGACATTCAGGTGGGGAAGGAAAGGGTGCGCCGGGTCCGTCCGTTCCCGGCGCACCATCTGTTCGGTCAGTCGCCGGGGACTTCGGTGGGCACCTCGAACCAGTTGGTGGCCAGCTTGGCGATCTGGGCGTCGGTCAGTGCGCCCTGGAAGGTCCATACGTCATCGACCAGGCCGGGGAAGTACCCGCCGGCGCTGCTGCCGGTGCCGCTGCGGCCGATCTGCAGCGACGTGGCCTTGAACGACAGCACGTTCTCCGCCCAGGGAACCTGATCCGTGCAGGTGTCGCTGTCACTGGTGCCATCACCGTCGGCGTCCGTGCAGGCGACTTCCGCCAGACTTCCGTTGACGTAGAGGCGGGCCTCCTTGGCGAAGCCGTCGTAGACCAGGGCCAGGTGGTTCCACTCGCGGGCGTTGTGGAACGCGCTGTTGTCGACCTGCACCACGGTGGCGTCCGCGGCGTCCTTGTCCGCCACCGCCAGTTGCCAGCGCCCAGGGAGGTTCTCTGGGGCAGTGGCATCGGGCACGAAGCGGACCGTGAAGGCGCTGCGCGCGCTTCCTTCTGCGCCGGCCAGGGCCACCGCCCCGTCGGGCATCGCCGCAGCCTGCGCCCAGGCCGTCAGCGTGAAGCTGCCCGAGGTATCCACCGGCATACTCTTCGCGGAGGCGTAGCCGTTGATGCCGTCGAGTTCCATGGCCCCGAAGTCGATGAATCCCGCATCCGACTTCTTGGCGCCACCGTTCAGCGTGAGGGAATTGCCGGTGCCCGCAGCATCCGGAACAGTCACCGGAGCCGTACCGACAGTCTCCTCGAACTTCCAGCGGCTCTTGACCAATGGGCGCTGTTTGAACATCTGCTGCACCTCGACGGACGAGACCGGCCGGTCCAGCACCCGGACGTCGTCGACAGAGCCAGGAAAGAAGTACTGCGTCGCTCCGCCGAACATCCCTGTACCGATATACATCGACTCGGCTGCATAGAAGGGGCTGGTCTGGGTGACCGAGCCGGCCTTCACCCCGTTCACATACAAGGTGAGTGTGTTGTCCTCGGTGTCGTGCACGCCGACCAGATGCGTCCACTCCCCGGCCCGCGCCTTCGTACCGGCGGAAGGGACTGCGCGAACGATGCCCGCATCCGGTGTGTCCGCCGTGTACTGGGCGAATGTCCACTGCTGGGCGGAGGCGGAGTAGTACAGCTCCATCCCGGGGCGTTCCTTGCCGGCCTGCGTCACGACCACGCCGCTTTCAGCCGCCAGGCTGTCCAGCTTCGCCCAGGCGGAGACAGTGAAGCTCCGGAAGGTGTTGATGTGCGGGGCGCTGGTCTGGCCGATCTTCCCGTAGCCGGTTGCGCCGTCGAAGTGTGTGGCTTTCCCCGCCATACCCGGCACTCCTGTGGTGACGGCACCGTGGTATTCCGCCGGGAACACTCCGCCGTAGCCGGCGATCTCGGTGGCGCCGGCTTCCTCGTCCAGGTGGAACACCGCGATCGCGGGCGGCCCCGGGTCGCCGACAGTCTCCTTCGCATACAGCTTGCCGACCTCGCTGTCGGCGAGCGACCGGCTGAAGATCTGCACTTCGTCGATGGCGCCGGGAAGGAAGTTGCCCGGTGTCCCGCTGTAGGACCCGGCACCCAGGCGCAGGCCGCGGCGGGCGTTCCACGGTGTGGACCAGCTTTTCTCACCGACCAGTTGTCCGTCGACATACAGTCGCAGCAGGTCGAGGGTCGCATCGTAGGAGCCGGCCACCTGCGTCCACTTGCCGACCGTGACCGGTGCGGGCGTGGCAGCCTTGGCCATGACCGAGGTGGCATCAGCGGAATCCGCGGAATGCTGGTTGAACACCCAGCCGTAGGTCAGGGAGTAGTAGAGCTCGAAGCCCGCCATGACATTGCCGGGCTGGGTGGCAACCACCGCCGAACGGGTGGGCTGCTGATCGAACTTCACCCAGGAGGACACAGTGAAGCTTTGGGTGGAATTGACCGGGGAGAGGTCGGTGTCGGCGTACCCGTCCGTACCGTTGAACCGCACCGCCGTACCCGTGACACCCTCCACCCCGGCCGTGGTGCCGCCCAGCAGTTTCAGATTGCGCGGCGGAGTGGAGCCCGCCGCCTTGCTCGCGTCGGCGGCCTCGTCCATCTGCCAGGTCGCACGGTCGGGCTGCCCGGCCTTCACCCGGTAGAAGTAGGTGCGGGTCTCACTGCCGTTACCCGCCGAGTCGAAAGCCTTCGCAGTGAAGAAGTTGACACCCGGCTTGGACGGCAGCACTTTGGCGATCTGCGCAGCCCCGCCCGAAGTCCTGATCGTGTTGTCCGGGTTCGGATCGCCGTTGACGCCGTACCAGTACGTCGTCACATCCGAGTTCACCCCGTCGATCGTGAACGATCCGTACTGCCCGACCCCGTCATGCCAGGGGTCATCAGGATCCGCCGGATCCGATTCCGGATACTCACCCGAGCTGACCGTCGGCGCCGCGGGCGCATTCTTGTCGTAGACGAAATAGCACGCCGTCGCATCCCCCGCATACGACCACGGCGAGTACTGCGCCCCGTCATAAGCACGGGCGTACCAGTTGACCGACTTACCCTCCGGAATCGTCGACGGCAGGCTGATCTTGAAAGACGTCCCTGACGCCTTCAGTGATGTCCTCGCGGGGCTCCAGGAACCGCCGTCCCACTTCGCCTGGAACTGCACCGCGACGCTGTCCCCGTCCGGATCGGTGACATTGTTCGCATAGATCAGGCCGAGGCTGCGCACCCGGGCAGCCGACGACGGCTTCTTGCACGTGCCGCCGTACACCATCGTCAACTGCGACATCTTGATCTGAGCCGGCGGACGGTTGTACTTCACCCGCAAGAACGCCTTGTCCGAGAACCGCTTCCACGCATAGGCATCTTCCTCGCTGGCCGCCTTCAGGCCGAACGTCATCGTGGAGTCCTTGTTGTTCGCAGCCGTCTGCACCGCGGACTTGACATCGAACTCGCCGTCCTTGGCCGCACAGCCCTCGAATCCGTACGCGAATGACGGCGCGTCCAACTGCTTGATCCAGAAGCCGGATGCCTTCTGGGTGTTCCACGTGGTCGACGAGGAGATGTCCTTGGTCTGCCACAGCTCCACCGTCCGCGCTCCACAGGACGCCGACCAGGTGTTGCGCACCACGAATTCCGCCGACAGAATCGACCGGCCCGCGAACGCGGACACCGGGACGCGGTAGAAAAGGCGCTTGGTGTCGTTCGGCTTGCAGTACGACCAATTGCAGAAACCCATCCCGGCATCGGACTCCCCGTTGAACTTCCACTGCGGCGACGACGCCCAGTACTCCGACGCCATCGTCCACGCCGACGCCCGAGGCGAATACCACTGCGGATCGATGTAGACGGGATACGTGGTGTCCTCGCCCTTCAGCACACCGGCATCCGGAGTCAGCACCACCTCCTTCTGCCCAGCAGACACCTCCACCTCCACCGGCGCCAGCTTGCCCGACTCCCCCGCACCCGGCCCCTCCCCCGCGTCCGCAGCCGCCCTCGGCTCAGCGTTGCTACCGGACCCTGCCGACGACGACCGCGCCGTGCCCGCCGATTCCGTACCCGGGCTGGAATCCCACATCATCGGCTTCGGCGCCTCGAAAACCGCGCCCTGGGCCCCCGGGTCGAGCGCCTGCAGGCCACCCTCCGGAGTCTCTTCAACGGACAGACCCTGCGCCGACAGCCGCAGCCGCAACTCGGCCAGTTCAGGACTCGCCGCTGCCGCGGCCGTCTTCACCACCAGCAACTGAGTGAAACCATCCGCCTGCGCCGTCATCCGCAGATCCACGTCCGGCAGCACCGACGGATAAGTCGCCACCGCCCCCGCCAGCTCGGGCTCGGGCAGCGACGTGGGCCACGACAGGCTCAGCTCCCGCCCCGCACGCCGCATCACCACCAACGGAGCCGCGCCCCCGCCCGAGAACTCCACACCCATCGTCGACACCTTGGGAGCGACCATGCCCGACCCGGTCACCACCAGGTCAGAGTCGATGCGCTGCCAGCCACCCGCCACACGGGCCCAGACCGGACGTAGATACTCACGCGCCTCAAGATTGCCGTCCGGCATCGCGAAGACCTCACTGGCCTCACCACGCAACGCCGCAACCTCCACCGGCTCACCGGTCTTCGCAGCCTTCGCCCGTGCATCAGCCTCCGACAGGCCACCCGCATCATCGGCCGGTGACGCACTCTGACTGCTCGGGGCCGCCGCCACGCCTGCCGACGCACTGGTGGCCAGCGCAGGCACTGACCCGACAGCTAAGGCCAAACCCAGCAGGATCTCGATCACCCTGGGCCCAACCCTCATCCGGCTCCGCATTTCCGCCACACCCCGCACACAGTGGTCTCACAACTGCCTGCAGTAACTAACCCCACACACCAACAGCAGGTCAACGGAGAGGAAAGCTTCGACGACTGAAAAGTCTGACTTTGCGCCTGTGGTGATCGTTACGTTTACCGGGAATCCGGCCAGTAGATGGCGTCGCCCACCACGATGAGGTGACTGCGTGCGCGGGTGATGGCCACGTTCCAGAGGTTGAGCTGGTGCCCGATCCAGCTGATGGCGCCCCTACTCATTCCGTTGGTCGCGACGAGAAAGAAGGTCACGGCCGTCGCACTCTCCGCCCTGGAAAGGGTGAACGGTGCCGACGCGAAGCCGGTCGGGGACGTACGCGCTGAGCCGGTCGCGAAGTTCTTCGAAGGGGGTGACCACGCCGATCGTTACCTTGGGCGGAAGGTATGCCAACAGGTCGCGCACGCAGTCTTCGACCCGTTCGGCCTCCGCACTGTTGACCCACGAGGAACCGCGCGGTGGCCGTGTGGCCTGGCCGCCTGTTACGTCGGACCAGGTTCGCCGACCACATGGGCGGCCGCGTGGAATGCCGAGTGCCGTCGGTAGGCCAGACGGTATTTCTCCAGCCAGTCGGCATGCAGGCCCCTGTCGCCGCCGGATGAGGGCCTCGCGTTCAGGGCCGACCTCCGCGATGTGAGTTACGGGCTGACCCGCGAGTGATCTTGGGGTGTGCTGGCCTGCGGTTCGGCTGGGTTGTGGTTCAGCAGGCCGTGGCGCGAACAGGCCGCCATGGCTGGGTCGAACGAACTAGATGAATGAGTCCAAGGGGTGTTGTTGCGTCAGTGATCGTAGGCGGTCAGTGACCGCTTGATTGGCTGTCCGGTTTTGTCGTTGTGCCAGATCACCGCTGTGAGCGCGAGGATCCGGCACAGGACGCGGACTGCTACTCCCGCTGGGCTCTTGCCGCCGTGTCGTTCCAGGTCGAGTTGCCCCTTGAAGGTCTGGTTGATCGACTCAATGACCTGTCGCAGTGGTTTGAACAGGTGTGCCCCGGCCCGCTCTGGTTCGCCTTTGCGGGCCGGCCGCAGCAGTTCCAGGTGGCGCTCGGCAAGGTCGTGCTCGAATGCGCTGCCGTAGTAGTTCTTGTCGCCGATGATCGTCTGTCCGGGACGGGCGGCGGTCACGTCGGGTGCGGTGTCGAGCATGTCGCGCAGCGTCTCGCGCTCGTCGGCTTTCGCGCCGGTGAGGGCGAAGAGGACGGGCAGTCCGCCGAGCGTGCACACCAGGTGCAGCTGCAGGCCCCAGAAGTATCGTGAGTGCGACGCGCAGTAGCCGTACTGTGCCCACCCGGCCAGGTCCGAGCGCTTGGCGGTTTCGCGGGAGCAGCCG